>JANQFY010000287.1 GCA_028277585.1 Sedimentisphaerales bacterium
CCTGATCGATATTCCCGTCATCCTTGAGCCGCTCGGCGTACTTGAGCACGACCTTCGTGCCGGCCGGCCCCGAGACTTTGATCCGCACCCAGCCGGCGATGTTCTGACCCAGATCGAACACGTAGATGCCCCGTTTCGGCTCGGTGATGCGGACCGGCTCGAGCGTCTGCGTGACCTTGATCGGCTCTTGCATCTGGGCGGTCAGTTGGCCTTTCGGGCCGGCGCCGACTTTGGCGAAGGGCCAGTCGGCGTCGCGGAACTCCGGCTCGTCCCAGCCCGGGATCTCGGTGCGGGCGTCGTAAATCTGCCCCTTGCGAATGCTGTGATAGGTCAGCGGCCCCGGCGCGACGCGCCAGGTCTTGTCGCTGGCGATCGTACGCGTCGAACCATCGGCAAACGTCAGTTCGAGTTGGCACCGCAGGGTGGGTCGGGCGCGCCAGGCTGCTTTGTCGAAGTCCCACGCGGCCCGTGTGGGCATGTCGTACCATCCGCCCGCCAGCGCCACGCCCAGGGCGTTGAAGCCCTTCTCCAACTGCTCGGTGACATCGTACGTGACGTACAGGGCCCGCCGGTCGTAACGGGTGAACGCCGGATCCAGCACGTGATCGCCCACCTTGGCGCCGTTCAGGCGCAGTTCGTAGTAGCCCAATCCACAGATGTAGACGCGCGCGGCCCGGACGGGCTTGGAGAGGACGAACCCTTTGCGAAACAGCGGGGCGGCCTCGCTCTCTTTGGTCGGGGCGGTCAGCCACTGACCTTTCCAGTCGCTCGCTTCGAGCAATCCCATCTCCCAGACCGCGATATCACTGAACGGGCTGGGCTTGCCTTCCTTGTCCCAGACGCGCACCTTCCAATAGCATGTCACGCGTGACGTCAAGGGCTTGCCCGCGTATTCGATGAACGTCGACTGGTCGGAGTCGATCTTGCCCGTATTCCAGAGGTCCGCGCGATCGTCGTCGAGCAGGTCGCGCGTGGTGGCGACCAGGATCTGATAGGCCGTCTGTTTCTGGCCCCGCCAGCGAGAATGCAGTTTCCAGCTCAAACGCGGTTTGACCACGTCAATGCCCAGCGGGTCACAACGGTATTCGCAGGTGAGGTTGGCGACGCGCAGATCGCTGCGCAGCGAGGGCAACCCGGCGGTCGCCGTCGAAGCAATAGCGATTGGCACAAGAGCAATCAGCATCAGGCGAGTCATATCCATCCTCCTTCGTCTATCGTTCCATGGATCGTTGACATTCCGATTCCGCCGTCCCATTCTATCGCGCGATCGCCGGCGGTGCGACAACTATGTCCTGGGCAACGAAGGTGTAACGACCCGACTGGATTTCGACGACGACGGTGTTGCCTTCCCGCCCGATCTGACGAACGCCCGGCGCCTGACTGAGAGGCTTGCCTGATTCGGTGATGCCGGCTGCATTCGTCGTCGGAAGATAAACCCTCGCTGTCACATTGGCGGGGATCGTCACATCCAGGTGCAACGTGTCGTTGTCCCGGCGCCAGTTGCTGACGATCGGGCCGCGCATCGAATCGTATTGGCACCGCACCCATTTCAGGTCGCTGACGATCTGGGGACGAATGACAACGCGATCGAAGCCCACGGCTTTCGGGTCCGGCTGGATGCCGCCCAGCCAGTTGAAGAACCACTGGCTGACCGAGCCGAACATCGGGTGGTTGTGCGAGAACGTGTTCTCACTCAACGCCCAGTGCTCCCACAGTGTGGTCGCGCCGTTGGCCAGCATGTAGCCCCACCCGGGGAACTCGTCGTGGTTGACCAGATCGTACGCCAGTGCCGCGTGGTTGTGGCGCGAGAGCACTTCGAGCATGTACCGCGTTCCGAAGATACCGGTCGTCAGACGCCCCTTGTTGCGCTTGACGATATCATCGATGAGGTATTGCAGCGCCCCTGTGTGCTTCCCGATGTCCCCTTTGTCGATCATCTGCAATTGCAGGGCGAACGACTGACTGGCTTGCGTGCCGGGCGGGACGCGACCACCGTCGCCCTTGAGGAATCGCTTCGCATAGGCTTGCCGGATCGCTTCGGCGCGGTCGCTGTACGCCTGCGATTCGCGCTCGCGGCCAAGCAGATGCGCCAGGCGAGCCAGCAGCCGGGCGCTTTCGCAATAGAGCGGCGTCACCATCTCCGGCGCCGGCGCCGCGGCCAGCGCCTCGTGGTCGCTGAGCCCCTTCTTGATGATGTGGTCCGGGTTCTGCTTGGCGACGAGATCGAACCACCGTTTGGCGGTGGGGTACTGCGCTTCGATGAGACGCTGATCGCCATAGTATTGATGGAGTTGCTGCAGCAGCAGGGGGTGAGCCATCGCCCATCCGACCCCGCAGTACTGGATCCCCACGAACGGGGCGGTGTCGGTGAGCATGCCGTCGGGAAGGGCGCTGTCGTGCCAGTCCAGCACAGCCTTGGTGTAGAAGGACGCCATGTCGTAGTTCAGCATGAACGTGTCGCAGGTCGTGACGAGATCGCCGCCGTAGCCGAAACGCTCCCGGTGAGGGCAGTCGGATTGCACCGCGAAGATGTTGCTCAGGAACGTCCAGCGGCACATGGTCTGAATGCGGTTGAGCCTTTCGTTGGAGCATGCGAACGTGCCGACCTCAGCCACGTCCGTGTTCAGGCGCACGCCCGTCATCATCTCGCGCGACGGCGTCGTGGGCAAGCCGGTGACTTCGACGTACCGGAAGGCGTGGAACGTGAAGCGCGGCGTGTAGGTCTCGGGCCCTCCGCCTTTGGCGATGTAGGTGTCGGCTTGCCACGCGATGGGCGGGGCGCCGGGCCCGCCGACCGAGACCTTCCTGCCCTGGGCGTCTTTGCGCGTCCCCTTGATCTGCCCACAGACGCTGGTCATGGGGTTGAGCGTTCCGTTGGCGTGCAGCAGTTCACCGAAACGCAGCGTGATCGAAGTGCCTCGGGGGGCGTCCAGCGCCAGTCGGACCCAACCCGAGAAGTTCTGACCCATATCGAAGATGTACACGCCTTCCTGAGGCTCAGTGATCTTGACGGGTTTCAGGACCGCCGTGGCTTTGATGGGTGGCAAAGGTTGAGCTTGCAGAGCGCCGAGCGGTTCCGGGGCGATCGCAGCGTGCGCCCAGTCCGAGTCATCGCACGCCGGCTGATTCCAGTTGGGAACCTCCGCGCGGGCGTCGTACACTTCGCCCAGATAGATGCTGTTGCGCCGCAAGGGGCCCGCCGTGACCTTCCAGCTCTCGTCGGTGACGATCGTCTTGCGCGTTCCATCCGTCAGTTCGATTTCCAGTTGGGCGATGCAGCGGGGTCGACCGACGGCCAGGTGCTTGCGGATATTCCGTTGACCCCACATGCGCAGGGGCAGGGGGTTGTACCAGCCGTTGCCCAGCGTCACGCCCAGACAGTTGGAGCCGCCGCGCAACAGGTCGGTGACATCGTACGTGCTGTAGAAGACGCGCTTCGAATAGACCGTCCAGGCAGGGTCCAGCACGGTCTCGCCGATCCGTTGCCCGTTGAGGTAGGCTTCGTAATAGCCCAGCCCCGTGATATAGAGTCGCGCCGTCTTGATCGTGCCCGGCAACGCGAACGGCTTGCGAAACAGCGGGGCGGGATCATCTTGGTAGAAGTCCTCGTCCTTCTTCGGATTGGCCTTGCCGTCGTTGATCCACTGGGCTTGCCAGTCATTCGCTTCGAGCAGGCCCATCTCCCACACTGCAACGTCACTGAAGGCGCTGGGCTTACCGTCCTTGTCCCAGACGCGCACTTTCCAATAGCACCGCGTGCGGGATTGCGGGGGCTCGCCCGCGTACGGGATCTGGATGGACTGATTCGAATCGATCTTGCCCGTATCCCACAGGTCGGCACGATTGTCCGCCAGTAGTTCGCGATCGGTGGCGACCAGGATCTGATAGGCCGTCTGTTTCTGACCGCGTTCTTGAGAGTGCAGTTTCCAACTCAGACGCGGCTGAGTCACATCGATGCCCAGCGGGTCACGGCGGTACTCACAGCGCAGGTCCTTGGCCTGAATGTCCCCGGATGATTGCGGGAAGGCGCACACAGCGGGCGAGATGGCTGCTACCGGGATGAGGACGAGGAAGGTTGCCAGTCGAGTCATGTCTATAGACCTCCGAAGAACGTTGCGATACCCGAAAAAACCACATTGTCGCCCAGGAGAGGTCCGAACGCAAGGCTGCCACCCCCGAATTCCAGGCGGACGCACTTCACGTTTGTGGGTAGCTGGCTCCTCTGTGCCCGCGCCCGCGTCTGTCATTCCTGCGCAGAGCTTGCCCTGAGCGTAGCCGAATGGGCAGGAATCCAGAGACTCGCGTCCGGTTGGCCTGGCGGCCAATACGACCAGCAACGATGAGAGCACCTCCTATGTCTGGATTCCCGCCTGCGCGGGAATGACAGAGCCTATGACCATGGCCCTACCTACAAACATGAAGTGCACCGATTCCGAGCGAATGCTCCGGCGCACTCTTGAGATTCGACCCCGAAAACGGGTATCATAGAGATGGGTCAACCGAAGCACCTCTGGACGATCGGGAGGACGTCTCAGATCGGGTCGCTGAGCGTTCCGCCGATGACATCGCACACGGAGCCGCACGATGAAACGAGTTGGATTCACACTGATTGAGCTACTCGTCGTGATCGCCGTGATCGCTATCCTGATGGCGATCCTCATGCCCGCTCTGAATCTGGCGCGGGACCAGGGTCGCAAGATGGTCTGCGCGAACAACCTGCACAGCCTGGCGCTGGCCAACGGTCTCTACGCGACCAACAACGACGACTGGGGCGTGCCCTGTCGCATGACGACCCGGCGTGGGAACACGCTGTGGACCGGGAATGCAAAGTACCGCACCTACATCGGCTACGAAGGCGCCGAAGATACGCCGGACCAGTCGATCGTGCAAACGCCCAAGAAGTACAAGTGCCCGAGTGATCGCCAGGAGGCCTGGGCGCACGCGTACAACGTCGAGCAGGGGACCACCGGCGGGACGCTCGTCAGCTATGGCTATAACATCGAAGACTGGTTTCCCTCGATCGGCCAACCCTCCTGGGCCGCGACTATGGACATGGACGTGCTGGGTTACAAGATGTCCACCATCAAGCAGCCGGCGAACAAGCTGCATTTCAACGAGGCCCACGACTGGTGGAGCAAGTGGAGCGGCGCGAATTACATCGCCGGCTGGGACGTGCTGGGCCAGGACGGGACGGTGAACGAGTACAAGCAGGCCGGTTGCAGCGGACCCACCATGTATCGGCACAACGAGTCGGCCAACCTGGCGTTCTATGACGGGCACGTCGAGAGTTGGCGCAAGGACAAGCTCTGGGTCCCGGAGGACGCCCAGGAACCGTACCGACCCGGCGGCTGGGTGGTCAAGCGGGATGTCTGGGAAGCCAACGGCGGCGGGTCATAGTCAGGGCGCGTTCGGGCAGGGGAGCCGCGCGGAAGTTGCCTAGAAGTGCCTCGTCAGGTTAACGCCCACCACACGGCGCTCGCGCGTGCCGTAGTAGGGACTCACCTCGAAGCCGGCAATCTGGGGGCCTTCATGGTTGCGGGCGACCGTGTGCCCGACGATCCAGCCGAGCGTGGCGCCGAAAAGCACATCGCTGGCCCAGTGGTCCCCGTCGTCTATCATGCGGTAGCCGACGGCGCCCGCGACGACGTAAGCCGGCAGGCCGACCTTCAAACCATAGAACTCGTGCAGGACGGACGCGACGGTGAACGAACTGGAGGTGTGCCCACTGGGCCAGGCCCAGACGTCGCCGTCGGGCTGGTCGTCCTGGCGGATCGCCTTGAGCCCGCCGGTCACGGCCGCGTTGATCGTCAGCGCCGAGAGCATGGTCACGGCCCGCTGGCGACCCACGTCGTTGTCGTTCTCGGCGCTGAGGGCATACCACAGCGCCGCGCCGGCGAAGTGACAGACCGGCTGGCCGATCATGTTGAACGCCTCATCGCTGAAGCCGGTGAAGACATGGTGGTCGTCGAAGTGGTCCGCCACGTCGTCATCGATGTTGCCATTGGCCATCGCGACGCTCGCGAGCCCGGCCCAGCCCAGGGCGGCCAGGTTGTCGGCGTTGAAGAACGTCGCCTTCGCGTCGCGCTTCAGGCGGCTCCCGAACACGTCGAGATCGAAATCGACTTTCGCCGCCTCGCACCAGTCCTCCGCGCCGGCCGGGATCGCCAACGCCAGCAGGCAAAGCCATAACAGGTTGTTGCGCCATCGTGACATCATGATCAGAATTGTCACACAACCCGGGGAGGAAATCAAGCGTTCAATTGGCGAGGGGGCTGCCCTAGGCTTGCGAGATGATGAGCAGGAAGAGGGCGATGAGGATGTGCGCGCCGAGGAACAGGCCCAGCGTGATTCGCATGAGCGTGTATGTTTGTGGTTGAGCTTCCCTGTCCAAGGTGAGGAGGCGGTAGAGGGGATAGAGCAGGATCGGGAAATAGATGAGGTTGGCGGCGACGGTGACGATGTTCGTCATGCCGTCTCCACTGAGTTTGATGCCAAGAAGACCGCCGCCGATGAGTTGCACGAGAATGTGCGGCTGGCAGATCAGCAGGCCCGCCGGCCCAAGGTTTTGCCAGACGCTTCGGGGCAGAAACGCCGCCAGAGCGCCAATGCCCAGACTTCCCGTCAGATAAGGGACCAGGAGCCAGCGACGGCGGGGAGCATGCTTCGTTTGCGGCGGCGCTCCGTCGGTCTGCCGCCGGTACAGCGCTCGTCCAACCAGAAAGAGGACAACCTCCACGGCCAGCATGGCGCCGGCGAACAGGACGCACGCATCGCGGGCGGTGCGCTGGTCCTCACTCGCATCGGCCGGGGTCCCGGCGATTGCCCCCACGACCCAGATCACTGTTGCTCCAGCAACCATGATGGCCAGGCCCATCAAGAGGATACCTGCGAAACGTCTCATCTCAGCCTTCCCCATTCGAGTCGCGATACAGGTAGGGCAACACGGCGCCGGAGATGTAGTCGCCTGCGTCCGAGCAGAGGAAGGCGACGCCCTCGGCGATGTCCTGAGGGGACGCCGTGACGCGGCTCTCCCAGCTCGGTCCATGTTGGTACTGCTCGATGGCTTGCTCCAGCGTCTCGAGCGGCGCGACCGGGCCGGGGCCGATCGTGTTGACGGTGACACCCTGGGCCCACGCCGCGTCACGCGCCAGCAGCGTCGCCTGGACCCGCGCCGCCTTGGCGGCGTTGTACGCGTAGGCGGGGGAGTTGAAGGGCGGCGTCAATGCGATCGTGATCACGCGTCCCCAGCGCCGCTCGTACATGCCGGGTAAGACGAGGGGCATGAGGTAGTAGATCGGCGCCAACTCATTCTGAGCGTCGTCGAGAGCGCCGGCCGAATCGAGTGCTTCGATCGGCTCGGCGTGCCAGCCGGCGCCGGGACCGATGACGCAGATATCGATCTTGCC
>JANQFY010000375.1 GCA_028277585.1 Sedimentisphaerales bacterium
CTACGTCAGCGTGTATTACCCGAACTGGAACACGGGTCTGGAGGCGCGGCTCGTCCGTGAGTACGAGATCTCGCTCAAGGCCCGGGTCGGCTCGCTCTCGCCGGGTCAGAGGCAGCGGTTGGCGATCCTGATCGCCGTCTGTTTCGAGCCGGAACTGCTGATCCTCGACGAGCCGGCCGCGGCGCTCGACCCGCTGGCCCGCGCTCAGTTCCTCGATCTGCTTCTGCACCTGATCCAGGACCAGAACCGTACGATCGTGATCTCCTCGCACATTCTCAGCGACGTCGAGAAAGTGATCGATCACACGCTGATCATGAAGGCCGGCTCGATCGTCACCGACGCCAGCTTCGACGCACTGCGCGAGAAGTACGGCCGCGTCCGCCTGACCGCCTTGAGCGGCCCGCTACCCGAATCCCTGGACTTCGCTAATGTCCTTGAATGCCAGCGCAACCAGTCGGCCGCGACACTGACCGTCGCGGACCTGACGCCCGAACAGATCGAAGCGGCCGCGACCAAGATCAACTGCCAGGCCGAAATCCAACCCCTGCCCCTGGAAGACATCTACCGAGTCGTCGTCGCCTAGCAACACCGAGGGAGACCATGAGCATCATCTGGACAAACTGGAAGCTGGCTCTGCTGCGGAGCAGGGCTGTCTTGCCTCTAATGCTCCTGTGGTTCGTGGTTCTGGTGTACATCATCGGCCAGTGGAACCTGAGGCTATGCTTCGCGTTCGCTCTTCTGACGATGCCCGGATTGTCAGATTCCCAGTCTAATATTGTTGGCAACCCGTCGTTCTTCTGTCTGCCCGGCTACCGAGATTGGCTGCGGATAATGGCTCTCACCGATGCCGTGCGCGGCGGTCTCGTATTCGGCACGTTCGCCGTTCTGATCATGGCGAACGATCTGACCTGGCCATTCGCAGGATGGTGCGCCTTCCTGGGGTATTGGATCGGGTTCGTGGTTGCTTTGTTGGGGCCGGGATCGCACTTGCTTCTCGCCGCCATGACGCCGGTTGTCAAGGTGCTCCTGTCGACTTGCGGTGCCGTGGGCGTCTTGGTTGCGATAGGGGCTACGGTCCTATCGCCCTGGCTCATCTGGCCCATTGCGATTCTGACATGCGTGGGGGGCGGCATTCTTGCCTGGTATGGCCTCTCTGACGCGCATCAGATCGTCCGTGCCCACCGAATGACGATTGAAGAGGCGATGGCCCGACGGACGCCGGTCCGTCTCTGGCGGGCCACTCCTTCCCGGGCCGGCAACTGGCTGCTGAGGAGGGCCAAGCGGTATCGCCACTTGGGATTGCGCCGCTATATCTGGGCGAGTTCGTTCCGGACGTTTGGCCTGGTCCTCTCCTACTGGAGATGGGTGTTGGCGGCGGCCCTCGTGGAAGTGCTTATACTGGTAATGGCGCCTACGTCACTCGCCGAGGCTTTTGCCGTTTCCCTGGGATTGGCCGCAGTCCTTCTTGACCTGCCGGCCACCTCGAGCATGCTGTCTTCGGGAGGGCGACGAGAGCGATACTATGGGACGGTCATCGCCGCCCTCGTCGTGTCGCTGTTGCTCGTGATGCTCGCCCTCTTCGTCGCGGGTCTATCCGTGATTGTCGCCATCGCTCTCAGGGTGGAAACCGGCGTTCTGGGCCTGCATCTCTTCTCCCCATGGTTGGCCTGTACACTCGTGCCCTGGACGTGCGCCTGGCAATTCTGTCGGTACGCGCCGGCGGGGATCGAGAAGAAGACTTCCGTTCTCCTGGGCGGATATGTGATCACCATGGCCCTGAGTCTGCTTCTCAATGTTCTCCGGTGGCCGATGGAGCTGCGCATGTTGGCTTTCGCAAGTTTCTGTCTCCTCGGCTGGGTGGTCTTCCTGTGCGTTCTCGGATACGTATGCGCACGCGGTTGCCTCGTGCGGCCTAACCGGCGCAGCGGAGGATAGACATGAGTATTCTAACGCTGAGACATGTGTGCATATGCGGGTGTCTCGTACGGCACAACGCAAGTGTCGGGGAATAGGAATGCACGTGTTGATCGTTCATCTTCAGTTGTTGTACCAGTTTCGGTTTCTCTGGTCGGTGGGGGAGGCTGGTGTGCCTTGGGCTCAGGTCGGGCTCGTGCTGGGGTCTGTTTGTTTGGCGAATGTCGCGGTGTACTTGCTGGGGATCGGTAGTGTGGGGGGGCGGCTTGGGGCGACGGTTGGGACGGTGTTTGTTTCGGCAACTGTCACGCTGCTGGGTGCGGCATGTGTCAGCGCCGTCGATGGTTGTGTGCGGCTTCTGTTGGTTGTTTGGGAGGTTGGACGATGTCTGTTCTGACGGCTAATCTGAGGCACCTGTATCAGCGGCGGGAGCTCTGGCTGGCGTATCCGATGCTCGCGCTGTTCGTCTGGGTCGGTATTGCGATCGCGTTAGATGACCCAGCGACGGCGACGCTGGAGGGGCGGTTCATTGGCCTGATCGTTTTTGCGTTCATGGTCGGGATGGCGGCGATGGTTCTGCAGATGGAGACGCTGAGCAAGCCCATGTCGTTCTGTTTGCCGGGGCATCGGCCCTGCGTGCGACGCGTGATCTTCGTCATCGGGCTCGTGACAAACGCATTGAGTTCGTTGCTGTTTCTCGCCTATCCGGGTCTACCCTTCGGCGCAGGTCCAGGTGAGCCCTTCGGCCTGCAAGTGCTCGTTCTGTGCTCGGCGTTCTTTGCGGGGTGGATCTTCTATTTGGCCGGTGCGACGTTGACCTTCCGCTGTCGTCAGGCGAATGCCTTCGTTGTTCTGCTGGTCGTCATTCTGTTTGCCGCCCCGCTGCTGAAGCTTCACGTTGCTTTGGAGCGGATCGTTGTGCTCCATCCGCTTTTCGTTATCGGGCTGGGGCTGACTTGTGCGGCTGGCGCTTGGGTCTATCTGAACAACGCCGAGCGGGTCCGGCGTCACTGCTCGACGCCCTGGGTCGCGCTCATCGACTGCTTCAATCGCGAGAAGATCCGCCAGTCGCAGCGCCAAAGGGAGGCGGCGCCCTGGAAGAAGCTCAAAGACCATCCGCGCCCGTGGATTGAGCATTTCTTCCTCACGCGGATGACTGGGAGCCAGCCATTGGAGACAATGCGCTTCGTCTGGGGCGGGCTCTACAACTCTTTTGCCATCATGCTCTCCCAATGGAAGAACGCGATCTTTCCCTTACTGTTCTTCGCGATCTTTCTAGGCTATCTGGGCCCGCGCGTCGCGGTCATGCCTGCCTTTTTCCTGCCCCTGATCGCCATGGCCGGCTATGCGTCCCAGCCGCTGGTATACTCGGTTCTGATGCTTGCCGGAGGACGCAAGGAGCGCTTCTACTCGACGCTGGCGGTGGTGTTCGCCGGTGCCGGACTGCTGACGTTGTTCGTCATGGCTATCTCGCTCCTGTCGGTCCTGCTGGCGCCGCTCATGCCCGATTTCGAGTTCTACGGCCTGAAGGCCCGGTATCATTCGATCGGCCTGCAGGCGGTCTATGCGGTCCAGGTCTATCTGCCCCTGGCGGCCGGGGCGCAGTTGGTGTTGTACCGTCGGCCCGTCATAACGACCACGGTGCTGGTGACGCTCTGCTACCTGATCGCGGCGTTTGTCCTGATCTGGACAGAGTTCTCGACGTTCCTGACCCAGCCTTGGGTCATCGTCTGCTGCGTGACACTCTGCTGGCTCATCTTCATCGCCATCCTGCGCCACATCACCACGAAACGCTGCCTGGTCAAATGAGTGACGCGACGGTCGCGATGGTGAGTCAGCCCATCGCGTGGATGTCCTGCTTCAGAATGGTGATCTTGTTCTCCACGATGTCCCACAGGATTTCGTGTTCGAGGATTTCGTAGCCATGCGCCAAGATGTTGCGCAGGCCGATGATCTTGTCGAGATCGTGAATCCGTTCAGCGTGTTTCGGATGGTCTCTCCGTAGTCGGGCGAGTGCTTCGCCAATGATTTCGAGTTCGCGTTCGACGATGAGTTACAGCCCGCGATCGTTCCTGGAATCCCGGAAGGTCTTGTTTCGACAGAAGGCCTCCATCTCGGTTACGGCGCGCAGGATGTCCTCGCGGAGTTTGGCGGGATCATGCCGCATAGATGAGCCTCTTGGTCTCGTCGAGTTCGCGGCGCAGGATGCTGTTTCGGATGCTGGGGGCGCAAACGAGATCGATGGGGCGCCCCAGCAAGCACTCCAACGCGCTCTTGAAATCGAAATACTGGTCGAAGCTGCCCGCTACGCCGTCCCGCGAAAAGGTGACTGCCAGGTCGATGTCGCTGTCGGGTCCGAAATCGTCGCGCAGTGCCGAGCCAAACAGGTACAACTCCTTGACCGCGTGTCGGCGACACAGTCCACCGATCTGATCCCTCTTGTCGTCAACGATTCCCATGAATTCTTCCTTCGCACTCAGCCTGGAGGCTGGCCGACCTCATTACTCCTGCGAGTATTGTAGCATCTGGCCCGTCGCTATGACAACTGCGATATCAGCCGGCTCTCAGTCGTACTCGCATGGGATGGTATGGGGCAGGGCTTCGAGGGGGCAGCCGGCGCATTTGGGTTTGGGCTTGCAGAAGTCCTTGCCCACGCAGACGAGCAGGGCGTGGAATTCATTGAAGCGTGCGACGTCCGGTTCGAGGTTGGCTTCGAAGAGGTATTGCAGTTGCTCGTAGTCGATGTCGGGCTCGATCAGTTCGTGGCGAACGGCGACGCGGGCGGTGTAGGCGTCGACGACGAAGACCGGGCGACCGAAAGCATAGAGCAGAATCGAGTCGGCCGTTTCGGGTCCGATCCCGGAGACGCGGAGCAGTTCCTCACGCAAGCGACGCGTTTCGATTTGGTCAAGCACGTCGAGATCTCCGCCATAGTTGTCGAAGAGCCACTGCATGAAGTTCTTGAGCCGCTTGGTCTTGAGGCGGAAGTACCCGGCCGGACGGATCAGTTTCTCCAGTTCGGCAGACTCGATCTCATGGATCTTATCGGGCTCTAGGCATCCGGCCTGTTGCAGATTGACGATCGCCTTCTCGACGTTGGTCCAGTTGGTGTTCTGGGTCAGGATCGCGCCGACGATGATTTCGAAACACGTCTGGCCGGGCCACCAGTGCTGAGGGCCGAATCGTTCGAAGAGGAGGTCGTAGATGGTCTGCAACTGCTCGCGGGTCTTCTGCATGGAACGTAGTCACTCCGTGATCATTCAATAGGTTCGCCCAGGCGACGCCAAGGTCACATAAACTCAAGGCGGACGGTATTGTAATTTGATTCAGCTTGAAGTACACTCGCCAAATCATAAACCTCGGTGACGGCCGGCGACAATGGCGGTGCGGGCCGCACCAAAAAACTGTAGGGATGGATCCTGAGTCTATGGCCGGCCAGAAGAAGAAAAAGAAGAAGAGTCCTGCGACAGGGCAGTGGCTCAACTTCGCGCGCGATTCGTATCTGGAGCGCACGAGCCGGCCGCTCTATGCGATCGTGTTCCTGTTGCCGTTCATCATCTTCTACGAGCTTGGCACGGCTCTGATCAACACCGATGTGCTGAATCAATCCCAGGTGCGCGTCGTGGCGTTCGTCTGGCTTCAGCACCTGCTGGAGCAACTCGGGACCAGCGACCGGATTGCGTGGGTCGCGCCGCCGCTGGTGGTGATCGTCATACTCATCTTCCAGCAGTTCGCCTCGCGGAAGTCGTGGTACTTCTGTCTGGGCGACTACACGCCCATGGTGCTCGAGTGTACGTTGCTGGCGGTTCCGCTGATCGTCCTGAGCTTGTTCTTCAACAGTCCATCCTCCGCGCCCGGCGTACCGCCCGACGCCAACGCGCCGACGACGCTGGCCTGCACGATCGCCGCCCCGGTTCCCGCCCCCCCGGGCGCG
>JANQFY010000437.1 GCA_028277585.1 Sedimentisphaerales bacterium
GACCTCCACGCCGTCCAGCGCGCCGCCTGGGGCGGGCTCGGTTACACACCCTCGGAGTGACGTAACATCCGCGGCTGCCGTGCTCTGCGCGACGCCGTCATGCCCCTAGTGGTTCGAAGCCAAAGCCCCGAGCCCGGGCTTGTCGCCAATATCGGCCGGGTCGTCATCCAACTCTCTCTGCAGACGCTTGAGTTCTCGCTTCAGTTCCTTCACGACTCGCTGGTATTCCGGATCGCCATACACATTGTTCATTTCGCGGGGATCCATCCTGAGATCGTACAACTCCCACTGCTTGATCCGGTCGAAATAGATGAGTTTGTGGCGGTAGGTTCTCACCCCGTAGTGAGGTTCCGTGTGAAAATGAGAATAGTAATAGCGGTAGTACATCGACGTGCGCCAGTCCGAGGGCTGATTCCCCTTGAGCAGGGGAAGGAAGCTGCGGCCCTGCATCTCAGCCGGGGTTTGGACGCCGGCGGCCGCCATGATGGTGGGAGCGAAATCCACATTGAGAATCATACCGTTACTGGTCGCGCCGGGCTTGATCTGCCTGGGCCACCTGACGAGGAAGGGCATACGAAGCGCCTCCTCGTACATGATGCGCTTGTCGTACAGACCATGCTCGCCCAGGAAGAATCCCTGATCTCCGGTGTACATAACGATGGTGTTCTCCGCCAGGCCGGACTCATCCAGATAATCCAGTATGCGCCCAACGTTGTCATCAACGCCCTTGACGCATCTGAGGTACTTTTTTATGTAGAGTTGATACTGTTTCTTCTTCCTGGCTTGACCCTTGAGGTGCTCGGTATCTTCTTCGAAATTGGTATGGTCGCCCCAGTCACTGCCGATGTACTGGAGTTGCTCCCTTAGCATATCGGAACGACCTTCGTAGTCGTCAAAGAGATTGGGCGGTTCTGGTATTTCAGCGTCTTCGAGGAAATCACGATAGCGTCCGGCGTATTCCCACGTGTCATGCGGCGCCTTGAAGTGACAGAAGAACAGGAAGGGTTTGTCTTCGGGCCGCCTGTTCTTGAGGTACTCCAGAGCCTGATCGGCGATGACATCGGATGAGTGTCCCTGGTACGCGGTCCGCTTGCCTCGCCCGACCCAACCACTGGGATGCTCATCGCCTTTCCTGATGAATTCCGGGTTGTGGTAGTCGCCCTGGCCCGGCAGGACCGAGAAGTAGTCCAGCCCAACTGGATTGGAGTACAAATGGTACTTCCCGATCAGAGACGTGTGATAGCCAGCTCGTTGCATGATCTTCGGCAACGTAGGCTGACTCTGATCCAGGGCAGTGAATTTGTACACACCATTCTTGTGAGAGTATTTCCCCGTCATAATGGCGGACCGACTGGGCGTGCAGATCGAGTTGGTGACGAAGCAGTTCTCAAAGAGCATCCCTTCGCGGGCGAGCCGGTCGATGTTGGGCGTGGGGCAAACCCTCGCGAGCCTGCCGCCATAGGCGCTGATGGCCTGCGAGGTATGGTCGTCACTCATGATGAACAGTATGTTGGGTCGCTTGTCCGGGCCGATCGCTGCCTCGGAAATCCTCGCGCCTAGTGCAACACCCAGTACTCCCAGAGCCGATCTCTTCACAAAACGACGGCGGTCCATCTCAATCATGCCAAGCCCTTCCATCCTGCCCGAATCCTTCGCCTCTGAGGGAGGGAATCGGAGACACTGCGTTCGTCAGCCGTACCACAACTGTCAGCCTATCCATCAGGCTCTTCGCCGTCAACGCAAGAGGGGAAATACGCGTGCTGCCCCGTATTTCTCTGTCCCTGAACCTGGTCCATGAGTATACTGTCGCTCGATTTCGCAAGAGGCCTTTCTGGTGATGACCGGTGCGGCGGAGCCCGATAGGAGAGAACCGACATGAAGACCCTGCAAACGCGACGTCAATTCCTCAGGACTATTGGCTCGGTGGCGGCGACGGTGGCACTGTCACAAACTGTCACGGTCTCCGCGGACGCCGCGCAGCAGGAGAAGTCCAGTCAGCCCAACGTTGTCATCTTCTTCACCGACGACCAGGGGACGCTGGATGTCAACTGCTATGGTTCGAAGGATCTCTACACGCCGACCATGGACGCGCTGGCAAAAAACGGCGTTCGCTTTACGCAGGCCTATGCCCATCAGGTGTGCTGCCCGGCCCGCGCGATGTTGATGACCGGCCGCTACCCCCAGCGTGCCAACGTGAATTCGTGGACGCAGGGCAATGCCAAGGACGAGAAGGGCCGGAACATGTTTCGGGAGGAGGTCACCATCGCCGAAGTACTCCGCGGCGCCGGCTACAAGACGGCCCTCTTTGGCAAGTGGCATCTCGGCGCTCATCCTGACCATGGTCCGACTGAGCAGGGTTTCGATGAGTATTTCGGGCTGCGCGGCGGCTTCATTGACAACTACAATCATCATTTCCTTCATGGCAACGGATTCCACGATCTCTACGAGGGCAAGAGAGAAGTATTCGCGAAGGGCCAGTACTTCCCAGACCTGATCACCGAACGCGCGTTGCAGTACATCGACAAGAACAAAGACGATCCGTTCTTCATGTATGTCGCATTCAATATTCCCCACTACCCTGAGCAGGCGGATGAAGAGTTCGACGAGCGCTACCAGGACATGAAGATGCCGCGCCGGTCCTACGCCAAGATGATCTCAACAACGGATGCGCGAATGGGCCGGATCATGGATCGGCTTGACCACCATGGACTAACGGCGAACACGATTGTGGTGTTCATGAGTGACAACGGACATTCCGCGGAGAACTACCGCATCCGAGGGAAGAACCATACGAGCGGACTGGCTGAAGGCGTTAACTACGGCGCCAACGGCGGGGGCGGCAACACGGGCAAATGGCGCGGCCAGAAAGGGACGTTTCTTGAGGGAGGCATTCGCGTGCCGGCGATCATCAGCCACCCGGCAGGGTTTCCCAAAGGGCTCGTACGCGGCCAGGCGGTAACCGCCATGGACTGGATGCCGACTATCCTGGATCTTTGCCGGATTGCGCCGCCCACCGTGGGGCTCGATGGAAGAAGTCTCTTGCCGGTCATCAAGTCGGGATCTGCGGAGTCGCCCCACAGGGTCTTGCACTGGCAGTGGGGCAACAAGTGGGCGGTTCGCGAGGGCGACTGGAAGTTGATCGGCACGGGTCATAAGGGCAGTTTCCTGGGCAACCTGGCCGATCCCGAGCCCGAGAAGCAGAACTACATCAACGAGCGACCCACTATGGTCAAACGCTTGCGGGCGCTCCACGAGGAATGGCTGGAAGACGTCCAAGCCAGGAAATGATCGCAGAACAACCGAATGCACCGCACAGGAAATAGCGGCCCTGGTTTCCTGCACGCGATCGGAGGAATGAGGGTCTTTGGTACTGAGGGTTTGAGTTCAATGGCGAATGCTGTCTGCAGATGGGTCGGAATCACCACATTCCTGGGTCTCTTGTTGTGCAATCTGGCGGCGCACGGCCAGAGCAAGAGAACCGAGATACCGCCCGTGCCGGAAGGCCATCCGCGCGTGTATGTGCGTCCCAGCGATCTGCCCGCCGTCAAGGCCAAACTCGAGTTGCCCGAATTCCGTGACGCCTGGCAAGTCGTCCAGGGATCGCAAGCCACCCTGTGCAGAGCCTTTGTCTACCTTGTGATAGGCGATGACAGAGTCGGGCGTGATGCTCTCGAACAAGGCCTTCAGCGCATCCGATCCAACCACGAGGGTTTGTACCTGCATAGCGACATGCATCAGGCCGCTTGTGCTTATGATTGGTGCTACGACCTACTGACTGATGCTCAGAAGCGAGATTACATCGAAGCATTCAAGCGCTTCATTGCCCGAGATCACAACCGCGGCTATCCACCCCAACCGAGGAATCCGGTCGTGGGTCACGATTGCGAAGGCTGGATCATGGGCAATCTCCTGCCGGCCGGGCTTGCCGTCCATGATGAAGACCCGGAAATGTATGCCGTGTCCGCTCGCATGTTCTTCGATACTTTCATTGAGCCGCGCGATTTCCTTTATCCGGCCCATAGCCATCATCAGGGCGATACCTACGCCATGGCGCGTTTCGGGCACGATCAGTTGACGAGTTGCCTCTTCCGTCGCATCGGCGCGGACGATGTATTCAGTCGCGAGCAGCAGTTCGTCCCTTACCAACTGCTGTATTCTTTGCGGCCGGACACCAAGCGATTCAGGAGAGGCGATTGTGCCGATTGGATGGGAGTCTATTACCGCCACTACTGGGGGGCTCGGCTGACCAGTGCCTATTACGATGATCCGTATCTGCTCTCCTATTCCGAGTCGAAGGAATTCTCTCGATGGCATCGTGACCTCATATCGGTGTTCGATCTGCTCTTCCTCCCGGCCGGGGCCGAACGCAGACCGCTCTCCGAATTGCCGCTCACCAAGTTCTTCGGGTATCCCATGGGCTCGATGATCGCTCGCACCGGCTGGAACATGGGCGTCGATAGCGGCGACGCCATGGTGTACATGATCATCGGCGAGCATTATTTCGGGAATCACCAGCACCGCGACTTCGGTACATTCCAAATCTACCATCGCGGGCCCTTGGCCCTTGATACGGGCTTGTATCAGGGAAGCCGAGACTCGGACTATGGTTCGCCGCACTGGGCCAACTACCATCAGCAAACGGTCGCACACAACGGCCTGATGATCTTCGACCCCGCCACGGCCGACGACGACCACGGTGGACAGCGCAAGCCCATGAGGAGCCATCCCCGCAGTGTGGCCGAAGTGCAGAGAATGCACTGGGGACGGGTGACCGCCCACGGTTTCGGCCCTGATCCGGTCAAGCCGCAATACAGTCACATCGCCGGGGACATCACCAACGCTTACTACCCGTCCAAAGCCAAGCGGGTCACGCGTGCGATGGCAACGCTCAATACGGGGGACGAGAGATATCCGTGCATATTCGCTGTATATGATATCGTTGAAAGCACGAAGCCCGAATTCAAGAAGGCTTGGTATCTGCACACCATGCAGGAGCCCAAGGTCGATGGACGCACGACCACCATCGTGTGCAACAGCCAGGCGCCAACGGGCTCGTATCAGGGGCGATTGAATGTGCACACGCTCCTGCCAAGAGACATGCGGGTCGACATCGTAGGTGGACCAGGCAAGGAATGTTGGAATGAAGCAATGGGCCGCAACTACGGGGTCCATTCCATCAGCCCCCGCGCCCGAGGTCATGAAATGGGAGCGTGGCGCATGGAGGTCGTTCCAACCAAGCCGGCATTGAGAGACGTGTTCCTCAATGTCATGACCGTCTCGGACGAGAACGCACCGGCGCCACCGCCTCTCGTGTTGCCGATCGAAACACCGCATGCCTCCGGGGCCCGTGTCTTGGACTTCGTCGTGGTCTTTCGGCCGGAAGCACGTGGCGCGGCGCCAATCGTTTTCGACATTCCCGGTCGTGGCGAATGCGCGGTACTCGTTTGCGGCATGCGTTCGGGCAGGTGGCGCGTCGAATCGTCAAGCGGCCCAAGCAACGTGAAGGTTGCTCCCGACGCGGGATGTGCCTTCTTCCATGCGCCCGCCGGTCAATGCAAGCTCGAACCGGGAAGATACTGAACGGAGAAGATGAAGTACCGAATTGGATTGATGGATCTGCTCGGAAACACACCACGCACAGTGAACCCAATTCCATTGGGAGACGGGGAAGCGGAATCATAGGGTGTCAGGTACCTTGGATGCATCGAGTCACAGTTGGAAGGTCGCCATTGATGAAGTATATCGTTGCTGTTATCTCCTTTGTGTTCTGCTCAAGTGTTATTGCGGCTGTGATCGGGATTGTTGTCATCTTCAGCGTTCAGCCTAAAGACCCTGCCAACGTTGGTCCACTTTGCGATTTCGTTCCTGTGCAGATTGGCGTCACGATTCGAGCCCGGCATGGCGACTTCACGGTTGGCATTGGCGGAGAGTGGTGGAACCTTCCCGGTACTGTTCTAGGGATCCTGGGCGGGCTCCATTCGGCGCGAGCTACGATTCGCGGCAAGAAGAAACGCAAGCCCAGACCAGCCAAACCCGTCCCAGTGAAGAAAGAAGTCGCGAAAGAACACGCCGTCGAAGACATCGACGACCGCAAGTACGCTCCGCCGGGTTACTTCGAGTAGTAGAGAGTGTCGGTTGTCGATGGCATGAGGCCTCCCCAAGCGAGCAAGGAGCGCTTCGTCTGCCCAGATTTCTCCCCGCATCACCGGCACCATTCCCAAGCCGCTCGTCGCGCGCATTGATTCCCTTGATCCTCCGCCGGGGGCGCGATAGACTGGAGCCGGATTCGGGTTGGAGGTCGCCATGATCGGCATGAACGTATCGCGTCAGGCAAACGTCCGCCGGGAGGCGTTCACGCTCATCGAACTGCTCGTGGTCATTTCCGTTATCGCGCTCCTTATGGGTATTCTCATGCCCAGCCTGCAGAAGGCCAGGAAAGCGGGCCAGGCGGTGGTTTGCCGGTCGCATCTGAAGCAGTGGGCGCAGATCTTCCATATGTACGCCTTCGACAACGCGAACCGGCTGCCCCAGAGCATCCAGGGCGGCGCTCTCAGCGCCCAGGACGCCTACTGGATCGTTGCGACGCTACCTTACTACGGCGAGAAGAAGATCCGCCTGTGTCCATCCACCAAGGTGGTGCGGGATCAGCCGGTGAATCGCAGTCATGGTGGGACGCTGGCCTGCTGGGGGCCTTTCGATCCGGCGACGCCCGACAACTGGTGGGCCGACTTCGACACGGGCAGCTATGGACTCAACGAGTGGTGTTCCTCTCCGCCGTCCGGCGTGGGATCGTTCTGGGGTTTCCCGGCCGAGAACGCCTGGCGCAGGGTCGACGCCCGCGGCGCTGCGCGCGTGCCGCTGTTCATGGATTGTGTCTATGTCGACGTCTTCCCCCTGGACGACAACACGCCTCTGGATGAAGAGCCGCCTTTATACGAGTGGAGCAATGGGTGGGGCGACTGGGGTTCCGAAGCGATGCGGCTGGTCTGCATCGATCGTCATGGCGGGGCGATCAATTCCGCGTTTTTGGACGGTTCGGCCGCCCGGATTCCGCTCCGTGGGCTCTGGGAACTCAAGTGGCACAAGGCATTCGATACGAAGAACCCCATGACTGCCCCCGACGCGGATTGGCCGCGCTGGTTGCAGCGCTTGGGCGATAGTTGACAGGCGGTTGTTGACCGGCGGCTGTATAGGAGCAGCGCAATCCTAGCGCTGTTCCAATCGATTGCTAGTAGCGCCGGCGTAGAGTCAACGCCGACATTGAGATGCTGCCCCGGAGCTGGGATGGACATCGATAGAGGGGCGGTTCATCGGTTCGAGGGTCGAACGGAGCATGTCAAGGGTGAGTCAACGGAAAGAGTATACCGCCGGCGCGGGCGGGTGATCGAAACGATGTGTTTGCACACCTCCTATAGAAAGGAACTGCGATGAAGGCGAAAGGACGTATTGCGGCTGTGATTCTCCTTTGCACGATGTTGTCTGCGTGCGCTAGGGCGAATCTGGAAGAGGGGCTGATCGGGTATTGGCCTCTGGATGAAGGGACGGGTCTGGCGACGGCTGACATCGCGCCGGCCGGCTACGGGCATGATGGAACGCTCGTTGATGGACCGGTTTGGACGGACGGTCTCTTCGGCGGCGCTCTGAACTTCGACGGCGTCGACGACTATGTCCGCTGCGCCGAACGAGCTGGCGAAGAGCCCGGCGTCTATCCCGCCGAATTGATGCCCGAGACATTCTCTGTGTCGTGCTGGACCAAGCTGGATGCCTTCGTCTACTTCAGCAGTTTCGTGGGCAACGGCATGGACACCGGCGGCGATGAGTGCGGTTTCTTCTTCTACAACTACGGATGGGTCGGCGACAACACCCAGGATTTCGGGCTGGCCATCCGGACCGAGACGGGCATGCACTACATCGAAACGCCCAACATCTATCAGCCTGACACGTGGTACCATCTGGTGGCGACCTATGACGGCGACCAGGTAATCATCTACGTCGATGGCGAAGTCTCCGTCGGGCCCGAAACGGTGGGTGGGCCCGTGCGGTGGGTTAGCGCCGAGAGCGGCAACTACCCGGAACGCTTTGCCATCGGTGTCTGGTTGGACCCGGGCTACGAGCTTTGGGTCGATGGCATCGTCGACGAGGTGGGATACTGGAACCGCCCGCTGGCCGCTGAAGAGGCGGAGGCGATTTTCACCTCAAACCAACCCTTGTTTACGCCCCTCGGCCCGGCTGCGGCGCGGAATCCGATCCCGGGCGACGGGAGCGAGGACGTGCTCCACGATGTGGTTCTCGAATGGACCCCTGGGGACTACGCGCCGGCGGTTGACGGCCACCAGGTCTATCTGAGCACGAGTTTGGACGACGTGAACGACGGCGCCGCGGCGGCCGACGTGGGCGTTGTGACCGAGCCGGGTTTCGACACCGCTGCAGTGGGATTGGAATTCGCCACTACCTACTACTGGCGTATCGACGAAGCCAACGCCGCCACGGGCTGGGACCAAGGCGCCGTCTGGTCCTTCACCACCGAACCGCTGGCTTACCCCATCGAGACGGTCATCGCGACGAGCAACGGTGTCTCGGAGTCGACCGCCGGTCCTGAGAACACCGTCAATGGTTCGGGGCTCGACATCGACGATCAGCACTCGATGGTCAGTTCTGACATGTGGCTGGCCCGGCCGGCCGCCGACGAGCCGCTGCACATTCAGTTCGAGTTCGATCGCGTCTACAAGATGCATGAGATGCTTCTCTGGAACTACAACTCCCAGTTCGAACTGCTGCTGGGCTTCGGCGTCCAAAGCGCGACGGTCGCCGCCTCCGAAGACGGTGTAGACTGGACTGTTCTGGGTGAAGTGACATTGACACAGGCGACCGCCAGCGAGACCTACGCCGCCAACACGACAATCGATTTGGGTGGGGCTGCAGCTCGTTACATTCGCCTGAGCGTCAGCAGCGGTTACGGGGTGAGCGGGCAATTCGGGCTCAGCGAGGTTCGCTTCATGTACATCCCCGCCCACGCTCGCGGGCCGGAACCGGCCGACGGCGCCCCGGACGTGAGCGTGGAGGTCGCCTGTCGCTGGAGGCCCGGCCGCGATGCGACTTCGCACGAGGTGAATTTCGGCGCAGATCGGGATGCTCTCACCCAGGTCGACACCGTTGATATGACTACGTACGTCCCCGGGACGTTGGACCTGGGAACCACGTATTACTGGAGAGTCGATGCGATCGGAGCGTCCGGTTTGTGGGAAGGAGACATCTGGAGCTTCGTCACGCAGTCGTCTCTGATGGTCGAAGACTTCGAGAGCTATGACGATGAAGACAACCGTATCTATCAAAACTGGATCGATGGCTATGGTGTCGACAACAACGGCTCGACGGTTGGTCACCTTGAGTCGCCGTTCGCCGAGAGGGCGATCGTCAACAGTGGTCGGCAGTCCATGCCGCTGTTCTACGACAACACGAGCGCCGCAATGTCCGAGGCTGAACTCACCCTGGCGCAGGATTGGACCGCCAGTGGCGTCAAAAAACTCTCGCTTCACTTCCAGGGCGCCGAGGGCAACACGGGGCAACTGTACGTCAAGATCAATGGCGTCAAGGTTCCGTATCCAGGCGCCGCGGCGGATATCGCGGGCACGGATTGGCTGGCCTGGACGATCGATCTGTCCACCGTCGCCGGCAATCTGAGCGACGTTACCTCGCTGGCGATCGGCATCGAAGGGGCCGGCGCCAGCGGCGTCATCTACGTCGACGATATTGCCCTGCACCCATAACTCCTGGGGCTCTTCGCCTCGCCGAGCAGGGCTCGTGCGAGGAACTTCATTGCGTGCAGAACGTGGCTCCGGCCCCGGCGGGTCGGAGCCACGGTTCATTTCCGGGCGGGGGGGCTTGTACCGGAACCTGGGATTTGTTATAAAAAGGTTAGGTCGGCTGCGAGGGTGTTCTCCAGCGAGCCTTGGTCACAGCGCACTTGGTTTCTGCGCCACTAGTGGTTGCGTTTTGCGCGGCCAATCGGAATCGGAGGCCCTGATGCAAATGTGTCATGCAAATCCTATGGCGGACGGGGGGGCGTCGCGCCATTTCTGTTCCATTTCGGATTCTATCTGTCTAGCAACTGCGCGGTCTATCTACGCTCGTGAAAAGGAGGTGCGCGACAGATTCCCGCCGTCGCGTTGAACGCGCGGGAAGGTTTCTGGGTTAGCCAACAATGGCAACGGTGTATCAGGCGCTCGGTTATTCCCTGATGCGCTGTGGACGTAAGGCGTTGCGGCATGTGGCCGCGACACGATTACGGCGATCTACTCAAAAGGAGGACTGTTATGAGTCGCAAATGCATGTATCTAGTGTTGCTGGGTGTGATGCTGGTGGCCGGTCCGGCTCTGGCCGCCAACATCATCTGGGTTGACGAGGGAGCCGGCGGTTTCGCGGAGTGGCAAGCCTTCCTGGAAGGCGCCGGTCACACCGTGACGAATATGACGGGCATGAATGAACTGGATCAGACCAAGATCGATACGATGAATGCGGCCGATCTGGTGGTCGTCAGTCGAGACACCAACAGTGGGGGGTACGACGATGGCGATGAGATCGCCCAATGGAACGGCCTGACGGTGCCCCTGATTCAGACGAGCGTCTACCTGATTCGGAGCAGTCGGTGGCAGTGGGTCAATGCTACCGGCACACCGACTGTCAACGCCCCGGATCAGATGGTCATCGTCGAAGACCATCCCATCTTCAAGGGCGTCGGCGTTGCCGGAGATGAGATCGAGATGCTCGACAATCAGGGCAACATCACCGATTCCTCCGACGGGGGCAACGGGCAGGTCCTGGCGACCCATACCGACGGCCGGCTCTGGATCGTCCTCTGGGAGCCCGGCGTGGAATTCTACAGTGGCACCAGTGAGGCCCCGGCGGCGCAGCGGATGTGGTTCTGTGCGGCCGGAGACGAGTCCAGTGATGGCAAGGGCAGTCTGAACCTGACCGCCGACGGCGAGAGGGTCTTCCTCAACGCGGTGGCCTTCCTCACCGGCGAGCTCAATGCCGAACTGGCCTCGGCACCGCATCCGGCCGTCGAAGCGGTGGATGTGCCGCGCGACGTGGTCCTGGGCTGGACGCCGGGTGAGTTGGCCGCGACGCACGATGTCTATCTGGGCACGGTGCTGGACGACGTCAACACCGCCGATCGGGCCAATCCGAAGGGCGTGCTCGTCAGCCAGGATCAGGCCGACGCGAGCTTCGCGCCCGACGCCGTCCTCGAATACGGTCAGACCTACTACTGGCGCGTCGACGAGGTCAACGCGGCGCCCGACAACACGATCTTCAAAGGCGAGCTTTGGAGCTTCACGGTTGAGCCGTTCGCCTACCCGATCGCGAACGTCAGCGTAACGACCAATGCGATCTCCGATCCGGGGATGGGAGCTGATCGGATCATCGACGGTTCCGGACTCGATGATCTGGATCAGCATTCGACGGCCAGTGGCGACATGTGGCTTGGTTCGGCCGCCGGCGCCGATCCCATTAACCTCCTGTTCGAGTTCGGCCGCCTCGAGAAGTTGCACCAGATGCTGGTCTGGAACTACAACGTGGCGTTCGAGCCGGTGCTGGGCTTCGGACTCAAAGACGTGACCATCGAGTACTCGACTGATGGCGCCGAGTGGACCCTTCTGGGGGATGTGGAGTTGGCGCAGGCGACGGCCCAGGCAACCTACGCCGCCAACAGCACGGTCGACTTTGGCGGGGTCGCCGCCAGGTTCGTCAGGATAACCGTCAACAGCAATCGCGGCGGCCTGCCTCAGTTCGGACTCAGCGAAGTGCGCTTCCTGCAGATCCCGGCCGCGCCGCGTGAACCGCAGCCGGCATCGGGGGCCGAGGGCATTGGAATCGATCCGGTCCTGACGTGGCGCGCCGGTCGCGGCGCCGCTTCGCACGACATTTCCTTTGGCGCCGATCAGGACGCGTTGGATGTGGTTGACACCGTCAGTGAGGTCGCGTTCGCACCGGGTGCGCTCGATTACGGCGCGACGTACTTCTGGAAAGTCGCCGAGGTCAACGA
>JANQFY010000458.1 GCA_028277585.1 Sedimentisphaerales bacterium
CAGGATCACAGGGACTTGCTTCTGGGCGGCGAGAACGGCCAGTCGATCATCGGAGAGCGCGGTGACGTCGTTGATGATGGCAGCGCCGGCCTCCAGCGCCGCCTGCGCCACATCCATATCCCGCGTGTCGACGCTAATCGGCACATCGACCTGTCCAGCCAGCGATTCGATAACCGGGACGATACGACGGATCTGCTCGGCCGGCGGGACAGGCTCCGAGCCCGGCCGGGTCGATTCCCCCCCGATGTCGAGCAGGGCCGCCCCTTCGGCAACCATCTGCAGACCGTGGGCGACCGCGCTGTCGGCGTCGAGGAACTGCCCGCCGTCACTGAACGAATCGGGCGTGATATTGAGAATCCCCATGACCAGACAACCGCTGGAGAAATCCAGTCGGCCTCCGGACCATTGCAGAAGGCCGTTCGCCGCCGTTTTCATAGCTGATGCCCTTTCACCTTGAAGCCAAGCCCCAGCAGCTTGCGCACCAGGGCGCCGCCCGGTTCGTCCAGCACCACCGTCGTATTGTGAAACTCTCGCCGTACGGGATAGTTCTTGCGCAGTGCGTCGAAGAAGCGACCTCGCTCCTCGGCGGGCTTGTCCACGATCTGCCGCGTGGCGGCGTCGTCCCGCTGGATGCTGTAGACGCTCCGGACCGCATGCGCCAGCGCCGCCTCGTCGTCGCCCTGGACATCTCGCACGTCGACCACGGGAACCTCGGGCTCTGGTAGAAAATCCCCCGCTTCATGTTTGGGCTCCAGGCCGAAATGCTCGCAGAGCGCCCGGTAGATCATGATCAAGCCGGCGATCTTGCCATCGAATGAGTAGCCCGCGATGTGCGGGGAAGCCAGATCGACCCCGCAGAGAAGCTCGATGTCGATATTCGGCTCGTTCTCCCAGACATCCAACACGACCGGTCCGAGACGGCCCGCCACGGCGAGGCTCTCCGAATCGACGACCGCGCCCCGCGAGGCGTTGAGGAAGATCGCCCCGCGTTTGACCGACGCGAAGAACCGCCCGTCCGCCAGATGATAGGTCTTGTCGATCCCGTCGCGCGTCAGCGGCGTGTGCACGGTGATGAAGTCGCAATCGTAAACCGCCTCGATAGGCACATAGTTGGGATCGCCCGTGCGGCGCTGCAGCGGTGGATCGTTGCGGCGCACGTGCATGCCCAGCGCTTCGCATTTCTGCGCCACCCGCCCGCCGACGTTCCCGACGCCGATGACACCGATCGACTCTCCTTCGAGACGAATGCCATGCCGTTGCCCGACATCCAGCAGCGCGGCGATGATGTACTCAGCGGCCGAGTTGGCGTTGGACCCCGGCGCCGAGGCGAAACCGATGTGGTTGGCCTCGAGATAGTCGAGATCGATATGGTCGAACCCGATCGTCGCGGTACCGACGAAACGCACCGGGCTGCCGCCCAGTAACTGTTCATTGACAGGGGTGATGCTGCGCACCAGCAGCGCGTCCGCGTTCGCCATGGCGGCGGCGGTCATGTCACGCCCGCTCATGATTTCGACGTCACCAACGGAGGAAAAGCATTCTTGCACGAAGGGGATGTTGGCGTCTGCAACGATCTTCATAGCACCTCAAAGCTCGACGCCCGCGATGGCGGCGCCGCAATCGGGGCATTGTGAATTCTCAATGGCATTGGCATGGATTCGATAGCCGGTGCGTTCGATCAGCACCCGGCCGCACTCATAACAGAACGTACATTCCGAGCGAGACCCCGGCACGTTGCCCAGATAGACGTAACGCAACCCCGCTTCTTTGCCGATCCGTTCGGCTCTCTGCAAGCTCTCCAGGGGGGTCGCTTGCGCATCGAGATACTCGTACTGTGGATGAAACCGGCTGATGTGCCAGGGCGTGTCGGGCCCCGCCTTGCGAACGAGGAAACCGGCCAACTGCTTCAGTTCGTCTTCCGAGTCGTTCTCACCGGGCACGAGGAGGGTCGTGACCTCCATCCAGATCTCGGTCTCCTGAGCGATGTAGGCGATCGTGTCCAACACCGGCTGCAAACGGGCCTGGCACAAGCGCGTGTAATAGTCCTCGCTGAAAGCCTTCAGGTCGACATTGATGCCATCGAGCCAGTCGGCCGCGAAGTCGATCGCTTCGCGCGTCATGTACCCGTTGCTGACGAAGACATTGGCCAATCCCTGCTCCTTGGCGAGTTGTCCACAGTCGTGACACAACTCCATGAAGACGGTCGGCTCGGTATAGGTGTAAGCGATACTGCGGCACCCGCTCCCTATCGCGGCGGCCACGACCTGCTCGGGAGCGATGGCCCGCCCGTTGATCCGCCCGTCTTCCAGGGCCGCCTGGCTGATCTGCCAGTTTTGACAGAAGACGCACTGGAAATTGCAACCCATCGTCGCGACCGAGAAACTCTGCGTCCCCGGCTGAAAGTGGAAGAGCGGCTTCTTCTCAATCGGATCGGGATTGGCGGCGCAGACCTTGTCGTAGTTGAGGCTGTACAGCGTCCCGCCGACGTTCTTGCGCACCGCACAATGGCCCACCTGCCCTTCCGCGATCGCGCAGCGGAAGCTGCAGAGCCGACAGCGGACCTTGCCATCCCCGGCCGACTCCCACAACACCGCCTGCTTGAGCTGTTCTTTGGCGCCCATCGTAAATTCTCGGAAAACCAGATTGCCCGACCCAAAGGCTCACTATAGGGAATCGGCAGCCATAAAGCAACGGCTCACAGGACAGAAGTCAGCCCCACCGTTGACGTCGGGAGTCTCGCTCATTAGCATAACCTCATTGAATGGCTCCACAGGCGACTATCCACTGTAAACAACTGACTGTCGAGGAGGTTCAAGCTTGTTTCTCGCACTGATCATCTCGGTAACAATCTCAACACTTCCCAGTTCGCCGCTACCCAATGTGTGTCTCACCACGGACGACCTTGAGATCAGGCAATCCTGCACCATCGTCGTCCCTCCCGGGACGGTCATCGAGGACAAGAACGGCAATGGCGTGATCCAGATCGCCGCATCCGATATACACGTCCGGTTTGCCGAGGGCGCGGTCCTACGCGGCTCGCCATCGAACCGTCCGCCGGACGAGTACCGAGGCTATGGCATTCGGCTCAACGGGCACTCGAATGTCACGATCCAGAACGCGCGCATCAGCGGTTTCTGGGGCGTGCTCTGGGCCACGAACGCCAACGGCCTGACCATCGACGCCGTTGATGGCTCGGACAATCGACGGGCGCACCTGAAGTCCACGCCGGCAAGCGAGGATGGCGGCGATTGGCTCTTCCCCCACAAGAACGATCGGAACGAGTGGCTGAACAACTACGCCGCCGCGTTCTATATTGAAGATTCCAACGACATAACGGTCCGCAACTGCCGGGTTCGACACGGCCAGAACGGCCTGTGCCTGGATCGCGTGAACAGGTCCAAGATCTACGACAACGATTTCTCCTTCAACTCCGGTTGGGGCATTGCTCTGTGGCGCTGCAATCGCAACACCATCGCGCGCAACGCATGCGACTTCTGCGTACGCGGCTACAGCCATGGCGTGTACAACCGCGGGCAGGATTCGGCGGGGATTCTCATGTTCGAGCAGTGCAGTGACAACGTCATCGCCGAGAACTCCGCAACGCATGGCGGCGATGGCTTCTTCGGCTTCGCCGGTCATGAGGCCTTGGGCGAAACGGGTGAGCATTCAGCCGACTGGTACCATCGGCGCGGCAATAACAGGAATCTGCTCATCGGCAACGATTTTTCCTACGCCCCGGCCCACGGGATCGAGATGACCTTCTCGTTTGGGAACACCTTCTATGACAACCGTCTCGTCGAAAACGCTATTTGCGGGGTATGGGGTGGCTACTCTCAGGACACGCTCATCGCGCAGAACCAGTTGGCGGCCAACGGCGAGATGGCCTACGGGCTCGAACGCGGCGGCATCAACATCGAGCACGGCAAGGGCAATCGCATCATCAGCAACACCTTCGAGAAGAACAAGTGCGGCGTTCACCTCTGGTGGGACCCCGACGGAGATTTCGCCAGGAAGCCCTGGGCCAAAGCCAACGGAACCGAATCGAAGGGCAATGTCATCAGCGCCAACCGATTCGCGGGAAACAAGGTTGCCTTTCATTTCCGCGGCCCCAGTGAGGTCACTCTGGCCGCGAACACGTTCGTGGACGCACGCCAGGAAATAGTGAAGGAAGCTGACACAACCATCCGCGAGGTCTCGGATCTTATCCAGAATGCGGCTGAACCGCCGGCCTACACTGCGTACGGCCAGACCCGACCGGTGGGAGCGCGCCGCCATCTCCGGGGCCGACAGAATATCGTCATGACCGAATGGGGACCGTGGGATCACGAATCGCCCTTGATCCGAGAGGTACAGGATGACGGTGATTCGGTCCGGTACGATCTCCACAAGCTTCCTGCGGAGGCCCAGATCACAATAGAAGGACGGCACGTAACAGGGCGATTGGCCTATCCTGGAAGCCGGACCGACAAGGCCACGTATACCGTGTCCACCGATCAGCCGGGCGTTCACCCCTATCGAATACAGGCGCGGGCGGAGAAATGGCGGCAAGACATCCACGGCGCCCTGATCTCAGCAACGTGGGATGTCACGTTCTTCAAGTGGACGCAAGAAACCGATCCGCGTGAAGACCTCGAGGCTTGGCGCCAGTTGGCCCAAGGCAAGACAGCCGTGCGCGGAGAAGCTAGAGAGCTGCGATTCCCCTACGGCTGGGGCGGCCCCTCGGAACAGAAGATCTCCAGGACCATCGCAGACGCGAAGCTCGGGGGCGATCGCTTCGGCATGATCGCTCGGACGAAGCTCCCGCTCTCGGCCGGCGCCTGGCGGTTCAAGACCCTCAGCGACGACGGGGTCCGTGTCACCGTCGATGGCAAACCGATCATCGAGAACTGGACCTGGCACGGGCCGACCCCCAACACAGGGACGTTGAACCTGACCGAAGACAGAACCGTTGAGATCGTGGTCGAGCACTTCGAGATCGACGGGTACGCCGTCCTTGAAGTGGATATCTCACCCCAGAACGCAGCCATGCTCAAGTAATTGATGCGCCTTGACGAGCTACAGTTCTCCCAGCTTCAAAGGCCGTAGGCGCGGGCGATGATTTTGATCGGATGAGTCGCGGGGACCGACGCGATGTGTTCGATCTGCATCTTGCAGGCAGCGCACTCGGTCAGCACGTCCTTCGTCGGAGCCGCGGCGATGGCGTCGCGCACGCCGGCGGAGATCTGCTCTGACAGATCGTAGTTCTTCTTCTGCATGCCGAAGGTGCCCGAAAGACCACAACAGCCGGCCTGCAGATCGACAACGTCTATATTGAAGTGCTCCTGCAAGAGCCGCAAGGTCACGACGTCGTCGCCCACCGCGCAGAGATGGCAAGGCAGGTGGTAAATGAACCTCTGCGCGACCGATTCAGCCGGAGACTGGAGCTTGCCCTGCTGCTGTAGTGCCGTCAGGTAGTTCATCAGCTCCATCGTGTTTTGGGCGACGAGTTCGGCGTCCGCGCCGCTGACGTAGTGTCGCATCTCTTCGCGCAGACACAGAGCGGCGCTGGGCTCAGAGCAGACGACCTTGCAGCCCGCCCGCACCGCTTCAGCCAGGTGTCTGACATTGTACGCCAGGTCGCGACGCGCCGTTTTCACGTCACCGTAGACGATAGCCGGCAGCGGCGCCGGTCGCTGATCGGGAAGAACAACCTCGACCTGGTTGTGGCGCAAGACATCCAGGACGGCATAGCCCAATTCATGGTCGTTGTGATTGGCGTAGGTGTCGGCGAAATACGCCACCCTGTCAACAGGGGTCGTCAGGGACTCCTGAGACGCCAGATACTTGCGGGCCGTCTTGAGAAACGAGCCGCGCTGGAAAGCGGGCATGCCTCGTCGCTTGTCGAGTCCGATGACCTTCTCCAGCATCCATTTGAACGGTGGGAGCTTCATGAAGCCGGTGGAGACCGGCGCAAAGGCGCTGCCCGCCATGCTCAGATACCGATTGTGGCTCAGTGTCATCTCCGTGCGGCGCAATCCCTTGCGTTTGACGTATTCGGCGCGGGCGGCCGCCATCAAGGTCGAGACCTTCACGCCGGAGGGGCATTGCCGCTCGCACATCTTACAGTTGACGCAGAGGTCGAGGAACTTGCGGAACTCGGGCGACTCGAAATCCTCTTCGCCCAGTTGCCCTGTCGCCCAGTAGTTCAGCAGATTCGCTTTGGCGCGGGAACTGCCCAACTCCTCGCCCATGGCGCGAAAGACGGGGCACATGCGGAGCGCCGGATCGCGGTTCAGGCAGACGCCGCACCCATAACACTGATCGAGTTCGAGTTCGAGTTCCTCATCGCCGAAATGCATATCCGAACGGGCGCGCTCGGGCACGACGCGGTGCTGACGGCGCAGGTTCTTGACCATGATATCCGGGTCGTCGTTGAGGATCTTGCCCGGGTTCATCAGCCCCGTTGGATCGAAGATCCGCTTGACCTCCTGTAAGACCTTGTAGAAGGCGTCGCCATATTGTCGCCGGACGAAACCGGCGCGGAGCAATCCATCGGCGTGCTCACCACTGATCGAACCACCGAGCGACCAGGCCAGCGAGAACACGTCCTCGGCGATGGCCTTCATCTTCTCAACGTCCTTCGGATCGCCCAAGTCCAGGTAGGGTCGCAGATGCAGTTCCCCATCCCCAGCGTGCCCGAAGAACGACATGGTCGTACCGAACTTCTTCTCAATCTCCTGGAGCCCGGCGATGTAGTCAGCCAGACGCAGATGGTCGACGCTGACATCCTCCATGAACTCAGCCGGGTGCTGGCGCCTCCGTTTTCGATAGAGCAACGGCCCGGCGTCTTTGCGTGACTTCCAGATGCGAGCCTGATCGGCAGGCGCCGTGACAATCGAACGCCCCGTCGCACGCTTGCCGACCGCCAGATCGGTCACGCTGATCTTCTCGCGTACTTCGCTCTCGGATTCACCGACGTGTTCAACGAGCAGAACCGCGGCCGCGCCCGCCGGGAGAATGTCACGGTACTGAGGGAGTTGGTCGAAGGCCATGTTGATCAGGCTCTCGTCCATCAGTTCGCACGCCACCGGAGCGGTCTCAACGATGACCGGTACGGTCCGCGCCATGGCATCGAGCGAATCGAACTCGAGTTGCAGGAGCCCCTTGGCCTTCGGCAGAGGAACCGTGCGCAATGTGATATTGGCGAAGATCGCCAGCGTCCCCTCAGAGCCGGCCAGCATGCGGGCCAGATCGATCGCGCCGTCGTGACAGACCGAAGCGATGTTATAGCCGCTACGATTGCGCTTGGTCGCGGGCAAAGCCTTGTCGATCACCGCTTCGTTGGCAGTCAGCAGCGACCAGCATTGCCGTGCGATCGCGCGAACGCCCTGCCCAGCCATCTTCTCGACGTCCATCCCATTGGCCAGTTCCACGATCTGACCGTCCGGCAAGACGACTTGAAAGGCCTCGACGTAGTCGCCG
>JANQFY010000472.1 GCA_028277585.1 Sedimentisphaerales bacterium
ACTGCTACAGCACCGGCCCAGTCACCGGGGCCTCCGGCGTGTACACCGACGACGGTCTGGTGGGGGCTTCCCAGGGCATTGGCGGCCTGATCGGACACAGCGATGAGGACCATGTGTCCAACTGCTTCAGCACGGGCGCCGTCGAAGGGGTCTATAGAGTGGGCGGTCTGATCGGATCGACCACCGACAGCGTTGTGCGGAACTGCTACAGCCTCGGCACGGTCAGCGGGGGAGTACGCCTCGGTGGTCTGATCGGAGATGGATCGACCTATCGGATCAGTGGGTTCTGGAACATCGAAACCTCGGGACTGACTGCCAGTCAGGGCGGCGCAGGACTGACAACCACCGAGATGCAGGACATCAGGACCTACCTGAATGAGGGTTGGGACTTCGCGGGCGAAAGCGTCAACGGCACGGCCGAGACTTGGCAAATGGCTCAGGATGAAGGCTATCCCCGATTGAGCGTCTTTGAAGGGCATGAGCCCGTGCAACCTCAGGGGCAAGGGACCCTGGACGATCCCTTCCTGATCACGGACGCTGTGGAGCTTGGCTCGATCGGCTATCGTCCCCTGGCGTCCTATCGGCTCGCCAACGACATCGATCTCTCGGGCATCATCTGGAACACGGCGCCCATTCCCTGGTTCGGCGGGCATTTCGACGGCAACGGCGGCGTAATCAGTCATCTCCAGATCGAAGGGCGAGGGCCCTTGGGCCTGTTCGCATGTCTGGGATATCACTCCTCGGTCCATGAACTGGGCCTGCTGGAGGTCACCATTGGGCGCAGAACCGAAGAGGTCGGAGCGCTGGCCGGGGTCAATCACGGGACCCTGACGGCCTGCTACTGCGACAGCTCGGCGGCACACCTGGGCTTCATGGGCACGCTGGTCGGGAACAACGACGGTAGCCTGGCGGACTGCTACGGCATAGGAAATATCACGACAGGGATTATCCGACGAAGCGTCCCGGTCGAACACGGTAGTCGTCTGGTCGCACGCAACGACGGCGCCGTATCGACCTCCTACTGGCGCGGAACCACTGGCGGAGAACTGTGGATTGACGGAATCCTCGTGAAGGATCTGACGACCGACCAGATGCAAGACATCGATACCTTCCTCGACGCCGGCTGGGATTTCGTCGACGAGAGGGACAACGGAATAGAGGACATCTGGACCATCTGCCCGGGGCAGGACTCCCCGCGCCTTTGCTGGCAGAACGTTGCCTGCGACGAATGAGCGTGGGACGCGGCTATTCGGTGGCGGCGAACGCCTGGTGAAACGTCACAACGCCCTGCGCTCTGTTCTCTCCAAGCGGCAAGGTGAGGACGTTTTCCTGGGGAACCCCTTCGTGGGTCAGTTCGGACAGGCTTCGGAAGCCGAACGGCTCGTAGTAGGCGGGGTCGCCCACCAGGATGCAGCCCTTGGCGCCCAAAGCTTCGAGCCGGGCTAAGCCTTCGTTCATGAGGGCTTTGCCAATGCCTTGTCGTTGGCGTTCGGGAACCACAGAAATGGGGCCCAGACCGTACCAATCCGAACTGCCATCGGAGATCGTCACGGGCGAGAACGCGATGTGACCAACCACGGCACCATCAATCTCCGCGACGAGCGAAATCGTCAGCGCCCCGGCGGCGCGCAAAGCAGTAATGATGAACTGCTCCGTCTGACGGCTGATCGGATGATCCGCGAAAGCCGCGATGGTGACATCGGTTATCGCTTGGACGTCGGATTCCGTCTCGTCACGAATAATCATGTTCTGCTCCAACCCCTGCTTTCGGGGACACGTTGGCTCGCGTCCCCCATGTCCGCCATGCCGAATGAGACGTGGAAGCCTAACGTGCATCGCTCGATGGTGCAACAAGAGCCTTGTCCTTGATGGGGACAGTCTTGACAAGTCCATCGTCGAAGACCACGCGCAGGGTTCGCGGGTTGTTGGTCTCGTTGATGAGTTGCCAGCCTCCGGCGGTGCGCCGCACCTGAACCTTGTCGAGGCCGAACGCTTTGTCTCGCGCGGTATCGATATAGACATGGCCGTAATGATCGAGAATCCGCATCGTCGCTTCGGCCGCGGCGCCGTTGCCCCAGTCGTAGATGGTGAAGACGCCCATGCCCTCGCCCTGAGCGCTGGTGCGCCCTCCATGACCGTAGTTCTCCATCGTAAAGCCGTAGTCCTCCGGCCCGAACCAGGGATACACCTTCTCCCACATCTTCTTGACGGTCGGGTTCTCGGGACAATACATCATGATGAAGCCCGACTTCAACGCGGCGACGCCCCGCTCGAAATAGTGCGGATCGCCCGTTTGGCGGTAGTACTGTAGGAACAGTTCGGCGAAGAGCGTCTGGCGCGAGTCGTTCCATTCCCCGTCGCAGTTCATCACGCCGAACCCGCCCAGCGCCGGGACATAAATGAATGGCGGCTGCCAGACCTGCTGGCACATAGACAGTTCGTCCAGCGTGCGTTGACCCCACTGGAGGTAGCACTCCTGTCCGGTCGCACGGTACGTCGCCAACAGCGCCTCGGCGGTCCAGAAGGTCGAGAGGCTGTTCTGTTTGTACATGGCGTTGCGCGCGATCTTCTTGCCCAGGTACTTCTCTCTCCCCCACCCGCAACACGACCAGTAGGTCTCGTAATCCTCCCAGCGACCCTCAGGGACGATCTCGACGAGAACGGCGTCCATCGCGCGAAGCGCCGCTTTGCGGTACTTCGCCTGGCCAGTCAACTCGGCTAGCTTGAGCAGGAATGTCACGCTCATACTGCTCTCGGGCGTGTGATTCATCACGGGGCCGGGCTTGTGCGTCTCGGGGTGCAGCCAGCCGGGGAAGAAACCGTCGGCATCCTGCAGCTGGAGCAAACGATCCGCGTACGCACAGGCGTAGTCGATCAGACGAGGGTCCTCTTCCAGCTCTTCATGCCAGCGGAGCATGAGCAGCGCCGTCCAACTGGCATCGAGGATGTGGTACCACTCCGACGAGATGCCGTGGTCGCGCGGGCTCCGGTTGGAGTTGCCCCAGAAGAAATGCTCCCACCCGCGGGGCCGCCAGAGATCCTTTCCGTCGACCTTGACCTTCTCGTTCCCACAACCGATGACGGCCGGGAAGATGCCATCCTTCATGGGAGCGGCCAGCGCCAGTTCCTTGGTGAGATTCGCTTTGCGCCGCAGTTCGCTGTCCTCCTGGTCGCCGGCGAAGCGTCGCAAACCCGACGCGCTGCGCAAGGAGGAGAACCAGGCTTGGTTCCAGATGGAAAGGAATTCCCGCTGGTACCACGGGCCGGGATAGTTGGGCGATTGGGAGATGTTGACGATGAACTGCGGCGCGCCGACGCGCACGCCGTTGAGATCGAACTCTTGCCAAACGAAGTCCCCCCACCCCTCGAACGCCCATTCGTAAGTGCGACGCACGTAATTCTCCAGCGGCGCCTCGAGCGGCTGACCCTTGGCGTAGAGCGGACTGCCCCACCGCTTCCACAAAAAGGAGGCGGCCTTCGACCACGGGTTTCTAATCTGCCCCGTGTCACGGTAGGCGGTCACGAAGAAACTCAGCCCGACGGTCCCCGGCGCGAACGTCATACCGGGCGCCTTCTTGAAGAGCACATGATGGGGGATCTCGGTCTTGACCATGCCGAGCCATATCTTGTTGGCGGTGGCGTCGTAGTCCATGAACCAGGGATTCTCGGGGCGTCGGCCCACGACATCGAGATCGGGAACGATCGCGAGTGTCACGGCGCCGTCCTGGGCGATCAGCGCCGGGGCGCGGAAGACGTGCTGGCCGACTACGTACCCCTCCTCGGGCGCCAAGTGCGGGGCCCACCAGAAATCGGGCTCAATCGCCAGATCGAACTGAATGGCCAGCTCGTCCTGAGCCACCTCGCGCGACACGTTCCATCGCATGCGAACATGCCGCCAGCCGCACTCGATCTCGCTGATCTCCACCTTGGGAACCCCACACCCCTTCAACTCCGGCGGAGCGAATCGCATGCACGTGCGACCATTGAGTGTCACGGCATAGGAGGAACCCAGCCGGGTCAACGCCATTGAATCGTTCGGCACGTTCGTCTGATTTCCGTAAAGGATCGAACCACCGAACAGAGAGACCACCAGCACAATCAAGACAGAGTGGTTTGCGAAGGGCGCACTCTTGCACATATCGCCTGAACCTCCAGGAAAGGAAGACACACAGAATCATGATGGCCGCACCGGCCCGATGCGACCATCATGCTGTATAGCCTAATGCGTTCTCCAATGCAAGACCGTTCCAGGCGACACGGGCGAGCAGGGCCGCGTCAATGGTATGCTCTGTCACTGCCCTTTGATCTGCGCGATTGCTTCGCGGGCTTCCTTGAGCGGGAACTGGTCGGGCTCGCGGACACCCTCGCCCGCCGCCAGGCAGTTCTGAAAGGCCTCCAAAGCCTTTTCTTTCTGCCCCTGCTCCAGATACGCCCGGCCCAGGTAGAAGTAGGTCGCCTCGACCCATCCTTTAAGGTGGGCGTATTCGGTGACCGTCTTCTCGTAGGCCTCGATCTCCTTGTCAGGCTGGCCGAGCCGCCGGTGACAGAGACCCACCATCATCAGAGCGTGCTCACCGATATTCTGGTCCCCGTACTGGTCATACACCTGTTGGTAGATCTTGGCCGCTTCGACATAGTTCTTCTCTTCGTGGAACACGTGCTCAGCCTGATCGAGCAGATCGCGGCCGGCCGCCTCCCGCTCGGAGCGTGCCTGGTCCGCCTCCTCATCGATCACGGTGGCGCCCTCCGGCATCTCGAACTCGAAGAAACCGTCGGGGATCTCGGGATTGTAGATGAATTTCTGCGCGTCGAGGTCGGGCTCTCCTTCCCATTCGAGGTTCCTCCAGAGCTTGGCCCGCACGATCAGCTTGCTCTCGGGGTCCACGACGAGATGGAAAGAGGTGTTGGATGCGGGGTGACTGCAGGTCACGAGAATCTGCTCGGCGCCCGTATCCGGGTCGGTCACCACCGTCTGTTCCCAACCCTTTCCGATCAGCTTAAGAACCTCGAGCATCTTGCCCGTTAGCCAAGGGCTCAGTTGGGCCCCTTCGTACCAGTATTGCAGGTCCTCGATCTTCGAGCCGTCCATGATCCGGACTTTGTTCTGCACGGGCGAGTATGAATGCACGGTGTCACCCTGAACGAAAACGGTGCTCTTCCTCGCACACCCGCACTGGTGGCGCATCCTCAGGACGTCCGCATCTGCGCCGGGCCAAGCCACCCAGCATTGGAAGTCGACCTGTTCTCCGCCGCACAGGTTTTGGCCCGTGATGTGCAGCGTTTCTATCTTCTTCATCGCGGCGATGGTTTGCCCCACCGACCAGGCCTTGTCTCCTTGGGCGAAGAAGACGACCGCCGCCAGGACAGCCGCCGCGACGGCTCCGAATCTTGCTCTTCTGCGTTTCATGGCATCTCTCCCAAATCTGATGAGCGATCCAATGGATCGGCTTCTGTTGGCTTCCGCCCCAACACGACCGGCATTGACACCGGCGACATCGGGGTGCTCCTTCCGCCAGGCGGCGAAATCAGGTCTCGGCGCAGCGCCCGGCGCCGTTCGGCGTAGCGCTTGCTCCAGATCTCGCTCGTTGTAGGTGCGTTCCATAGCCTATTGCTCCCGACGGAAACCTTCTTCCTCAAGGCGAATCCGTATCCGCTTTCGGGCCCGAGCCAGCCGGCCTTTGACCTTGTTGCCGGAAATGCCCAGCACCGACTCGATCTCCCGATAGCTCATGTTCGTGTAGTAGCGTAGGACGATGATCTCACGATACATCGCGGGCAGACTGTCCACCGCTTCCTTGACGACACGGTCGAAACCGTTGTGATTCCGGTCGCTGCAAGCTTCGCGTATCGCGACCTTCTGAAGATTGACCCGGCGCTGTCTGTCCCGCAGCATATCTTGGGCTGCGTTGCGGCAGATGGTTGCCAGCCAGGGTCCGAACCGCTCCTTGCGACGCAGACGGGGCAGCTTCTCGAACGCCCGAGCGAAGGCCTGCTGGGCCGCGTCTTCGGCCCCGCCACGGTCCAGCAGCACCGAGTACGCGATCCACACCATGGCCGTGTAATGCCGCTCGTACAACTCGGCCTGGGCGTCGGCGTCACCCCGACAGGCCGCGGCGACCGTGGCTTTCTCGTTGTCGTCACAAGGTTTCAATAGGCTTCGTCCGTTACTGGCTCACTGATCAGTGTCCACCCATAAGACGCTTGGTGACCTCAGGAAGTGCGCGCCATCCCCAGATTTCTCGCTGTATCGTCAATCCACGCAACACAAGCACGGCGAAAAGAGCCGCCGGCAACCGACGACAAGTCCGATTAAGCGAATGGTCACACCGGGCCGACACAACCCCCTGCTGTATAGCGTAATGCACACTCCAACGCAAGGCGAGATCAGTGGTCCACTTCGGGCCGAATCGCCAGGGACGCGGAGGGCGGGGAAGCGATAGAACGGCCCGATTTCTGCTTGACAGAACGCTAGTCACACGGTAGCATTGATCCTAGGGAAATTCAGCGGCGGACGAAAATAGCGGAAGGAAAAGGGAAGCAGACGCCATGATCTTCACCAGGTTCTAGGGACTACTCTGAGGATTGCGTCTACGCTTGGTTGACGTTCCCTATCCGCTCGGCGCCGTGATTAGCGAACGGTCGAAGTCGGAGATGCATGAATGCGAGACGGGAAAGCGTTTCCTTGTGGGCGGATTGAGCGCGCCGTGGTTCTGTTGGTTCTTGTCACGTCGCTGAGCCCGGCGGCGTGGGCTCGGTACGGGGGTGGCGCCGGCACGGCTGAGGACCCCTACCTGATCTACACGGCCGAGCAGATGAACACGATCGGTTTGTATTCCCAGGACTGGGACAAACACTTCCTGCTTATGGCTGATATCGACCTGTCCGCCTACCAGGGCGACTCGTTCAATCTGATTGGCTTTCACCGCGGCCACCCGGGGTGGTTCGATCAGCCGTTCTCCGGTGTTTTCGATGGCAATGGGCATACCATCGCCAACTTCACCTACGTGATACCGAACCCGAACCCGCAGGATGTCGAGCGATATGTGTGGCGCTACGGCTTGTTTCGACACGTCTCCGGCGAGATCAGGAACCTGGGTTTGGTCTATCCCAACATCGCCCCGGCGCCGGAGAGTCGCTATCCGAAGATTCAGATCGGCGCCCTGGTCGGCGCCGCAGGACATGCCGGTCATGCTGGACTGCATTTATGACAGCGCCAGGCCACACTACAGTAACGAGCCTCCGGAGTACGAGGGCGGCTTTGGTTTCACGGCCGAAATGAAGTACTTCTGTATCGACCGGCACAACGGCGGTGTCAATGGGATTTTCATGGACTGGTCGATCAGAAAGGTCGGCTTGAAGGAGTTGTGGACCTTGAGGTGGTCCAAGACATACCGGACAACAGGCCCATGGACCATCGCCGGCGGCATCCGGCCCGAAGACTGGCCCCCCTGGATGCACAGGTACAAGGATTACTAGCGACCGGACACGCAAACGTCAGAACCAGACAACACAGGCACACTGCGATCCTTATACTCATCCCCAATAGCATCACAACAATCAATGCGTGGCGTTCCAACAAGTCGCTAAGCTTGCACCGTCTCAGGCATCACGTGTGTAGTCTCCCGGTGGCTGGAGGCATCTCGCTCGTCGGCGGTGACGTCTCCTGTGAATGACGAACCCCAGAACCGGAAGCGTACCTATACCGATCCAGGCGGGGGCTTCTTTGGCGATGGACTCCAGACCAATCGGGGCATAATCGGCCGGGATGTTGGGCTCGAAGACCTCGTCCGGAATCTCGGCGTTCCATCGGAAGTCACACGCCCGGTATTCGCCTTCGAGTTTCTTGAGTCCCGTCAACAAGCCGCGTCCCGTCTCGTACTCGGCATCGACGCTGACAGGCAGGGATGATTCGACGTCGATCCACATGCGACCGACGATATCCTTGACGGGATAGAGCGAACGAAGCGGTTCGGGGATCGGGAAGAGCACGCCCCGATCGGCGGTCTCGAATCCCTCGACAGTCGAGCCGTCACGGTCTGTCGGCCCCAATTCCGTGTACTGGCCTGAAGTGAAGTACTCGACCAGACGGCGCGGGGTGAGCATACCACCCACCAGATCGAATGACTCTTCGGGCAGCGTCAGTTCAAGGTAGAGCTTCTCGGCGTGGGCAACAATCAAGAACCGGCACGTCTCTTTGAGCCAGTAGACTTCGTGCGTTCGCGCCCCGGCGTCGTCAAACAGGTACTCGACCACGCCATACTTTTCGGAGACATACCTCATCGAATCGGCGGCCAGAGTGGGGTCTTCATCGCCCTTCTCCCGGAAAACATACTCCTGCTTCATGATGACCGTGCGCATCTGACCAACGTTTTCGATCACGTCGGCCCAGACGACGCTTCCATTCTGCGATGGGCCGAACGGACCCAACAGAACCACCGCTAGCGCCAGTATCACGACCGCCGCGGCTGAGTAGCGTGTCACTTTGCTTTCCATGATGAACCTCCATAACGTCGGTCTCCCTCGTCGAGTCGAGGGTCCACTCTCTACGAAGGCGGCGCCGGCGTCGCGTAGGACGCGCGTGTCGGTCTCCTGATCCGCTTTGAGGCGGGCCCGCTCGACGATCCGTTCGACTTGCTCTGATGACTTCATAAGTGTGGTTCCCTACAGCAGAGCTCTGAGTTTCTCGATGCCGTACCGGTAGCGGCTCTGCACCGTATTGATCGAAAGATCCAACTCGCGCGCGATTTCGCGGAATGTCATCTGCCCGTGCAGGTGCAGGCCGATCACCTCACGCTGCTCAGCAGGCAGCTTCACCAGGGCTTCAAAGACCTGCGTCGCTTGCTCGGTCACAACCAGTTCGCGTACAGGGTCGTCGGATTGACCACCCCGGCCGGTCCTGTCGCCCTCCCGTTGCGGGCGGGCCCGCTCGCGCTTGAGCTGATTTTTGGCCCGGTTCGCCACGGATCGCATGAGATAGCCCCGCAGATTGCGACTGGCCTGCAAGTCCGTTGGTGTCGTGGCGAAGTGGACGAATACGTCGTGCACACAATCCTCGGCCGCATGTGAATCGTTCAGGATCGCCATTGCCACGGTCAGCAGATCGTCCTTGTAGCGATGGTAGATCTGGTGCAGCGCATCGAGGTCTCCATGACGCAGGCGATGGACCAGACGGGCATCCTTCACAACGACCCTTTCAGAACCGCGCGGCAGCTAAACGTTCAACCACACTCAAGACAATCGAACGACCCATCTTAGTTTAATCGAATGTCCGTCGACAGCCCAGGTCTTCACCGGGGGCTCGTCCGCAGCGAAAGCGATGCGGGATCGCGGTCTACCTTAAAAGCGACCCACGTTGAGTTCCGTGCCGGATTCGCGGCTCCCAGCGAAAAGATTGGCCGAATACGCACCCAGGACTATTGAAACCAGACAGAGCATAGTGGTATCATAGGACTTGGTGTATGCAGAGATGCTATTGGCGAAGGCACACGGAGATCCCGAGTCATCGGCAGCGTATCCTCTGAACCATGCGGAGTCGGGACCTCATTTTTGAGCTGAAGCGCCGTCCAGGGAGTGGAACGATGGGTGCTCGACTTCACAAGACTGCTTTCACCTTGATTGAACTGCTCGTTGTCATCGCTGTGATCGCGCTGCTGGCGGGCTTGCTGGTGCCCGTACTGGGCCGGGCTCGCGAGCAAGGCAGACGCGTCGCCTGCATGGGAAACATTCGGCAGTTCATCGTCGGCATCCAGGCCTACGCCGGCGACCACCAGGAGCGTCTCCCCAGCGGTTTGTCGGATTTTATGGACCCGAAAGACGAACATACCCCCATCCTCTCCAGGGCCATGCGTGACGCGTTGGTCAAGATCATCGGCGACGAACGGAGCCTTTCCTGCCCCTGGCTGCGCGAGCCCTTCGATCAGCCCGGCGGATGGTATTACGTCCTCGACGGCCAGGATTATGGCTACGTGCTCGGATACAACTATCTGGGAGGGCATCAGGGCACGCCCTGGCCCCTGGTCGGCCCAGCCAACGCCGAGTGGGTATCGCCGCAACGGTCCTTCGAAGCCCCGTCAACACCCCTGGTAACGGAACTGAATGCCTGGTCCACCGATGAGATGATGACCTTTGCGCCACACGGGGCCAACGGGGCGATTCTGGAATCCGGCCATGCGGGGAATGCGAGCGCCGAGGGCGCACCGTCTGAGCAGATCGGCGCCGTCGGCGGCCATGTCGGTTATCTGGATGGATCGGTCTCCTGGAAACACATACGAGATATGAAAGTCTATCGCGGGTCCCGATTCTGGGATGAGGGCGGCTGCTTCACGACCTGGTAGCAATGAAGAGGAGGTTCACGCATGCGTGCTGGCAACTCCATCATGATCGCCGTGTTGTGTTCGTTGACGGGCTTGATGACAGTCTCTGCGGTGGGCGAGGACTGGCCCAATTGGCGCGGCCCGCAACACAACGGCATCTCCTCGGAACCCAACTGGATCGGCGATGAACCGGCGTACGAGCCGGTCATCCTCTGGGAGCAGGAAGTAGGGACGGGATTCTCATCGGTCGTCGTGGCTGATGGTCGCCTCTATACGATGGGCAATTCCGAAAGGACTACAGAGGTCCACGATGACAGCGGACGGACAGGCGTCAGCCATGTCACCGAACCAATGGACGAGGTCTTCTGCCTGGACCCCAACACGGGAGAGATCCTCTGGATTCATGCCTATCCATCCCCGCTAACACCACAATCCTACGAGGGAGGTCCCAGTGCGACGCCCACGATTGCAGACTGCAATGTATACACGCTGAGCAAGCAAGGCATCGCCTATTGCCTGGATGCGAATGACGGCGCGGTCCTGTGGCAAAGCAACCTCGCGGCTGAGTATGGCGTGCGGGCGCCCACCTGGGGATTCGCCGGATCGGCCTATGTGGACGCCAACCTGGTGATCTACAATGCAGGAACTCACGGCATAGCCCTCCATGCCGCCGATGGGACGCTGGCGTGGGAGACGGGTACGAGGCGTTGCGGCTATTCCACGCCCGTGCCCTTCGATCGAGAGGGACAGCGTTGTGTCGTCCTGATGGGAGAGAGGACGTTTGCCGCTGTCCACGCCCAAACCGGGGAGGTGCTCTGGGAACAGCCCTGGGTCACCAGGTACAACGCGAATATCCCCGATCCCATTGTGGACAGCAATCTGGTATTCGTCTCCACGGGCTATGACGAGGGGGCGGCGTTATTCGATATCGCGAGCGATCGGGTCACGGAACTGTGGTTTGAGAAGACTGTGCAGACCTGGCTCAGCACGTCCGTGCTCTGGCAAGGCTACCTGTACGGCGCCAACGATTACGGCGAGACGCTGACCTGTGTGGAACGCGATACCGGTTGGATCATGTGGGCCCAGGAAGGCTTTGGTAACGGCAGTGTCATGTTGGCCGACGGCAAACTGATCGCACTGAGCGAGACGGGAGAACTGTGGATCGCCGAGGCTTCGCCCGCCGGCTATCAGGAACGGGGCAAAGGCAGGATTCTCACCGGCCGGTGCTGGGCAGTGCCGGTCCTGGCCAATGGCAAGATCTACGCGCGAAACGCCGCGGGCCGCCTGGTCTGCGTGGAGTTGACACCCGTAGAAACCGAACCAGTGCTCACACGGTAGAAAGAAGCCCCGTCCGAGGACCAGGACAGGGCTTGCTTTGCAGCAGCGAACGAGTATCTCAGGCGAGCGCCGGGGGTGGTCACCGACGCTTCGGGCGTTCCGGGCGGCGGCGCCTGGATCGCCGGCGATAAGCCACAAATCCGATTAGGGGCAATCCGCCCACACCGAGCCAGGCGGCATTCTCCTGGACAACGGATTCCAGGTTCATAGGCGTGTAGTCGTCCGGAATGTTCGGATCAAACACGGAAGCCGGTAGCTCTTGATCGTACCTCATGTCGTAGCCGTGGCAGGTGATACGCAGTCTCCTGAAGCCCGTGAAGAGGCCGCGACCCGTCGTGATTTCCATATCAGCCGCGACAAGAAGCAGGGTCTCCTGGTCGATCCAGAACTGCCATTTGATCTCCTTGATGGGGAAGAGGAAGGCGTACTGCTCGGGAATAGGGAAAAGTCCCGGGTTGAGCGTCTCGAAACCCTGCACATCGTGCCCGTCGATCTTGGCGGGCCCGAGTTCCCGGCAATTCCCCGCCCTGACGTGGTCCGCGATGCCCTTGGGCGTCAGGTTCTCCATCAAGCGGGCCCAGGAATCGGCGATCGATAGGGTGAGGTACTTCTTGTCCTCGACAAGCATGAGAACCATCTGCTGCGAATCCTTCTGGATACACACTCGGTGCTGGAGTTTCCCCTGCTTGTCGTATTGCTGCTCCACAATGCCGTGCTCGGAGGAGACGTACTTCACCACGTCCGCTCTCAACAGGGGCTCGTCTTTGCCCACTTCATAGTAGGCGCGTCTCTCCTTGTGAACGATGGTCTGCACCTCATCCATCTTCTGTGCCGCCTCGGCCAGTACGACGCCGCTGCGGCCGCCTGAGAAGCCGAACGGGTTGAACAGAACGAGTGATGCGGCGACCAGAATCGTCGCAGCGGCCGAGTATCTTGTGATTCTACTTTCCATGATCGTTCTCCATATCTTCCGGTCGGGGCCGGATCCTGATCTGTGACTTCGTGAGCCGGTCGCATCCGGCTCCTGGGACTGGGCGGCGAGTCTGCCCAGCCATTCGGCGCGATCGAGTTTCACCTCCCCCAGATCCGCGGCCTGGGTGATGATCTCGTCCAACCGATCTTCGTCATTGTGCTGGTTCATGGCTTTGTCTCCGTTGAGACTCGCCGCTGCAATGCCCGGCGGACCTTGTCTCGGGCCCGCCTGAGCCTGCCGTTGACGGCCTCTTCGCTAACGCCCAGCACCTGAGCAATCTGAGCGTAGCCCAGGCGGTTGTAGTACTTCAGGTAGATGACTTCCCTCAGGCCCGGCTCCAGTTGCGCGATGACCTCTCGCACAAGGGAAACCGTATCGTTCTCATTGCGTGAGGGATTCGCAACGGGACTGCAGTCCTCTGCTCCGAGATGCTTCTCGCGGGCCCGCGTCCTGGCCATGTCGGTGGCGATGTTCCGACAGATCGCCGTCAGCCAGCCGGCAAACTGCTGGGGCTGCTTCAACCTCGCAACATCGCGATAGGCGACCAGCAGCGCCTCCTGGGCGGCATCTTCGGCCAGGTTCCGATCGGCCAGCCGAGAATACGCAACCGCCACCAGGACCGGATAGTGCTGCTCACACAGCCGGCTGAAACTCTCGGCGTCACCCCGCAGGGCCGACGCCGCCAGGTTGGCATCCGTATTCTCTGTCACATCTCTACAGATAAGTCTCTCTGACCGGCGCACACCGGGCGCGGGAAATCGCACAAAGACTCGTTTTCCGCAACACGGAACGCCATTGTACCGGCGATGAACTCCCGAGGGAACGCACAGGAGCAGACTTGAATTCTGCGGCCGGATGTGTATGCTCTGCGTATGGCAATCGGAAGAGTCATCAGTGGACAGCCCCTCAGCGAGGCGGAGGAGAATTTCAACAACTCCTTGCGACCTCAGCATTTGGGTGAATGTATCGGGCAGAGCAATGCCCGGGAAAAGCTCGACATCGCGATCACAGCGGCCAAGCAGCGTGAAGAACCGTTGGAGCACATGCTCTTCTACGGACCGCCCGGCCTGGGCAAGACCACGCTGGCCAACGTCGTCGCCAACGAGATGGACGCGCGAATTCGCGTCTCTTCAGGGCCCGCCCTGGTCAAGGCCGGCGACGTGATGGGCCTGCTCAGCAGCGTCGGGACCGGTGATATCCTGTTCATCGACGAAATCCACCGGCTCAGCACGACCGTCGAGGAGTTCATCTACCCAGCGATGGAGGACTTCAAGGTCGACTACACCGTCGACAGCGGGCTCCACGCCAAGACTATCAATTTCCCGCTCAAACGCTTCACCCTCATCGGCGCCACCACGCGAGCAGGGCTGCTCAGCGCGCCCCTGCGCAGCCGATTCGGGATGCTCTTTCACCTCGATTTCTACGACACGGACGAACTGACCGAGATCCTCTGGCGTTCGGCCCGACTGCTGAAGCTCGAGTGCCAGGACGGGACGCTGGAACTGATCGCGGGCCGTTCGCGCGGCACGCCCCGAATCGCCAACCGCCTGCTCAAGCGCGTCCGCGATTACGCCCAGGTCAAGGGCTCGGGTGTCCTGAGCGATGAGATCGTCGAAAACGCGCTGAAGATGGAGCAGATCGACGCATTGGGTCTGGACCCGCTCGACCGCGCCTTCCTCAAGGCGCTGGTCAATGTCTACGACGGCGGGCCGGCCGGTATCGAAGCCATCGCCGCGACCCTGGGCGAAGAACGCGACACCCTCGAAGACGTCGTGGAACCCTATCTGCTCCAGAAGGGATTCGTTCGGCGCACGAAGCGAGGTCGCGAGGTGACGCCGCTTGCCCGCGATCACCTGGGCGTCAAGACGAAGAAGCGTAAGGACGAGCCCGGCGAACCCGCCCTGTTCGACTGACCCAGACTACGACTGAGGTCGCGCCTTGAGCACGTGCCGCGCCATCTTCGGGCGATGGCCCAGCGTCTCAGTGAAATGATGAATCAGGACTGCCTCGATCTCGTCGAGCGTGCGCTCATCGACCTGCGCCAATTGCCTGAGATTCGCCAATGCGTTGACCGCCGCGCTGCTGAGCCGGGTGCGGTGGGGGAAACTCATCTCACAATCCCGGCAAACCAGACCGTTCGCGGGGCTGCTGAAGTAGCTCTCGCGCCAGGCTGACGAAAAGGCCTGCCCACAGTTGGCGCAGCTCTTGAAATTGGGACGCAATCCCACCTCAGCCAGCAAAGCCAGTTGGAACAGAACCAATTGGAGCAGGATGTCGCGCCGCGGCGCTGAGCCGGGCAGCGCGTCGACATCTTCCAGGAACTGTGTGAACTGGTCGAAGAGGACGAGGTGAGGATCGTGATCGTGCGTTAATCGGTTCAGCAATTCCGATGCGAACAGCGCACTGTCCAGCGCGAAAAGGTTCTTGCGCAGCCCCCCGCTCATCGGGCGCTGCTGGTATTCGGTCAGGGTCGCCAGCCCATCGCGCCCCGCCCCGGCCAGCACGATGTCGCCAACGGAGAGCACCTCGATCGGTCCTTCAAACGCCGACTTGCGCCGCCGCGATCCCTTGGCGATCGCGCTGATCTTCCCGGTCACCCGTGCGAAAAACGTCACGATCTGCGACGTCTCGGAGTAGTCGACGGTGCGTATGCAAACGGCCCGGTCCTTGGTCAGCATGGCTATTCGTGAGGCACTTTGTGAATGGTGATGCGGTTGATGCGGCGCCGTTCGGCCGAGGCGATGGTGAACTGGAGGTTCTTGTAGTCCATCTGCTCGCCCGTCTTGGGTACGTAGCCCAGTTGCGACAGGACAAACCCGCCGACCGTGTCGTAGTCTTCGTCCTCGGGCAAGTCCAACTCGTACTCGTCGTTCAGGTCATCGACGTACGTTCGCGCATCGACCTCGATCGTGCGGTCGTCGACCTTCTTGACCGAATCGGGCGGGGTCTCCTCATATTCATCGGCGATCTCACCGACCAGTTCCTCGAGAATGTCTTCGAGCGTCACAATCCCGGCGGTCCCGCCGTACTCATCGAGCACGACGGCGATATGCAGCTTCTGGTTCTGAAACTCGTGGAGCAGGACCCGCAACGGTTTGGTCTCCGGCACGAAGTACACCTCGCGCATCCGGTCCTGAAGGCGAAAATCGGCCGCGTCCTTGCCGATTTCGGTCAACAGGTCCTTGGCGTAGATCAATCCGACGATGTTGTCGATCCGCTGTTCGTACACCGGAATGCGGGAGTGCCCGGCTTCGGTGACGATCTTCAGGACCGTCGGCAGATCCGAATTCACCTCGATCGCCACCAGATCGGTGCGCGGCGTCATGATCTCATCGGCGCTGCTCTCGCTCAGCTCCAGCACGTTCTCGATCATCTCCTGCTCTTCCTCGTCAAACGTCCCCTCCATCCGATGCTGTTCGAGATCTTCGAGGAACTCCTCGTGCTTCTCCTCCAGTTGTTCTTCGCGGGTCGCTTCGGGGACGCCCGCCAGGCGTCGAATGAAGCCGTCGTAGAGCTTGAGGAAATAGAGCACGGGGGTTGCCAGGAGGGCGCAGAACATCAGGAATCCGAAGGTGCGACTGAGCAGCTTCTCGCCGGCGTGTCGCGCCCAGGCGTGAGGAATCGCCAGACTGAAGACGGAGAAGACCATCAGAGCGATCAGGAAGGCGGCCACGTAGTGCGCCAGGCCCAGTTCAGGACCCCGCCAGACGGAGATCAGGGCGACCAGGAGCAGCAACGAGGCGATATTGGAGACGAATCGAAAGAAGGAGCATGTCAGGAACAGTCGATCCACGTTCTCGGCCAGTGCGTCGACGCGCTGCGATTGCTCCTCCCCGCTGGCGGCCTTGAACGCCTCCTGGAGTCGGAGGCGGGAAAAGACCCGCAATGCGATCGCGTTGACGGAAAAGAACAACGTCGTTCCCACGAGCAGGCATATCAACAGCACGGCCCAACCGATGAAGCCCACTTGTGATTACCCTTTCAATCGAGTGTCAATTCAGCTCGGCCGATTCACTCGACCGGCCGCCGCTTCGGGTCGCCATTATACACCAACCCGTAGCCCAGGTGTTGGAGAATCTCATCCTCGGTTTCGTGCATTTTCCGGGCCTGTTCGGGCGTTTGGTCACCGAATCCCAGTTGGTGGAGCAACCCGTGCGTTACGTAGAGGGCCAGCTCCGCTTCGCCGGAATGACCCCGCTCAGCGGCCTGGCGCAGCGCCATCTGGCCGTTGACGATCAAATCGAGAACGCGCGGGCCACCTGCCGCCTGGTCGTCCGACAAGTCAAAGCTCAGACTGTCCGTCGTACCCTCATGGTTGAGGAATCGTTCATTCAACTCCGTGATCTCGGCGTCGTCGACGATCCCCACGCTGACCGTGGCGTCCGAGAGCTCGAACCTCTCGCAGATCGCCTGGACGAGGGCCTCCATCCTCCCTGGATCGACCGGCGCCTCGTCGAAATGCGTCGTGATCTGAACAGTGTTCACCACGCTCCTCCTCAGGTGCGGACCATCTTGGCGACGCCGGAGGCAGCCGGACCCGGCGCCTCGAGCGGCGCATCGGCCGGGGTGGGATAGGCGATCCGCCCGTGATAATGGGCCGCCAGAGACTTCGACATGCTCGTCTCGATCCCGCTGAGTTCGCGAAGCGTCAGATCGCACTCGTCAAACTGACCGTCCTGCAAGCGCTTCATCGCCATGTTGTGGACGACAATCTCGACCTTCGCCAGCGTGACTTCCGAAAGCGATCGGATCGCCCCTTCGACGGCGTCGGCCAGCATGATAATGGCGGCTTCTTTGGTCCTAGGTCGCGGGCCGCCGTAGCGGAACTCGCTCTCCGAGGGCGGCGCCTCTTTGGGCTTCTTGCCCGCCCCTTCGCCGTTCGGCGCTTCATGCTTCTTCTTCGCCTCGTTGTAGAACGGCTCGACCAACGTCGTACCGTGGTGTGTCTCGACGAACTGCCGCAGGACGCCTGGCAAGCCGTATTCCTTAGCCATCTCGACACCGTCTTTGACGTGGCCGACGATGATCAACTGACTCATAGCCGGCGAAAGCTCCTTGTGCTTGCTGGCCGAGCCCAGTTCGTTCTCTACGAAGTACTTGGGCTTGTTGAGCTTGCCGATGTCGTGGTAATAAGCCCCGACGCGACAGAGCAACCCGTTGCAGCCGATCGCCTCGGCGGCCGCTTCAGCGATCGAGCCGATCAACAAGCTGTGGCTGAACGTGCCTGGCGCTTCCATCGCCAGCTTCTTCAGCAGGGGCTGATTGGCGTCGGAGTAGTCGAGCAGCGTCATACTGGTCGCGATGCGAAACGTCTTCTCGATGAGGGGCAACAGACTCTGGATGAGGAGCCCACCGATGAAGGCGGCGGCAGCGTGGTATCCAGCCGCCCGCATCACACCGATGAACACGGGCGCATCGCCGCGATAATCCAAATAGGCCGACGAGGACGCCATCAGGAACACAACCGCCGCGGCCAAGGCGCTGACCTCCAATAGCTTCATACGCGTACGAATCTCACGAAGCGCAAAGCAGCAGATGGCGGCCCCCGAGACGAGGGTCAGCAGCAGACCGATCCCCTGGAGCCGGAATCCATCTTCCACGCGAGGTCCGACCGCCAGGCAGGCCAGGACGCAGTACAGCGTGCTCACTCCCACGGCGAAACGCTGATCGTACGCAATGACCAGAACGATGGCCGCGACGATAGCCGTTCCCGTCGCCCAACTGGCTCCCCAGTCCGAGCCTCCCCAGGAGAGCACCCCGACTTTGGTGGCGCCCAGCAGAAACAGGAAGACGCCGATCAGCGCCATCGCCCGCGCATGGTTGTGGATGATGCGGGACTGATAGTGGTGGGTATAGAACCCGGCCCCGACGGCGATTGCGACCACGACCACCAGTAGGGCGGCCAGCGCGATGTAGCGACTCTGGGCAACGAATTCGAAGGAAAGGATCGCCGTGCAAGCCAGGACGAAGACCACCCAGAGCAGGGCGGAAATCACCACGTCGGTGCTGATCAGAGCGGTTACCCTGACCGAGCGACCGGCGGTGATGTTGCGACGCACTTGATCGCGTCTCGGATTGGTCTTCTTGAACAGCGCCATAGGCTCTCTTCACTCATCGGTCGCGATGCGCCCGCCCAGGGCGCGTCCGCCTCGGCCGATCTCACATGGGCTCATCGCCCTCCAAACGTTTTGGCGATCCTTGCCTCTTCTTGTAGGCCCGCACGATGTTCTGCACGAGTCGGTGCCGGACGATGTCCTGCTGATTCAGTTCGACAGCCCCGATTCCCTCTACGCCTCTGAGTGTGTCCATCGCCTCGATCAGGCCGCTCTTCTGGTTGGCCTCCAGATCGCTCTGGGTCACGTCACCGGTGATGATCATCTTCGAGCCGTGTCCAAGTCGCGTCAGAACCATCAGCATCTGCAGGCCCGAGGTGTTTTGCGCCTCATCGCAGATGATCGCGGATTCGTTCAGCGTTCGACCCCGCATGAAGGCCAACGGGATGATTTCTATGATATCCAGTTCCATGAACTTGCGCATCTGGGCGAAGTCCATCATGTCCTCAAGCGCATCGAAGAGGGGCCGCAGATAGGGATTGACCTTGGCCTGGAGATCACCGGGCAAAAAGCCCAGTTTCTCACCGGCCTCGACAGCCGGGCGAGCCAGGACAATGCGCCGGATCTGGCGTTTCTTGAGCATTGAGACGGCGACCGCGACGGCCAGGTAGGTCTTGCCCGTCCCGGCCGGCCCGGTGCAGAAGGTCAGATCGTTCTTGAGCATCGTCTCGATGTACTGCAACTGCCCCTTGGTGGAAGGCTCGACCACCTTCTTGGAATAGACGCTCACGGCCTGCCCATTGTCCGGGCCGGTCGCCGCAGCGCCCTGGGCGATCAGACCGGTCACGTCGTTCTCGGTCAACTGCCCGTGCTTGAGAAGATGCTTCTGCATCCGATCGACCACCTCAGCGGTCTGATTGACGCTGCCCTCAGCCCCGCTGATGATCAGATTGGACTGGCGCGCGGTGATGCTTACGCCAAGGGATCGACGGATAAGTCGCAGATGGGAATCAGCCGGGCCGAATAGATCGAGTTGCTTGCTGCTCGGATCTAATTGTACGGTCAGTTCCAAGTCGCTGCTCGCTAAAGCAAACCTATCATCCAGTCCGGCCCACCGAATTAGGCCACGAACCTGAAGAACAAATAACCCAACGGCGCCGCCACCAGCGGCGAGTCAATAACGTCCAGTATACCGCCAAACCCGGGCACGCGGTTCGACGAATCTTTCTGCTGGGCATCTCGTTTCATCATCGACTCGACCAGATCACCCAACTGGCCGATCACGGCGAAGGCCGGCCCGAACACGAGCGCCTTCCACCAGACCATTGTAGCAAAACCCGCCGAAAATGCGAGACTGACGATCGTCGCAAACAGCATCGCACCGCCGAGCCCCTCCCACGTCTTGCCCGGGCTGATGCGGGGCGAGAACTTGTGCTTGCCAAACAGCTTTCCAAGCGTATAAGCCCCTATATCGGAACATTTTACGACGAACATGAGCATGAGACATTCCCAGAGCCCCATCTCGATGCGAATCGCCAGAATAAAGGCACCCAGAACCCCCAAATACCCCAGGCAAAGACAATTTATCCCGGCGTTTCCCAGCACGCCGTCGGCACCCTGGGCCCGACTCTGGCACCACATCACAGCCATCAGGAAGAGCGCCAGGACAAGGGCCAGATACACGTGAGGCTCGATATCGAACCACTGGGGCCAATACCACGTCGTCGCAACCAGCATCGCGCCGCCGGCACAGACGGGCACGAAGACCGTCAGAGTTTTTGAGGCCGCCAGACGCGAGAACTCCATCACCGCCAGGATCAGGACCGCCGCAATCATTACGACCAGCAGACTGCCGCGCACCGCCCTGTCGTCCTCCGTGCCGGCGGTAATCGAGCCGTCAATCCAACCGTCAAGGATGGTCAGGCCGCCAAAGAAGAGCGTCATGCAGATGGCCGAAAAGACTCTGTGTTTGAGCATAATCGAGGATGGAGCGTCTATTGAGATTCTAAGGTGCTCTTCGCCCGGCGGACCACACTCCCCCGGACGGCCTTTCCCATCATCCGCTTGTCGCCGAACCCGTATCGATAGCGCCGTATCGCCGATCCCGATCCGCGTATGCGACGATCGCCTTCTCCAGTTCCGCCTGGTCGAAGTCTGGCCAGAGCGTCTTGGTTACATAGAACTCGCTATAGGAAATCTGCCAGAGCAGGAAGTTGCTCACGCGCAACTCGTCAGCCGTACGGATCAGAAGATCGGGGTCGGGAATCGACTTCGTATAGAGATGCTGGGCGATGAGTTCCTCGTCGATCTGGTCGGGACGGATAAGACCCTGCTGAGCCTTCTGCGCCAGTTCCCGGGTCGCATCGACAATCTCGCCCCGGCCGCTGTAGTTCAGCGCCATCGCGAGCACCATGCCCGTGTTGTTCTGGGTCACTTCGGTAGTTCCGAGCAGCGCATCCTGAACGCTGGAGGGCAACCCGTCCATGCGCCCCAGATGGGCGAACCGAACGTTGTTGGCCACCAGACTCTCGCGAATGCTCACCAGATAGGCGCTGTACAGATGCATCAGCGCGTCGATCTCGGCCTGGGGACGCTTCCAGTTCTCCGTGCTGAAAACGTACAGCGTCACCGACTGGATGCCCAGATCCACACAGCGTAGGGAGATCATCTCGGCGGTCCGAGCGCCTTGTCCATGCCCCTCGTATCGAGGCAGGCCCTGGCGCTGGGCCCAGCGTCCGTTGCCGTCCATGATCACAGCGATGTGGCGCGGCAATTGTTCGAGTTGCAGACCCAATCGCTCGGCCGTGACGCTCAGCTTTTGCTCCATGCTCTCCATAGGCGTAGATCCGATAGATGGGATGACCCCACCGGCTTTCTACCTCATGATCGTCTGACTGCGTTTCGGCCCGACGCCGACCATGCCGACCGGCGTACCGACGATCTCCTCGATACGCCGCACGTAGGCCTGAGCGTTGGCGGGCAGATCCTCGAATTTCGTGACTCCCGTGAGGTCTTCATCCCAGCCGGGCAGGGTCTCATAGACCGGCTTGGCCTTGGCCAGACGTGCGATATTGGCCGGGAAGAACGTCTTCTCTTCCCCGTCGATCTCGTAAGCCCGGGCTACTTTCAGTTCCTTCAGGCCGCTCAGGGTATCGAGATGCAGCAGTACGAGCGAATCGATCGAGCCGATCTTGACGCCGTACAACACGGCTACGGCATCGAACCAGCCGCAGCGACGCGGGCGACCGGTCGTGGTGCCGTACTCGTTGCCCGCCTCGCGGATGAAATTGCCGATCTCGTTGTCCTGCTCAGTCGGGAAGGGTCCAGCCCCGACGCGCGTCGTGTAGGCCTTGATCACGCCAATGTATTTGTTCACCATCCGGGCGGGTACGCCGCAGCCGGAAGGCAATCCCAGTGAACTGGAATTCGAACTCGTAACGTAAGGGAAGGTCCCGTGATCCAGGTCCAGCAGCGAACCCTGAGCGCCTTCGAACAGCAGCGAGCGACCGCCCTCGATGGCGGTGTGCAGCAGCTCAGTCGTGTCCGTGACAAACGGCGCCAGCTTCTCGGCGTAGAGCTTGCACTTCTCGACAATCGCGCCGGCCTCGGTCGGTTCGGCACCGTAGAGAGCGCCGAAGAGCTTGTTCTTGTAGGCCATGATGGTCTCGAGCTTGGCGCTCAACGCGTCGAGGTCGCGGAAATCACCCATGCGAACGGCGTAGCTACGTCCGACCTTGTCGGCATAACAGGGGCCGATCCCACGAATGGTCGTGCCGATCTTGTGCTTGCCGAGCGATTCCTCGCGCAACTGGTCTTCCTTCTTGTGGTAGTCGAGGACGACGTGCGCGTTCTCGCTGATGAAGAAGCGTCCCTCCAACGAGATGCCGCGTTCGGCCAGCCCGGTGATCTCGCCGATCAGAACTTCGGGGTCGAGAACGACGGCGTTGGCGATCACACAGGCGACATCGCCGCGGATCGAGCCGCTCGGGAGCAGGTGGAGGGCGAATCGCTCATCGCCGATCACCACGGTGTGCCCGGCATTGGAACCGCCGCCGTAGCGCACGACCATATCACACTGCTCGGCAAGGATGTCAACGACTTTGCCTTTGCCCTCATCGCCCCACTGCAAACCAACTACACAAATGTTCATCGGTTCTTTGCTTCCCAAAACGTGCCTAGGATGGATTTCCAAAAATCAAACCGCAATAGCCTACAGACGTAACCCATTGCGGTCAATCAAATATTCGCACGCCCGGACCGAAGCGGCCGAGTCTAGGTGATCTTGGCCACGAGATGGTCGAGGATCGCCTCCAGGTTGTCATATTGGCGATCGCTCAGCTTGCGGCGCAACTCCGGCCCGTTGTTGTCTTTGTAGATGATCGTGAAGACCCCTTTTTCCTTGAAGTGCGTCTTATCGATACCTTCAATCGCGTCGTACGGGATCGTCAGTTTCCCCGCCACATCGAGCGCGTCCTCACCGGCGACGAGTTTCTTGCCCTTGACAACAAAGAAGCACACCCCGAACACCACCGCGGCGCCGACAAGCACGAAGGGCGCTTGCTGATTGAAGAGAAGTGTGAACTCGGCCTGCCCCTCTTCGTCGGTGTGTTTGTCGATGAACCCCTTGTTCAGGTAACCGTCGTAGGCAAACCAGGCGGCTAGCACGAGACAGACGATGATGTAGATCTTGAAGTTATTGCGTTTGTACTTGCTCAGTGGCGCCTCTATCGCCATGGGCACTCTCCCTTCCCATTTAGGTTGACCGTCGCTGGGCAATGACCTCCGTCAAGGGTTGCACGAAATGGCTCACGACCTTTTCTGCCATCATACTCTCGGCCAGTTCGCACTGCCGTTCGAACGATGCGACGGCGTCGAAACGCTCGGTCGTCCTTGGGTATTGCCTGACTGTCAGCGACAGACTAATCGCTTCATCCCGACTGGGCTCCTTCTCGCCCGGCTCGTAAACGCTCGTCTTGGATTCGATACTGATCCGCGCCTGGGTCCGCCGATCATCGGACAGCGCGACAACCATCGCTGGCGAGTAGACGATCGGTTTGCTCTCGGGCAAATCAAGAAGGCAACTGAAAGCACTCATCCCAAACAGCGCCTCGGCGATCACCTCATCGTGATTGCCCGAGCAGTCGAAATCCATGGAAATGCTCAAATCGAGCGAATCGACGTCGAGGGGCGTCACACCGAGCATGTACGGCATGAGTTCCAGCACGAGCCGGTCCTGGCGGTACGCCTCCTCGAAGCTCGAGGGATTGGCCATCCCCGAGCCAATACGGTCGCCCTCGAGGCTAACCCACCGGTAGTGCCCCGGAGCGTGGTCCTCTTCGAGGTAGTAGTCGTTACTCTCCCGCCGGAAAAAGCGTCCCATTGTCGGGAACTGCTTCTGAATCCGGTCGAAGAACGTCAGTATCGTATCGCGCTCGGTCGGCAGATCCAACTCCGTGTTGACGTACATGTCAACGTAGAAGTCGTCGCACAGTGAGCTGTAGCTATTCGCAGACATCAGACCTGAACCTTCAAGTAGGAACGGTTTCAAAACTAAACAGGGCCCGGAAGCTTTCCCATTTGCTTGCGCAGCCTCCGTCGGCCCACCGCTATTATACGCTCAGTCGCCCATTTTCCCACACTTTTTCGGTCCGCCGTGTCAATTCTACCGGCGCCGGCAGATTCCTGGGGTAATTCGAGCGTCTTCACGTCAGGCGAGACGTACGAGGATTCTGAAGAAAGGCAAGGAAAGACTGTGCCCGGCGGCTAACTCTCTTTGGGCTCGGGCATGGTCAACTCGGCGAGAATCACCCCGATGACCGACAGGATGGTGAAGATGAACACGCGCCAGACGCCCAGCGTCAGCAGGCCGGCGCCCGCGTATTCACCGGTCCGAGCGATCCAGGCCGAGATGAAAGTTGCCAAGACGCCCGTAAGCACGCCGCTGATCGCGCCCGCACAGACGCGTCGGCTCAACACGGCCCCGCCGCAGCCCAAGGTAACCAAGGCGCCGCATAAAAGGGGAACTGACACGACCAGCCACCAAAATTCGCGCAAGCCTGGCAATTCACTGGCTTTATGAAAGAAAGTGTAGTCGGTGAGAGCGAACACACCGGCCGCCGCTAGCGCACAGACAGGTGCGTGCCAATAGCGGGGTCGCAGCGAGGCTCGGATTTCGCTACGGCGTTTCATACGCCGGCGGATCGTCAGCGGCCAGTTGTAGAACAGGCTGAAGACCCAGTGCTCCAGCAGGGCGCCGCCCTCGCCGAAGACGGGGACGATGTGAACCGCTTCGGTCGCCCAGTGAGCCGCCATGAACCGCGCCAGGGCTGGATACCGGTATGTCATCTGGATCGGGAAGGCCAGATAGCCTACGTATTTGAAAAAGCCCAGGAAAACCGCGATGTTGTAGTCCTTGAAGTTCCGATCGCGAATCACCAGATAGACGACATAGAGTCCGCGCGTCAGCGAACCAGGCGAGAGCGGAACCACCTGGAACAGCGCCAGGATCCCCGCGACCACGACAGCGCGATCGGCCTGGGGCATGTCGGGGTGCGTGAAATAGTAGTAAGCCGCAACGGCGACCGAAACCACTTGCGTCACGGGCAAAGTACAGACATGCACAGCCAGGCTCTTGAGGTATTGCTGAATGTACGGTTCGCTCAGTTGCGAGACGATCGTCTGGGCGTCGTCATCACTGAGCATGTGCTTTCTTTGCCCTTCGGCCAGCATATCGCGGAGCCATTGCTCGCGGGCCTGGGCGTTGAAGTACAGCCGCAGCGGTCTCACAAAGATATAGGCGAGCTTCTCCTTGGCGAAACGACCATCGGTCAGGAACCGATGCAACCCCGCCGGTAGAATCGAGACCGGCCCATGCACCAGGAATCGCCAGGGCTCGTCGCTCAGCCGCCTTGCCCCGTCGGCGTCGATCCGCCCGGCCCGGTGCCAGCCGATCGCCTTTTCCGCCACGCGCGCTCGGAAGGCTTGGCCGAAATACCGCACGCTCTTCAGCATGCGCCCATAGTGACTCCGCCAGTCCTCGCGTCCCCAGCACCGGCGAAAGACCTTGCCCAGGAACGGAACGCAACCGATCAGGAAGAACAGAAAGGTCTTGATGCGGCTGGCCCGCAGTCGCCCTTCGCAGGCCGAGCCAATCGTGCCGCGCACCTTCCAACTGGTCACGGCACTGTCGAAGATCGTAGACCACAGGCGACCACTGTACAGCAGCCGGATGTGATTGTGCGTTATGTCGGGCAGCGAGTCTCGGTAGATCTGCTCAGCCGCTTTCAGTTCGGCTAGAGCGCCCTGCATGTCCGCGAACTCGCCGCTGTGCGCTTCCATGAATCGTTCGAGCTTGCCAATATCGCCCCGATCGAATTGAACCAGCGACCCACGGGCGAGACCTTTGGCGATTAGCTTGAAATCGCCCGGGCTCATCGGTAGGAAGGGCAGCAAGGCCAGGCCCGCGCGGAAATCCACCGCCGTCAAGCCCGCCGCAGGATCGCCCTCGGCGTCGCTGCGCTTGAGGCAGTTCGGCTGGCTCTTGCAGGTGCTCCACTCGTATTGCCGCGCGAATTCGGGCGCGCCCATCTCGTGGAGCAGTTCCACGAACTGACGCATGAAATCGTGCTTGGCACGATACTCAGGCGAGCCGAGTCGTTCGTCATCCTGGATGGTACCTCTAGCCCACCGGCGCAGCAGATCCAGGCGGTCATCAACTTCCAGCTGCCAGGTACGGCCCTCGACCCACTCGCGCAGCTCGCCGCAACTGCCGATCTGCTCGTCGACAAACGTCCCGTAGACGTCCACGACGGCACGCTCGTCGCCGAACCGGATCGCAGCTCCGCGCTGAATCAGCATCTGCCACAGCGCCCCGGCCCGGTTAGCGGACGGATTGACCTGGAGTTGAAACGGACCCTGGAAGCCGATCCAATAGAGAAGATTTCGGAACAGACAGGAAAACGCCGAGGGAGGAATGAGGATCTTCATCGCGTACGTGCCGCCGACCTCCAGGCCCGCGACGGGGCCGCCCTCGATCGCCAGCACGTTGACGCGATAGACCTGCCCGGCGAACCCGCCGCCGACGAAGCGATCGATCTTGAGCCGGACTTCGCCCGTGCCGTCACCGCCCACCTGCCGGACCGCGTAGCTCAGTTCCGTCCCGGCGTCGTAGCGACCGACGCGCATTGGGCGCAGAACCTCGGCGTTCCGGAACTTCTCTTCAAGCTCTCTACAGACCTCGATACTGTATTCTGTCGCCATCCATGCTTCCCGCGCCTATTTCAGGCCGTCACCAAAAGCTTCACGCCAATCAAGAGAATGATCCCCGCCAACACGCCGGCGAGCAGATCATCGGCCAGCACCCCCCAACCTTCAGGGAACGCCTCCATTTTCTTTATCGGCCAGGGTTTGGTGATATCAAGGGCGCGAAACAAGAAAAAACCCAGCCCAGTGACGAGGCAGCACTGTTTCAGCGACAGATCGGAAGGCAAGAGGAAGGCAATAATCAGATAGGCGACGGCCTGGCCCGCCACTTCATCGACGACCACCTCACCCGGGTCGCCCTTGCCCACCAGCGCCGCGACGGCCGGCACGCAGAGGACACAGGCGACCGAGCCGGCGACGATAAAAGCGGCCATTACGAGGGTGATCGCCAGCGCCGGAGCGCCAAAATGCAGCATGATGCTGAACGCCACCACCGGAGGCAAGGAACCCCATGTCCCCGGCGCGATCGGCATCCAGCCCAATCCAAAACACGATGCAATCAGTCGTTTCATAGTGGAGGAACCTTACCGCAACGCCTGTGGCAAGTAAAGCGCATTATCCCTATTGGAGGCGATCCGTGGGTGACAAATCGGACCAAATCTGACACTATGGGGTGAGCGTGACCATTCGCGGAGGTCTCGCTTGGTGTGCGACCAATCCGGGACGAGATGAAGGAGAAGACATGAAGCGACGTGCGTTTCTCAAGGCCGCCGGCGGTGGTGCGTTGGCCCTGTTGACCTCGGGATCTCTGCCGCCGGACATAGCTGGAGAGTCGGATGCATCGGACACCATCGGTTCGCTCTTCCGATGCGATGATCCGTCCGTCATGGAGTTGACCCAGCAGGTCTATCGCAACTGTATCCTGGGCAAGGTGTTCCCGCCGGAGGGCCCACTCAAACAACGATGGATCGGGCCCGGCGGGGGATACCGGGGTCAATGGATATGGGACACGATGTTCGTGGTCGACCTGTTGAGTATTCTCCCAAATCAGGAACAACTCATCCGGGAGGTGTTTCAGAACTACTGGGACTTTCAGGTGCGCTGGAACGCCAGGATGCCCGAGTACGCGAATGACATGATCCCCTGCATGATCGAGCCGCATAAAGAGAACTGGCTCGATTACCCGGCCTATTCGCAGATCCCGATTCTCGCCTGGGGTCTCGAACGCGTGTACAAACGCAACGGTGACAGAGAACTCTTGAGACGGGCGTTGAAACCTGTCGAGAGGTTCCACGAATGGTATTGGCGCGAGCGCGATGTGACGAACGTCGGGCTCATCGCGGTTGGTTCCTACAGCGGCGTGGTTCAGCATGCGCGATTTGAGACGTTCGACTATGAATGCAATCTGGACGACCTGAAGCTGACCTCTCATCCCACGCGCCAAGGGAAGCATGAAGGCGCGTGGTACGGGGACGTCTCGGCCGCGGGCAATACCGCTTTCCTGATCATGGGCGAGCACAGCCTGATGCGTCTGGCGAAGATCATGGGCGACACGGAGATGGCATCGCGGCGGCAGAAGCGTATCGACAAGGCCGTCGAAGCCATGCGCACCCACATGTGGGACGAGGACGCGGGCACGTTCCTGTCCGTCCGCCGCGATGCGCTTGAGAAGATTCCCGTCGCAACGATCGGCAGTTGGATGACACTGGCGGCTGAGGTACCCACGGCAGCACAGGCCAAACGGATGGCCACCGTCCTGGCGTCACCCAAATGGCAGACACCCCTGCCCATGCCGACTGTAGACCGGAGCGACAAGCGGTGGGATCCCAGAGGATTCTGGCGCGGCGATGTCTGGCCGCCCACCAGCTATCTGACGGCGCTGGGATTGGCCCGCTACGGCGAGCATGACCTCGCGGCGTCGATATGCGACAAGACTATCGCCAACGCGATAGAGAACGGCATCAGCGAGCATTACGATTCCGTGACCGGCGAGACGCTGGGCGTGGAGTATTTGGGAATGACCTGCACGCTGGTCACCATGATGCTGGATGGACTGACGACGAAGTACGAACTCGCGGTGAAAGGCTGATCCGGACCACAGACAGACCCCCCTCCGAGGAGTCTGGCTTTGAAAGGGATAGCTCCCTTATCGACGCGATCGGCGCGCAAGTTTATTGGGTCGCGAAAAATACGTAGTCACCACATACGAGGCCGCGACGACCGTGAGCTAGTAGGGATTGGAGGGCATCACCTCCCAGGCCTTGATATTGGAAAACTT
>JANQFY010000510.1 GCA_028277585.1 Sedimentisphaerales bacterium
CATCGCCTCGATCATCGCGGCGTAGCGATGGTCCTTCAGGCCGGGACGGTCCTTGTACTTGGCGATCAACTCGGGCGGCGCCTCCATGGGCCAGTGGACGGTGTAGTTCCACAGCGCCACGAAAAAGGGCTCGGCCCGGTGCGACTTCATGAACGCGATGGTCTCGTCGGCCAGCCGCTCGGTGAGGTACTCGCCCTTCTCTTTGGCCTCGAGACCAGGAATGTCGTACGGCTCGAAGTAGCTGGGCGGTCCGCCGTAGCAGCACCCTCCCAGGTTCACGTCGAAGCCTTGCTTGTCGGGTCGCCTGCCCGGCTCGGTCGTCTTCATCTCCGCCCGCGTGCCGGAGAGGTGCCACTTGCCGATGAAGGCGTTGGCGTAGCCGGCCGGCTTGAGCCGCTCGGCGATCGTCACCTTCTCCAGGTCCAGATGGTTGACCATCGCAGCCGAACGCAGCTTCGCGTTCTCCGGCTCGAACCGCTTCTGGTCGGGGATGTGGTTCGTGATCGCCAGCCGGGCCGGGGCCTGGCCGGTCATGATCGCCGCCCGCGTGGGCGAGCAGACGGGCGCCGCGGCGTACGCGTCGGTGAAACGCATGCCCTGGGTGGCGAGCCGATCGATGTTGGGCGTCTCCAGTCGCTCGTTGCCCTGGCAATGCAGATCCGTCCAGCCCAGATCGTCGATCATGATCAGAACGATGTTGGGCGGGCGCTTGGCGCGAGCCGCCCGGGTCGTGCACCCCCACGGCAGCGCCGCCGAGCCAATCGTACACCCCAAAGCCTTGAGAAACGTCCGTCGATTCATGATCACACTCCTGTCATCCCGGCGACATTGTTGCTTGCGTGAAGTGACTCCAGCATAATCATCCAGGTCAGCAGATCAAGCGCCAATACGGCTAACTCAGAAGAACAGCAGCGCCGGTGGTGCGGCGGGACGGCAGGCGGTATAATCGGCCGGGGCGACGGACGGCGGATGTCCCTCGCCCTCGAGAGCGGCGTTCGATTCAGACAAAAGGGTAGACGACGATGCGGAACAAGATACTGGGGGTTCTCATTCTGATAACGGCGTACGGCTCAGTTTGTGCGGCCGATGCATGGATTCGGATCAACCAGCTGGGCTACCTGCCCGAGACGCACAAGGCGGCGGTCCTGATCGCTGATGAGGATCTCAGCGTCGCACGGTTCCAATTGCGGGACGCGATCACGCAAGCCGTCGCGTACGAAGGAACTGCCAAGCGCTACGACGCGTCCGGCTGGGGCATGAAATCCGCGTTTCGCCTGGACTTCTCCGACTTCCAACGGCCCGGGGGCTGCTATCTCCAGGCGGGCGATGTCAAGTCCCCCTGCTTCGCCATCGCAAACGACGTCTACGACGGGACCGCCGACTTTCTGCTGCGCTACATGCGCCAGCAACGGTGCGGCTACAATCCCTACCTAAAGGACGTCTGTCACCAGCACGACGGCGTGATCGTAGACCACCCGACGCGGTCGGGCGAGCACATCGACGTCACCGGAGGCTGGCACGACGCCTCGGATTACCTGCAATACGTCACCACCTCGGCCAATGCGACGTATCAGATGCTCTTCGCCTGGCAACAGAATCCCGAAGCGTTTGGCGACCGGTACGACGCGAAAGGCGATCCCGGCGCCAACGGCGTCCCGGACATCCTCGACGAGGCGCGGTGGGGACTCGAATGGCTGGACAAGATGAACCCCGCGGCCGGTGAGATGTACAACCAGATCGCCGACGATCGCGACCACAAGGGATACCGCTTGCCCAACGAAGACAAGGTCAGCTACGATCTAGGCAAGCACCGCCCCGTCTACTTCGTCACGGGCAAGCGTCAGGGGCTGGCCAAGCACAAGAACCGCACGACGGGCGTCTCCTCCACGGCGGGCAAATTCGCGTCCGCCTTCGCGCTGGGCGCGCAATTGCTCAAATCCTATGACCCGGCATTTGCCGAGCGGATCGCGGCCAAGGCAACCGACGCGTACGAGTTCGCGCTGAGCGATTTGGGCGTCTGCCAGACCGCCTGCAACGTGTCGCCCTACTTCTACGAGGAGGACAACTACGTCGACGATCTGGAACTGGCGGCCTGCGAACTGCACCGCCTGACGAAAGAGCAACGCTACCTCGACGAAGCACGCAAGTGGGGCGCCGTCGAGCCGGTGACGCCCTGGATGTCGAGCGGCCGGGCGCGGCACTATCAGTTCTACCCGTTCGTCAACCTGGGCCACTACCATCTCGCCGGCAAGCAAAGCACTTACGCCAACTACCTCCGGGACGGCTTGGCGGCGATCCGGGCGCGGGCCGAGGACGACCCGTTCCTCAACGGCATTCCGTTCATCTGGTGCTCGAACAACCTGGTCGCTGCGGCGCTGACCCAGGCGCGGTGCTATCACAAGGCAACGGGCGAGACGACGTATCTCGAGATGGAGGCGGCCCTGCGAGACTGGCTGTTCGGGTGCAATCCGTGGGGCACCAGCATGATCTGCGGCTTGCCCGCCGGCGGAGACTCGCCCGAACACCCCCACTCGTCGATCACGTACCTGCGTAAGGAGACCACCTACGGCGGGCTGGTCGATGGGCCGGTCTACCGTTCTATCTACGACTCGCTGCTGGGCATTCACCTGTTCGACGAAGACGAGTACGCCCCCTTCCAGAACGGCATAGCGGTCTACCACGACGACATGGGCGACTACTCCTCGAACGAGCCGACCATGGACGGGACCGCGAGCTTGAGCTTCTATCTGTCGGCGCTGGAGACCTGGGCGAAACGACCGCAACCGCTCCATGTCGAAGACGCCGAGGGCGCGATCGTCCGAATGGATCCAGCGAAGAAGAGCATCTACCTGGCCTTCACGGCGCACGACCGCGCCGAAGGAGGCGCATCCATTCTACAGACGCTCGCCCAACACAAGATCCAAGCGTCGTTCTTCCTGACAGGCGATTTCCTCCGCGACGCCAAACACGGGGTGCTCATCGATCGCATCGTCCGAGCGGGTCACTACGTCGGACCACACTCAGACAAGCACCTGCTGTACTGCGACTGGAAGCGACGCGACAAACTGCTCGTCGACCGCCACACATTCGAAGATGATCTGAGAGAAAACTACCGACAACTGAAACGCTTCGGCGTCACGGCAAATGAGGCGAAATGGTTCATGCCCCCCTACGAATGGTACAACCGCGCGATCGTCAATTGGTCGCGGACGATGGGCGTCTCCGTGGTCAACTTCACTCCCGGCATGCGAACCAACGCCGACTACACGATGCCGGAGATGAGCAACTACGTCTCCTCCGACGACATTGTCCAGAGCTTGCGCCGATTCGAGCAGGGCAATCCCGAGGGCCTGAACGGCTGCATCGTCCTGGTCCACCTCGGTACGAAACCGGCCCGCAAAGACAAACTCTACAACCGGCTCCCGCAGATCATCGAGCGCCTCAAGAACCAGGGGTACCGGTT
>JANQFY010000212.1 GCA_028277585.1 Sedimentisphaerales bacterium
CATCTCGGCGTTACCGCCGGCGTTGTCGGCGATGGGGCCGTACGCGTCGGTCGCCAGCGTGATGCCCAGTGTCGAGAGCATACCCACGGCGGCAAAGCCGATGCCGTAGAGACCCATCGACAGGTTGCTGAAACCACCGGCGAAGCCGAAGGCACAAAGGATGCCAATCACAATCGTGATGACCGACAGGCCGGTCGAGAACATACCGACCGCAAGACCGTCGATGATCGCGGTCGCGGGGCCCATGTTGGCCTGCTCGGCGATGCCCTTGGTGGGCTTGTATTCGTCGGAGGTGTAGTACTCGGTGATCTGACCGATGACCACGCCGGCCACCAGACCGGCGATCACAGAGCCGAAGATGCCCCAGGTAATCATGCCGGCACCGGCCATGATGGCCAGGACCACCAGGATCAAGGCCGAACTGCCCAGCGTGCCGACGAGCAGGGCGCGGAGCAGGTTCTTCTGACTGGCGCCTTCGCGACACTTGACCATGAACATACCGGCAATCGACAGCGCAATGCCGATACCGGCCACGATCATGGGCGCCAGCACGAAGTTCAGACGCATCTTCATGGTCAGTTCGACACCGTTGATGGTTGCGGGCAGGGCCGCACCCAGAGCCGCAGTGGCGAGGATCGAGCCGCAATAGCTCTCGTACAGATCAGCGCCCATACCGGCCACGTCACCGACGTTGTCACCGACGTTGTCGGCGATGGTCGCCGGGTTGCGGGGATCGTCTTCCGGAATTCCGGCTTCGACCTTGCCGACCAGGTCGGCCCCGACGTCGGCGGCCTTGGTGTAGATACCGCCGCCAACACGGGCGAACAGGGCCTGCGTCGAGGCACCCATCCCGAAGGTGATCATGGTCACGGTGATTTCCACCAGCTTCTCATGTTGGGTCAAACCGGCGTGAACCAGTTCAAAGCCCCCCATGGTGAAGCCCTTGGTGACCCATTCGCCCGCGTCGTTCTGAACCAAAGCGAAGAAGATCTTATCCAGCAGGATGTACCACAGGGCGATGTCCAGCAGACCGAAGCCGACCACGACCAGGCCCATGACGGCGCCGGAGCGGAAGGCGACCTGCAGACCGCGGTTGAGCCCTTCGCTGGCGCCTTGAGCGGTTCGGGCCGAGGCGTTGGTCGCCGTCTTCATGCCCAGGAAGCCGCACAGACCGCTGAAGAAACCACCGGTCAGGAACGCGACGGGCACGAACGGGTTCTGGATGCCATAGTACGAAAGGATCGCAAAGACGGCCAACAGGAGTATGAAGACGCCTGTGACGACCTTGTACTGCCGAAACAGATAGGCGTACGCACCCTGACGAACGTGGGTGGCGATCTCGATCATCTTCTCAGTGCCTTCCGGGGCCTCCATCATCTTCTTGTAGAAGTACCAGGCAAAGCCCAGGGATGCGACGGCGAAGATCGGGGCGACCCACCAGAGCAATGGCGTTCCGACCACCGCCGCCTCGGCCTCAGCGCCCTCGGCCGCCATCGCGACGCCGCTCAGGGCCAGGACGGGCAACGATAGCCCAACGAGTTTGTTCAGAGACTTCACGGTTGCTGCTCCTTTCGATTTAACGGGTTCACTTGGCGCGTACACTCTACCGAAAATTCCTCGCAGTGTACTGAAACGGAGACGTATTTCAACCCTTTTCCAGCAACTCCGTGGAGAAATCGCAAGTTGTACCGGCTCAGGCGGGCAAAACGCCCGCGCCGCCTCCTGCAACTGTCCCAGGGTCCGTTGTGTCGCTCAGATGATCCTGTGTAGCTTCACATGCTAGGTATGGTAGTCGGCGTTGATGTGGACGTATTCGGCCGTCAAATCGCATCCGTAGCAGAAATCACTCGCCTGACCGACTCCCAAGTCCACGGTGATCGTGTGCTCGGTCTGCGACACGATGGCGGACGCCTGGGCCGTGTCGAACCGAGCCGGCGTGCCTTTCTTGAAAACGGTCAGGTCGTCCAGCTTGCAGGAGAGCTTCTCGGGCTTGAGTTCGACGCCGCACGAGCCGACGGCGCAGATGATGCGGCCCCAGTTCGGGTCGCCCCCGTGAACGGCGCATTTGACCAGCGGATAGTCGGCGACCGCCCGGGCGGCCTTGCCGGCCTCGCTGCGCGTCGCGGCCCCGGTGACAACGACCTTGAACATCCGCGTCGCGCCCTCGGCATCGAGGGCCATCTGACGGGCCAGGTCGCCGCAGAGGTCGGCCAGGGACTCGGTGAACTTGCGGTAGCGCGGGCAGGGCCCGGTGATCAGGTGCTTGCTCGCCAGGCCGGAAGCGAGAATGATCGCCGTGTCGTTGGTGCTCTGGTGTCCGTCGACAGTGAGCTTGTTCAGCGAATTGCCGACTGCTTCGGCCAGGGCCGACGTCAGCAGCGGCTTGCCGATCGCCGCGTCCGTCGTGATGAACAGCAGTGTCGTCGCCATATTGGGCCCGATCATCCCGGCCCCTTTGACGGCCCCGGCGATCGTGGTCTCTTCACCCGAGATCCAGAGCTTGCGGACCGCCTGCTTGGGCTTGGTGTCCGTGGTCATGATGGCCTCGGCGAAGGCCAGACCCGCTTCGGGCGTATCCGCCAACTGCGGCGCCGCCTGGGCGATCCCCGCAGAGGCTTTCTGGATGGGCAGTTGCTCGCCGATGATGCCGGTCGAGGCGACGAGGACTTGGTCGGGTTCGGCCTCGAGTTCCCGCGCGGCCGCCGTACACATCTTCTTGGCGTTGGTCAATCCCTTCTTGCCCGTGCAGGCGTTGGCGTTACCCGAATTGGCGATCACGCCGTAGGTTGTGCGGCTCGCCAGATGGTCCCGACAGACATGCACGGCCGCCGAGACGACCTTGTTCGTCGTGAACACCGCGCCCGACGTGGCGCCGCTCGGACAACTCAACAGGGCGATATCCGCCTTACCCGAAGCCTTGATGCCACAAGCTACACCCGCTGCCAGAAACCCCTTCGGGGCGGTAATCGTTTCATTCTTCATATGCACACTCTCATGAATAGGGCGGAGGATCAGGTTGATGCGATGGCGTCCTATCGTTGATTCTACTGTTTCCAGAGGACTTCGAAATCACAGAGAATTCGTTCATGGCCCGGAACATGGCTGAACTCCCGGAGCCAATGCCTGAGGTATTCAATGTCCAATGCGTCGCGGTTCTTGGCCAGGAGATGCCGCACGTCTTCCTGGTCGACAGGACGCGCTGCCACCATTTTGTGGATGATTACGTCCTCGCACGAAGCAAACCTGACCGGACAACCCTCGAGGAGTACCTCGTTCACTCGTTCAATTGCCTGGGTCTCGTACGGCGTGAAGGAGAAGATGAAATCCACGCGAACCTTGGAATCCTGGGCTTCGGCGGGCAACACCTTTGTCTTGGCCGCGAAGCTCTGTGGGTCCTCCGTCAGGGGTTTCAGTCCCAATGCGCTACAGAGTGCTTCGACGCGAATGAACTGGTCAGTGTCCACACCCAGCGTAATATCGATATCACGCGTCAACCGCGGCCGGCCGTAGAGCAGGACAGCCTGTCCACCGATGACCATGTACGGAATGCCGGTGGCAGCGAGTTCCTGAGCGAGTCGCTTGAGGAGTGCGGTTATCACGGTGACATTCCGTTAATTGCCTGGGCGACGCGCAGGTCCACGTCGAAGCCGTCCCAGATGTTGGCGGAAGTGATGACGCCCAGAGTCAGAGCCTCTCTGTGCAGAGATTCATAGATTCGGCATGCCTCCTCATAGGAGAGCGTGTCGCTGGCCATCTGCCTCTTGCAGAATTCCTCGAACTCGGGCGTATTCACGATCATCGTCGTTGTCCAAACCAAGTATTGCCACTCGGATTCCATTGTAGCAGGGGCCGATTCGCGATGAAAGGGCATACCAGCCACCAGGCGGTCTAAAGTCTCGTAGTGTTCCTGGATCGGGGATCGTCGAGATCGCCAGGACCATTGGTGAGCTGGCCGGCGATGGCGAGTTCTCGATAGCCCGCCATGGGGTCGTACAGCCTCTTGTTGAGATCGATCGTGTTGACGAGCATGTCTCCGCGATTGGTCCGCGCGTGCGAGACGATCAGGCCGTCTGGCTGGATGACGCACGACGGGTAGGGCGAGTAGCGCCCGCTCGAATTCGCCATGCTCACCCAGAGATGGTTCGTCGCGGCCCGGCACTGCATCGTCTGACGCATGATGTGCGTGTGGACGCTGGGACCGGTCTGTCGAGCATTGTAGAACGACTGGAACACGCATTGGACGCCCAGTTTGAACAGCTCGCGATAGAGTTCCGGGAAACGAAGGTCGAAGCAGATCAGCAGGGCGCACTTGACGCCATTGAGCGTGAACGTGACGAACCGGTTGCCCGGGGTCAGCCGACGCAGGTCGCCCGGCATACCGAAACGCTTGTCGTACCGATCGACAATCTTGCCTTCGGGGTCGATCAGGTACAGGCTGTTGTGCGGCTTGTTGGGCTCGGTCAGGGGATGTGTGCTGCCCAGTACGACCCAGAGTTCCAGCCGGTGCGCCTGATCCAGGATGGCGAGCGTCTCGGCCTTGAGCAGGTCCCAATCGTACCCGTCGAACGTGGGAAAATCCGTGCCGACATAGCCGCTCAGGGCGCACTCGGAGAAGTGCACGATCTCGCCCCGGGCCTTCTTGGCCTTGCTCAGAAAGCCGCGGATATGCTTCGCGTTCCGCTTGACCGACGAACTGACCGGAAACTGGCACGTCGCGATCTTGATCTTCCCCGCTCGCATGGCTCTCCTCACGCCGCTACTTCAGGCCCATCATCTCGTCAACGCCGAAGAGGACGTTCATATTCTGGATCGCCTGACCCGAGGCGCCTTTGACCAGATTGTCGATCGCCGAGAAGGCGGCGACGTGTCCCTTGATCAGTCTGGGATAGACGTGAGCGTAGTTGGTCCCGGCGACGTCCTTGAGGGCGGGCGATCCCTTGCAGATCTGGACGAACGGCTCGTTCTTGTAGAACTCGCGGTAGAGTTCGTCAAACTGTTCGTCCTTGGCGCCGGCCTTGGGCCGGCCATACACGCTCGAGAGGATGCCGCGGTCGAACGGGCCCACGTGTGGTTGGAAGAGGACCTGGACGTTCGTCCCAGCCACGGCGCCGGCGATCTGCTCCATCTCCGGCATATGGCGATGGACCCCGATCCCGTAGGGGAACAGGTTCTCGTTCATATTCGGGAAGTGGAAGACGTTCGACGGGTTCTTGCCGGCCCCGGAACTGCCCGTAACGGAGCTGACGATGATCGAGTCGGGCTCGATGAGGCCCTCCTTGAGCAGGGGGGCAATCGCCAGCATCGCGCCGGTCGGGAAGCAGCCGGGATTGGCGACCAGATCCGTGCTCTTGATCTCGTCGCGGAACAACTCAGGCAGGCCGTACGCGGCCTTTGCCAGATTCGCGGTATCGGTGTGTTTCTGGTAGAACTTCTCGTAGACGTCCACGTCCTTGAGTCGGTAATCGGCACTGAAGTCGATCACCTTGACGCCGGCGTCGAGCAGCTTGGGGACGAAGCCCATCGAGACCTTGTGCGGCAGGCAACACAGGGCGACGTCCGCTGATTCCGACAGCTTGTTCAGATCCAGCGGTTCGATCGGCAGGTCGCACCGGCCCCGAAACTGCGGGAAGACCTCCTCGGCCGGTCCGCATTCCTCGGGCAGGGCGGTCAGATACGTCAGTTCGGCTTCTTGATGGCGAAACACAATGCGAATGGACTCGGCGCCGGTATACCCGCTGGCGCCGATAATGGCGACTCGAATCATGGTGGATCTCCCAAAAAAAACAGCCGCAAAGATAACTCTCGGCGGCTGTGGTGTAGCTGGAATCGCAGGTTCGATCTAACGTTTGGAGAACTGGAACCTCCGCCGTGCACCCCTCTGGCCGGGCTTCTTCCTTTCGACCATCCTCGGGTCACGGGTCAGGTGCCCGCCGTCACGCAGGGCCTGCAGGTAATTCTCGTCGTAGCTCTTCAACGCTCGGGCCACGCCCAGCAGGGAAGCACCGGCCTGGCCGGTCGTGCCGCCGCCCTTGACGTTGATGAAGACGTCGAACGCCTTCTCGGCGTGAACCGACTTCAGCGGAGCGACGACCGCGTTTCTGTCCTGCTCCCGGGCAAAGAAGTCG
>JANQFY010000130.1 GCA_028277585.1 Sedimentisphaerales bacterium
CAAACCGGACCTGCCGTTGGGCGGCCCCGTCTATACTTACGCGCATCTGAAGAAGGGCGTCACACTGGCGCAGGCGCGGGCGGCCCTGGACGTGATTGACGATCATCTGGAGCGATTGGATCCGGAGGCCGAACACGTCTTAACCGTTCGACGCGCTCTAGACAGGCGCTTGGAGGGCAAGCGCAAGCCGCTGCTTCTACTGCTGGGGGCGGCGGGATTCGTTTGGCTGATCGCCTGCAGCAATGTGGCCAACCTCTTCCTGGCTCGCACCGTCGCCAGGCAGCACGAAATGGTGATGCGAGCGGCGCTCGGCGCGTCGCGCCGACGCCTGGTGCAACAACTGCTCACGGAGGGCCTCCTGTTGAGCGGCGTCGCCTGTCTGGGCGGTCTTCTGCTGGCGTTCTGGACCACGAGAGGGCTGCTGCGGCTGTGTCCCTCGGATATACCTCGTCTGGATGAGACGAGGGTCGATGCGGTGGTCCTGGCGTTCTCTCTGGGGCTCTCGGTTCTGACGGCACTCTTGTTCGGTGCGATTCCCGCGTGGAGGACATCGAGCGGGCGCATGGCATGGGCATTACAGGAGGCGGGGGTACGCACGACAACCGGGCGCCGAGCGCGATGGCTCCACGGAGGGCTGGTGGTCACCCAGATCGGGCTTTCGCTCGTCACGCTCACGGGTGCGGCCTTGCTGATTCGCAGCTTGAGTGCTCTGAATCGTCTTGATCTCGGCTTCCAAACCAAGAACGTTCTGGCCGTGACGATCATCTTGCCTGAGAGGAAGTATCCAGAACCCCAACAATGCCGAGCCTTCTTCGAGTCCTTGGAGCAACGGGTCCGGAAGCTGCCTCAGGTTCGGTCGGCGGGGATGAGTCTGAGCGAGCTGGGCCTGGGCTTCGCGGGGTACGGAGGGGTCGGCATCTCGATTCCCGGGCGAGCGTCGCCGTCTCCCGAGAGCAGGGACCCGGCGATGCTCTCGATGGTCACGGCCGGCTTCCTGGAAACGCTTGACGTCTCGCTCTTGCGGGGCCGCACGTTCACTGAGCAGGAGGCCGCCGCCGGGGCGAACGGCATCGTTATCGACGAGTACCTGGCTCGCAAGCACTTTGGCGATACTGATCCGGTCGGACAACAAATCGATTTCCCCGATAGTCAGCACATCGTCGTCGGTGTGGTCGAGACCGTTAAGGACTTCAACCACTTGGAGCGAACGTACGGCACCATCTACACGCCTGTAGCAAAGGAGTTGTGGTGTCCTTACATGGTCCTGGTCCTCCGAGCGGACGGCGATCCGCTGCGCTTGACCGACGCGATTCGCGCCCAGGTCACCGCGTTGGAAAGGGAGGAGGTGATCCGCCGGGTGGAGACGATCGAGGGCCGTCTCTCCGGCATGCTGGCGCCCCGGCGGTTTGTGATGATTCTGCTGGGCCTCTTCGCGGGGATCGCCCTGGTTCTGGCGACGGTCGGCATCTATGGTTTGTTGCACTTCAGCGCCACTCAGCAGACGCGTGATATCGCGATTCGCATGGCCCTCGGCGCAGGAAGGGCCGACGTTCGGCGCATGGTGTTGGCTCGGGGGTTGCGGGTGGTCCTGTCCGGTGTCGCGATAGGTTTGGCGGGCGCCGTAGCTCTGACGCGCGTGCTCTCCGGCCTGCTGTACGACGTCACGCCGACAGATCCGGTGACACTGGCATTGGGGTCGTGTATTCTGGTCGTCATCGCCTTGTTGGCCAGCTACGTCCCGGCCCGCCGGGCGGCCAGAGTCGACCCAATGACGGCCCTGCGGTGCGAATAGGAGAGAAGAATGAAGGCCCTGTGGCATGATATTCGTTTTGCCGGGCGGACGCTGAGTCGAACGCCCGGTTTTGCGGTCGTGGCGATGCTCACGCTGGCGCTGGGCATCGGCGCTAATCTGGCGTTGTTCGGCATCCTCAACGAGATGCTGCTGCGTCCCAAACCGGTTGCCCGGCCTGATGAACTGTGGTCTATCGTACCGGCCAACCGGGCCGGTCAAACCGCTGGTGAGAATCTCTGCCGACCTTATTACGACGCGTTTCGACAGGAAGAGGGATTGTTCAAAGGCATTGTTGGCTACGCGGGCATCAGGCCGAGGCTCCATACGAAAGATGGTTGGGAACCGATCGAGGCGCAGTTGGTGTCAGGGGACTACTTCTCGTTCCTTGGCGTAGTCCCTGTGTTGGGGCGCGGATTTCTCCCGAAAGAAGAGGCCCAGGCCGGGGCTGGCGCCGTTGCTGTGATTAGTCACGCGTTCTGGAGAACACAGTTTGGCGGAATGAATGACGTGTTGGGAAAGACCATTACACTCAACGATACGGTGGTGGAGATCGTCGGCGTTGCGCCCCGGGAATTCACCGGCCTCGATCTGCAGTCGCCCTGCCTGTGGATGCCTGCAAGTATGGAGCTCGGTGCAAGCGAGGTCTACGATTTTGTTGGACGCCTGACCGAGCCGAAACTAGCCGCGGCGGCTGAGGACTATCTGACCCCCATCGCTGCCGAAGTGAAGAAGGGGTTGGAAGATCGTCACGATCCTCGCTGGAGCCACTATTCGACCTCACCCGACTTTCACAGAATCAGGCTCGAGCCCATCGGTCGGGGCCTGCTGGGCACGTCGCGCTCACGCTCGAAGGCAAAGATCGTCAACTTCCTGAAGTTCGCGGCGATCGCGACGGTGCTGCTGCTCCTGATTGCCTGCGCCAACGTGGCCGGTCTGTTTTTCGCCCGTACCCTGCAGCGCCGCAAGGAAACGGCCACCCGAGTCGCCCTCGGCGCCACGCGTGCTGACCTGCTGCGTCAGGTTCTCTGCGAGGGGGTCCTGATCGCCGCCGGCGGTACGCTGGGCGCGCTGCTGGCGTTCTCCTGGGTGAGCCGAGCAATCATGCAGTTCGTCACTTGGTGGCCGGGGACACCTCTGCGCTTGGTGCCGGACGTACGGATCGTTCTCTTCGCAGCCGGAGCGATGCTGGTAGCTGGGATAGGAGCCAGTATCTTACCCGCACTGCAGGCAAGCGTATTCGCGCCGTCCGTGGCCCTCAAAGACGGCGGAGGCGCAGGCCATAGACGACTTTGGCTGCGCCACGGATTGATTGTCACGCAGGTGGCCGGATCGCTTGTCTTGTTGTGCGGCGCCATGTTGTGTCTACGCAGCATGAGCAAACAGCTCGCCGTGGACCTGGGATATGACCACGACCGGCTTGTTACCGTGCCGCTCGACCTGGAACGTATCGGTTTCACAGAGGAGACGTTCGGACCACCGCTGGCGGAGATCATTCGTCGGATGGCCTCTATCCCCGGCGTCGAGCAGGCTTGCGTGACGCCTGTTCGTCTGATGGGTGGATGGAAGACGCGTCTGGACGTCTCGGCGTATCAAGGTGATGGATATAGACTCGAAGGATACGACTTACACAATGACGGCACCATAGAGTTGGGATTCTATCCGGCCGTTGGTCCCAACATGTTTACTGCGATGGGAATCCCCATATTGTCCGGCCGTGACTTCAGCCAGGACGATATCGATTCAGGACGCAGGGTTCTGATCGTGAACGAGAGTCTTGTACAGAAGTATTGGCCGAACCAGAACCCGCTGGGCAAGTTCATTTACAAGCGGGAAGTGATCGGTGTCGTCAAGGATGCGTGTTTCGATCAACATGACGAACAGTTTGAACCGACGGTGTTCTGGATAACGAAGAAGAAGGAGCTCCTTCACGCCAACCTGTTGATTCGCACCACGCCGGACGCGCGACACATGCTTGCCGCTGTGCGTGCCGAACTGGGCCGAATCCACCCAAGGCTGGCGCAGGGTAGGGTGTCTACCATGCGTGACCTCATAAGAAACGCTCTGGCCTTTCAACAGACATCCATGCGAATCCTGGCTGCCCTCGGCGTTTTGGCGCTCGTACTGGCGTCGGTCGGGACCTACGGCGTGATGGCCTATATGGTAAGCAACCGGACGCGAGAAATCGGCATTCGTCTGGCAATCGGAGCGACGCAAGGAAACGTGATGCGGCGGATCTTGTTCACGGGTCTGCGTTTGGGACTGGTCGCGATCGGAATCGGTGTGCCCTTGGCGCTGGGCGGTGCGATAGCCCTTCGGCACCAGATCGCCGGCGTCAGTCCGTTCGATCCGGTATCGTTCACCGCCGTGGCGGCATGCACTCTGATGGTCTTGATCGCCGCCTGTTGGCTGCCCGCCCGCCGAGCGGCCCGGATCGATCCGATGGAGGCATTACGGTATGAATGAGAATAACAGATGAGAACTCTATACCAAGATGTACGTTTTGGATTTCGAATGTTGGCCAAGAATCCGGGCCTTACCCTGATAATCGTGTTGGTCTTGTCTCTGGGGATTAGCGTAAGCGTGGCCATTTTCGGCTTTGCGGATTGGTTCATGCGCCCCCCTTCACCTTTTCCTTTTCCGGATCGTATTGTACATATAGATACAAGCAAGATACCAGGAAGGTATTTCACTCATTTGGATCATTTGGATTATCTGGCTCTCCGGGACCAGCTTAACAGTCTTTCGGGATTGGCGACCGTCAGCTACTGTGAACGCTACATGACAAAGGGCCAATTGCACCGCGAATATAGGACGGCGAGGGTCTCCAGAAACTTCTTTTCCGTAGCCGAGGTGCAGCCCCACTTGGGTCATATGTTCTCGGAAACGGATAGTGATGAACTGAAAAACCAAGATACTGTGGTGCTAAGCCACCGGCTGTGGAAATCACAGTTCGGTTCAGATCCGACGATCATCGGCCAGTCGATAATTCTCAATTATGCTAATGCGATTGTTTTGGGTATCGCGCCTCCAGGGTTTCGCACTATCGAAGGAAGCGGACATGCATGTGTCATTGATTTCTGGATTCCCGATGATTCCACGGACGAGAGGATCCAGAAACTGGTAGGCTGTCTGAAGCCCGGCGTGACCGTGCAAGCCCTGCGGATGGAAACCAAGGCGGCGTTTGAGAGATTGAAGCTCAGGGAACGGGATAGCCTGATCCCTTTGGAACCCAGGGTTGAATCGGATCGTGACCACCGTTATCTGGGTGGCTTCTTTTCCCTGAAAGCCATGGTCCCAATTGTGGGCCTTGCCAATGTTATTCTGCTGATTGCCTGTTTGAATGTCTCGGGTCTGCTCCTGGCCAAAGCCGATGCTCGACGTCAGGAGATGGCTGTGCGCCGCGCCCTGGGAGGATCACTGGGCCGTCTCATCCGACAGTTACTGACAGAGGGGGCCGTACTGGCGATGCTGGCCCTGGGAACCAGTATACTGGTGACTTATTGGATTATGAACCTAGTCCGGCCAATCCTGCCGGAGAATATGGGTGATCTCTGGCAAATCCAAATCTTCAACCCACGGATCGTGGGCTATTCTCTCTCTATTTCCCTTTTGGGCACATTCCTGTTCGAACTCGTACCGATCTGGTGTGCCTGCCGAACGGATCTTATTCCTGCACTCAAAGCGGATCGGGGGCATACATCAGGCCGTCAGCGGAGGAGCTACGGAATGCCCATGCTGGTTGTCTCGCAATTGAGTATTGCCTCGATCTTGCTGGTATGCGCCGGTCTTCTACTGCGAAGCTTTGTGAAGGCCCACTCGGTAGATATATTAGGGTTTCAAAGGAAGAATGTCCTCAATGCAAAGTTAGGATTGAACCGAGATTCGGAGCACAACAGGGTCCTTTTGAGGAACATGACGAATCAGTTGCGAACGCTACCTGGTGTTGTGAATGTCGGCCTGGGTCTACGGACGCCCACGAACCCTATGCGGTACTGGAGGGAATATGAAGTGTCTTCGACCGGTGCAGAAGCCTCTCGTGACGGTCATCGGGAGACAATTGGAGCCAACGTTGTCGATCCCGGCTATTTCCCTACGGCAGGTATCTCTATTCTAAGGGGACAGAACTTCTCTGAGCGAGTCGGTCCATTGGATTCCAGGAAGGTCATTATCAATGAAACCTTTGCATCACGATTATGGCCCGGCAAAGATCCGGTCGGTCGCTTCATCCAATTGGTGGACCGCGGCCGTTCGACGACAGAGGTGGCCCAAGTTGTGGGCATGGTCTCAGATGTTGCCAAGTATCACCTCGGACGTGCCCCGGATCCCGAGCTATACATTCCATTGGAAGATCCATGCCCTCCTGACCTGGCACTGTTGGTGAAGACCCAGGGAGACCCTCGCCTCCTGGTTGATCCCGTAAGCAGAATGATCCGAAATCTGGACAGTACCATTGAAGTGCACGCCATGACCACGCTTGCACATGAGGCACGAGAGCTGACCGCTGAACTGAGGTTATGCGCCAGGCTCGTGGGATTATGGGCTTTGGTCGGCATGGGACTCGCGAGTGTCGGATTATACGGCATTGTCGCTTTTACTGTAAGTCGGCGAACCCGCGAGCTTGGTATTCGCATGGCCCTGGGCGCTCAGCGACAGAATGTCATGCGTATGGTCATCGCGCAAGGTTTCAAGCTGAGTCTGATAGGGTCAGGGCTGGGCCTCATTGGATCACTGGTGATCTGCCGAATTCTCAGAGCCGGTTTACACGGAATCAGTCCTTTCGATCCCATTGCCTTTGCAGGTGCAGTCGGCGTCCTCGTCGGAACGGCGTTGTTGGCCTGCTATGTCCCGGCGCGCCAAGCCGCTAGGATTGATCCTATGGAGGCGTTGCGCTATGAGTGAAGAAACAGTGGCTCGTGGCGAGTGTTCAGTGACGAGAGAAAATGGGGAGACACGGCTTGGTCAATCTAGCTGCTCGCCACTGGCCACTAGACGGAGCAATACAATGACGACCCTACTCAGCGACCTCAGATACGCCTTCCGCATGCTGCGGAAGAATCCCGGTTTCACGGCCATTGTCGTCGTGATCCTGGCGGTTGCCATCGGCGCCAATACGGCGCTCTTTAGCGTGGTCAACGCTGTGATGCTCAGGCCCTTGCCCTATGAGGACTCGCATGAGCTGGTGTGGATCAGGCAGTCGGGCGTCGATTACACCGAGAAGTTCAGGTACCGTCCGAACTTCCTCTATCTTTGGGAACATAACAACGTGTTCGAATCCGTCGCCGGCGGTTGCGGTCGTGTGCTGTACGTCCACGGGATAGAGACGCCTCACCAAGTCACTGCCGCCGACATCACGGCCAACTCCTTTTCCATGGTGGGGGCCAGACCGCACCTGGGACGCGGATTCGGCTCGGAAGACGAGAAACCGGGGAGCCCGCGTGTGGTGATCGTCAGTCACGCCTTTTGGCGGGATCACCTGGGAGCGGATCCGAACGCCGTGGGCCGGAACCTGAACCTCACGGCTTTCCAACCCGACGCGGATTGGGATATCAACTTGGAGTCCGAGACTCATACGATCGTCGGCGTAATGCCTCCCGGCTTCACCTTTCCCTACGGCAAGCCGATACCACTCTGGCGAGCGATGGTCTTCCCCGAAGGTCCGGCGCAGCCTCATGATCCCCCGATCCTCCCGATGGCCCGTCTCAAGAAAGGCGTCACGCCGGAGCAAGCCAGCGCGGAACTGAGGGTTCTGGCCAGTCGCCTCCGGCGCACTGAGCCTGCCGACAGTGCATCCCATGTCGTCGAGGTACACCGGTTCCTGGATAGGGTCGTGCGCCATCACGGAAGGTTGCCATTGCTGCTCTTGGGGGCGGCGGGATGTGTGTTGTTGATTGCTTGTGCCAACGTCGCGAATCTACTCCTGGCCCGTGCAACGGTGCGGCAGCGCGAGATGGCCATGCGCATGGCGCTCGGGGCCGGGCGCGGCCGCCTCATGCGCCAGATGCTCACCGAGAGCCTCCTCCTCAGTCTGGCGGCCGGCCTGCTGGGGCTGCTCTTGACATTGGGTATGGTCAAGGGGCTGGTGGCCCTGTGCCCGGCCGACATCCCGCGCTTGCAGGAGACGAACGTCGACCTGAGGGTTCTCGGCTTCACGTTAGTTGTCTCGCTGTTGACGGGATTGCTGTTCGGCCTGGTACCGGCCTGGCGGGCCTCTGATATCGGTGTCAACGAAACCCTCAAGCAGGGAACAGGACGCTCGACGGGCGGCCGGCGATGGCGCCGCCTGCACGATGGTCTGGTGGTCGGCCAACTGGGTCTCTCACTGATCCTGTTGATCGGTGCGGCCCTGCTGGTTCGGACGCTGATGGCGTTGAACGCGGACGATCTGGGGTTCCCGCCGCAGAACCTGCTGGTCGTGGGCGTCGAGCTTACATGGGCAAAGTA
>JANQFY010000193.1 GCA_028277585.1 Sedimentisphaerales bacterium
CTCTTATTGACGCTGACACATTGGCGGGGGTCGGGTTCGAAGGGCCATAGGTTGTGAGGTGACGCCGCTCCTTCGCAGTGGAATACCGTCTCGGCGTACCAGCGGGCTCGCGGGTGGAACGCCTTCACCAGGTCGATAAACGGTTCGCACAGTTCCACGTGATTCGTGCAGAAGGCGGGCCAGAACGTCTGCTCAGCGTTGTAGTTCATGGTCCAGGTCCCATGCCAATTCGCCTTGCTGTTGTAGCCGCCCTGCAGAGCGATGGCATACGCGCCGGGTCGGGAAAGGCAACGAAGATAATACAATTGCCTGTACCACCAGTTCTGCAAATCGCGATCGCCCAGCCTCACGCCGCTCCTGGACCAGAACCGGCGCCATTGCTTCTCATGCGCCTGCACGATCGCGTCGGATTCCTGATCCAGAACGCGTTTCGCCAATTCAATAGCGGCCGATCGGGCCTTGGAGGATTCCCGGGTCGTGACAACGGCGACGGCGTGACGGTTCCCACGAGTCGCCAGGACGGAGAACACATCCATCCCCGGATAGTCGGGATCTTTGGGCAAGTGCTGCTTGACGATAGTGACGCCGTTGGCTTGGATTATCTCGGCTGCGGGGAGAAAACTCTGAGCGAATCCCTCCAGGCTCACGTCTCGATCCGTCTCCAGATAGGTGACGTTCTCTTGCGCCAGGGCGCGCACCGTGATCCGGCCGGACCGCGCGACGATCGACGCTCGACCGCGCCTCAGGTCGATCGCGGCGTTCGTCACCTCTCCCACAGACTGGACCCGAATGACGGCGGGGGGCGTCTGGGTTGGATAGGGATGATTCCAACTGGCGGGTCGACCGCCACCCGTCCAGGTGCGCTCCTTGACGTTGACGTCGAGCAATGGCGGATCTTCTTTGGTGACCAGGCGTGCATCCCAGACATCGTTCTTAGCCAGGTGCATTACCAGTTGATCGTCCTGGCAGTAAATGAGGGCGTTGATGTCCCCGTTGCCCACGATCATGGCTTCTCTGTCCAGATCATCAATCGAAGACTGGACAATAGACGCGCTATCCAGGGCGTCAGGGTACGGGATATTCTCAGCCGTTACAGGGATGTGCAGTACGAGCAACATCAAGATGCCCAGTTGAATCTTCACGTCTTGCGGGGCTATGAAGTGACGTCTCATATTGGCTCCTCGGAACGTTGGTTCTCGAACGGTTCTCACTCAGCGAAAGCCATGACTTCGCTCAAACTGACCCTGTTCATATACCATCTCCGCACCCTCCTGTCGACCCGTCAATGGCCGCAGGCGGGCTTGGATTGCGGTGGGACGGGTCTTATGGTATACACGACAATCCCAGCGGTGTGGCTGGGCAGGAGGTAACTCGAACCGGGCGACGTATTCCGCTGCGTCGGCCTTCGAACTCCCTTCGGTCGTTGAATGTGTGCTTTTTGAGCAATAGTATGACAGACATCAGATCCAAACGCCTGATCGTTGTCAAGGGCTTGCTATTCTTCGCCATCGTCATCGGCGCGAGTGTCGGCACCCTGTGCCGTTGCGCTGAACCGGCGGTTGTCGGTCTGTTGCTGGTCTTGATATGGGCTTCGGCGCGGTCCTACTACTTTCTGTTCTATGTCCTTGAGAAGTACGTTGACCCGGACTTGAAGTATGCGGGCATCATTGCTCTAATCCAGCAACTCAGAAAACGCCAATCGTGATTGCGAGTGTGGTCCCAGTTGTTTGCATAAGGAAGTTGAGGTGAGGCCGACCAGACGGTTGTCCAGATACCGCCGGCCAACCTTCGGACGATTATAGGGTACGAAGTATGCATGTCACGTGTCCAGTGTACGAAGACACAGTCATAGCAGTTGTCCTCTGGGCGGAAGACGAACAGGCGGCGGAGAAGTGTCTCTTCACCCTGGCGGTTCGGTATCTACCTCCTGAGGACTACCGTGACAGGGACGGTGATCTCACACAGACGACGAACTGTATGGGAGGCGAGACAGACTGGTTCATCCTTCCATATGACTTTGGCGTTGCATCTGCGAAGCGTCTGATCGAGCAGAAGGTTGGTGGGTTGACTGGATTCAACGGCGATGGATTTCAGAAGATGGTGCGTTGGTTGGTCGAAATGCAAGAGATGCCTGATGCCATGTGCTACTGAACAGTACTCGTTCAGCATTGCCCAATGGGAGTAGACGGGTTCCAGCGGGGGGATTGGACCCATGATGTGAACCAGGGATGTATGGATGAACATCGTCCTTGGCAGAGTGAGTTTCACTTCGCTGCGCTGGTTCGAGCATAGGGCGGGAAGGATGAGGCTCTTCAGAAGAATCGACATATTGCTTAGGGATGACAAGTGACTATGAGAACCGCCGATAGGGAACGCCAGGGACGCATCCGCATTCCGAATCTGATTCTTCTTATTGCGCTTGCCGTTGGCCTCGTGGGGCTGTCGTCTTGTGCGAGCGCGGGGCGCACCGCCGGGTCGTATGCCAACCCCGTCATCCCGGGAGAGATCCCCGACCCTACGGTGATTCGCGTGGGCGATACGTATTATGCGGCGGGGACCAGTTTCGATTTCGCGCCCGAGTATCCGATCTACGAATCCAAGGATCTGGTCAATTGGACCCAAGTCGGTGCGATCTTCCGTGAACCGCCGGAATGGTGTCGGAACGATTTCTGGGCGCCGGAGTTGTTCTACAACAACGGTGTCTTCTACGTGTACTACACGGCCAAACGTAGGGACAACAGGGTTGCCTGCATCGGTGTCGCCGCGACGAACGACATCCGCCAGGGCTTCACCGATCACGGCGTGATCATCGAATGGGGCGAGGAAGCCATCGACGCGTACGTCTTCCGAGACGATGACGGCAAGACCTATATCACCTGGAAGGCCTACGGCCTGACGCAGGGACGGGAGATCGAGATCCTGGTTTCCGAGTTGAGCGAGGATGGATTGCAGTTGGTGGGCGAGCCCTTCACCCTGACCGACCATGCCCAGGGCTGGGACGGCGCCGGCGACGAAGGGCAATGCCTGATCAAACGCAACGGATACTATTACATGCTCTATTCGGTCGGGGGGTGCTGCGACAACAAATGCGATTACCGGGTGCGCGTGTCACGGTCTCGAAACCTGAAGTCGGGCTGGGAGCAACTCCCCAAGCCCATTCTCCATGGGGGTGACTTGTGGCGCTGTCCCGGGCACGGAACCCTGGTCACGACGCCCGACGATCGCGATTTCTATCTCTATCACGCCTACAGCGCCGTTGATTTCGAGTTCATCGGTCGCCAGGGAATGCTCGACGAACTCTTGTGGAACGAGCAGACCGGCTGGCCCTATTTCGAGGGCAGCACCCCGTCGGAGAGGGCGGTCACGCCGTTCGCACGAACGAGACAGAAGCGGGTATTGGTCGACAGGTTCGCGTCCAAGAAGGACCTCGATCTGATGGAATGGGACGTCAATAGACCGAAGCCGGCCGCGTCGGTGATTCGCAACGGGCTGTCCATTACGCCTATGAAGGACGGCGTCAACTTCCTGGGATGGCGACCCAGGACGGGAGACTACTGTTTCGAGACCCAGGTTACGCTATCCGAGAATCCCAGCGGGATCGGCATATACACCCATCGCGGCAAATCGCTGGCGCTGATGGTCGATCGTTCCGAGCTGGTTCTATGCCAGGTGTTGGACAAGAAGAAGACCATCCTCGCTCGAGAAGCGATCGGCGATCGCGACTCCGTGTACCTCAAGTACGAAGCGACTGACGGACGGCACTGCAAGTTCTACTGGTCGGAGGACGGAAAGGACTTCTCGCCCATCAAGGTCGAGGGTCGCCATCAGGTCGACGGGACGTTCCTGTCTCAGTGGGGATACTCGCCCCGTGTAGGATTCCTGATCGACAGAAAGACAGGCGTATCCTCTAAGTTCAGGGGGACGTGCGTCCGTTATGAATACGACGATAGCGGGGTAGCGGGTTCCGCCCCCGAGAACTAGACGGCGCAAACGCGAGATCGTCACTCAGGACCTGCTGATCAATGGGTAACTGGATGAAGACGCTACCAACTCTTGCTGTCTCTGTTCTTGTCTTGCTCGTGCCGGCCCGTGTTTGCCCGGCCAAGGACTACCCGGCGCCGAAGCCGGCTCGGGATACGTCGCAATACGGGGCGCATTTTCAGCGGACCATGACGCTGATGCAGACGAGCGCGCCGCAGCGGCCGCGCACCGTGCGCATTCTGTTCTACGGTCAGTCGATCATCGGGCAAGGCTGGCATACCATGGTCCTCGAAGACCTCAAGCAGCGCTTCCCGCATACGGATTTCGTCGTCGCCAACAAAGCTCTCGGCGGGTTCGGGTCGCACTTCCTCGTCCGCACGCTGCACTACGACGTGATCCCATTCTACCCGGACCTGATGGTCTTCCACGTGTATGGGCCGGTCGATAAGTACGAGGAGCTGATCCGCGAGATTCGCACGCGGACCACCGCCGAGATCATCATGCAGTCGGACCACGCCAACAAATGGCCGTCCGATACACGACAGACGCATCGCTCACCGTTCGCGGAAATCGCCCGGAAGTACGGCTGTTCATGGCAACCCCAACGTTGGGAGTGGGTGGACTACCTCAAGGACAACCAACTCGAGCCGGGCGACGTGCTCCGCGACGAGGTCCATCTCAACAAACATGGTCGTTGGCTCATGGCCGAGCTGCTCAAACGCTACATGATCTATCTGCCCGACGCGCCGCAGGATGAATGGAAGGATACGGTCCGCACGTTTGAGGTGGGCAAGGACGTTCATTGGCGAGATGGCAAACTGACACTGACCTTTACGGGCAATCGCGTCGTCGCGTTGGCGGGGCAGGGCGACGGGGGCGGTTCGGCGACCGTGCTGATTGACGGACGGAAGCCGAGCGAACACCCCGAGTGCTACACCTTCACACGCCCCAGCGGGACGCCCAAGATCGGCTGGCCCGCGATCAAGAAAATCACCTGGCGCGAACCCCCTCTGTTGGAGTCGTGGGAAGCGACCTGCCGCGATTTCAATGACGATCACACCGAGTTCACCTTCTCTGTCACCGGCTCAAAGACCGGCTTCGACGGAACGGGACGCGCCTCGGAGTCCTTCGTTTCCAACAGTGGACGGATCGCGATCGAGCCGGAGGACTGGGTTTTCGAATACGACCGACGCGTGGGCAAGCAGCCCGCGCCCGATGGGTTCAAGGTGCGCTGGCGCGTGGTGCTGATGGGGTGCGACACGTATCGAGCCCCTAAGGTGGAAGAGCCAGCCCGCGAGTACCCAACGGTGCTGGCTTCCAACCTGGAGAACACCGAGCACACACTGGCATTGGTCGCCGATGGCAACGTCCCGCCCCCCGTCAAGGCGATCGTCGTCCATCGACCTCCTTACTGAAAACTGCCAGCAGTCGGGTCGTGTTTCGATCCAGAGTTGAATAGGTCCTATGGGACCTATAGGACCTATTTAACCGCTCTGTCACACCTGAGCCAACTGCTGGATGATGTGGTCCATCACGACGCCGTGCTCGGCCTGGGGGCTGAACATAACCATTTCCGCATCTTGCGTGATCCGAACGGTGTGCCCCGGAGGCCAGTAGTACAAGTCGCCCCCGGAGACGATCTCTGTCTCGCCGTTGGTGTAAGTGACTTCGGCTTCGCCTTCCATGACGTATCCCCAGTGGGGACACTGACACAGATCGTCCTCCAATCCCTTCAACAAGGGGCCAAAATCGGTGCCCGCCTTGAGGGCGTAGTGCTCGCCGGAGATGGTTCCGTACGAGGTCGTATCGCCGAAGTCGCATTGCTGCCGGGCCGTGGCCCCCGGAACGGTCATCTTGACGGGGATGTCATCCTTGTGTACGCGCATGTGCGTCTCCTTTCGCCTGAAGAAGCATCGTGCCAATCGCTGCTGCTTTACTAACCCAGCTCGCCGGCGGTTCAGCCAATGTGGATTCTTTTTGTGGCGATTCTGTGGTCTCTATCACCGTCCACTTGGTGGGCGGTTGCCTCCGATTCCTCGTACCCGTCATTTCCATATGGTCAAACGGTGTTTCATCGTATACCCTGATGTGCTCTGGCTTTGCGTCGAAAGGGACTTGGGTAAGGAGATCGAATGATGCGCAGACGCGAGTTTCTAAATGGTCTACTCGGCGCTTCGGTGGCGGCTTCATCTTTCGGCCGGGCCGCGAAGGCGGCCGATCGCGATTACGAAGCGCGGGCGCGGAAGTACCTGCGTTCGATCATGCCGGACCGACAACGGGTAGCCGATTTCATCTCAGGCGAATATGGCCCGAGAGACAAGCGGCCCGGTGAAGTCTTTCAGTACGATCCCGAACTGGGGTGGGTCCATCACCAGGCGGTGGGCAGTACGGGCGTTGACGGGTCGAAGGTCTTCTACGATTACGAACGCGACGGAGCCCGCAAGGCGGTCAATTTCCCCGAGGCGCCCCATCGCATCCGCACGTACGGAGACAGCTTCACGCATTGCAGCCAGGCCAGCAACAACGAGACGTGGCAAGAGTACCTGGCCGCCCATATCCAGGAGCCGGTCCGAAACTACGGGGTGGGCGGCTACAGCGTCTATCAGGCCTATCGCCGGATGGTGAAGGTCGAGAAGAACATCCGCGGCGGGTACGTCATTCTCAACATCTGGGACGACGACCACTATCGCAACCTTGATGCCTGGCGGAGCATTCGCTTCGGACAAGGCTCACGCTGTGGTTTCACGTTGCCCCATTTGAGGGTCGACGTCGCCCAGGGACGGTGCCAACAGATGGAGAACGTCTCGAAGACGCCGGAGGACCTGTACCGGCTCTGCGACGAAGACTACCTCTGGCGAACATTCCGAGACGATCCGCTCCTGCAGATGGTGCTGGCCGCCCGCCAGGGGGGACGTGACATTTCGGCTTCGCTCGTCGATCCCGTTGCGGTCACGTTCGGCATTCCCGCCGAGAAGGTCGCGAACACGCACGTCGGCCAGCGGATCAGGAAGATTCATACCGAGGCGGCGCTGTTCGCGACCCGTCAGGTGGTGACATGGGCCGAGGCGTTTGCCCGGGCCAATCAGAAGCAGTTGATGGTCATGCTTTCGTTCGGCTCGGGCAACGTCAAGAGACATCTGTCGGGGCAGTCGCGTTTTGACCGGGAGTTCGTCGACTGGCTTGGCGGGCGGTCCTTCCCCGTACTCGATATGCTCGAGGTGTTTGCGGCAGACTACGGCTCGCACCGGGGCGACATCGATCGCTACGTGGCGCCGTTCTACAATGGTCACCATACGCCGAAGGGCAATTTCTTCACGGCCTGGGCGCTGAAGGATCGCGTCGTTCGATGGCTGGACCCGAAGCCGCGGCCCTATCGTTAAGCGCAGCGTGTAGCCTGGGATCGGTCGGCTGCGCGGCGGAAGACGGTTTCACCATGCGCAGAAAGAGGGGCTGTGAGCAAGGCCCACAGCCCCTTGTCCGTCTCTCGTAACACGCCCTGGCCTTAAGGTTGGGCGTTGTGCCGTATTTCTAGAAAGGTCTGTAGAGCGGCGTCGTTCGACCGGCCAGATTCACCAGTTCGGCATAGGACAGGGCGCGATCGTAGAAGCGCACGTCGTCGATCTGGCCCGTCAGGTGGCGTTGCAGGCTCGCGCCGCTGAGCCAGGCGCCGAGATGGCCCTCGCCCAGGATCAGGGCCTCCGGCACCGCCTCCGGGGCGCGGGCGTCTTCCTCGATGCCGTTGACGTAGAGCCCCATGTGCTGGGCCGAGACCGAAACCGAAACCTGATACCACTCGTCGGCGACCGGCATGGTGGCGCTCCGCAGGTTGCCTCCCATGCCGTTGATGCCCGCGGTGAAGTACCCGCCGCTGCTGATGTGCATGTGGATGTCGCCGGCGGTCCAGTCGTCGCTGTGGAAGAGGCTGAGCAACCCGCTGGTCCAGGCGATATCGGTATTCATCCACATCGCGATCGTCGCCTCGGCTGCTGTGCCGCCGGCCAGCGGGGGGATCTGGACCGCATCGCCCAGACCGTCGAAGCTGGCGACGCCGCCCTGGGTCGCGTCCGCTACGATCACGGTGTCACCCACCGTCGCCGCGTGGTTGCCATTGCCTGTGCTATCCTGGAAGTCGGCATCCAAGGGGTAGTGGGCGACGAGATTGGCCGTCCCAGGGTCGACCGGTTCGATCATCTCGGTCTCCCGTGGGTACAGGCGGATCTCGTCAACGTACAGTACGCCCGCGGCGCCGGCGCCTTCGATGCCGATTGTCAGGGTCGTGACATTGCTCACGTTGCCCAGTGCCGACACATCGATCGTCCAGGCCAGCCAGCCGGAGATCTGTAGGTCGGCCATGGCGCCGTCATAGATCACCTTCGTGCCGTTGACCTTGACATACAACTGGCCCGGCGTGTTGTCGGCCGCGCCGGCGAACGCCAGGGACAGCGATTTGATGCCGTGCACGGTCCAGTCCATCGGGGCCTCGAGCGTCCGCTCAGCTTCCGAGAGGGCGGTGCCGCCCGTGTTGTCGAAGAACAGCGGCATTGACTGAGCGCCACCCTTGACGATCGTCTGCTCGGCGAACGGCGACTCGAGATGACCGACCTGCGAACCGTTGCCATCGACACCGTAGCCGTCAACCCAACTCTGATAGATGCGATTCTCATCGTCGTCGTAGCTCTCGAAGTCTTCAACGACGACGAAGGCTTCCGTTGAGAAGCTCCAGACCTTGCCCTCCCAGGTGCTGATCGCTTCGGCGTCGTTGACCTCGTCGATTCGCCAGTAGTAGGTCGCCGCCAGGTCGAGCGCCCCGGGATCGGCGGTGGTTGCGCTGACCGTGTCGATCAGTGCCAGCGCGTCGGGACTGGCGCCGAGGTGGACCTCGTGCGAGACCCCTTCACGCCCGGCTCGCCAACTCAGATCGGCATTGGCGCCGACATCCACAGCGCCGTCTTTCGGCTGCGGCTGGCGGGCCTGGACGGGGATGTACAGGAAGCGGACTTCGCTGAGCCCGAACTGGCCCATCATCCCGTAGGCGTTGTGGACGGTGATGCGGACGTACTGGGCCGCCACGCCGCCGAAGTCGACAATCGTGTTGGCGGTGTACGTCGCATTGGCCGCACCTTGATTGAGCGTCATATCGCCCAGCGCCGTCCAGTCGGCGCCGTTCTCCGAATACTCGATTGTGACGTCCTTGAGTCCGAAGCCGAGCAACAGTTCGAACGCGACGTTGTAGTTCCAGACGAGCATCTCGTGCAGCTTGTAGACGCCATCGAATTCGAATTGAATGAACAGCGGCTCATCCCCCGTCGAGGCGACCAGCCACATGTCGCTGCTATCGGTTGAATGCTCATCATTGGCGTTGAGCCCCGAGCCGTTGACGGTATTGATCGGATCGGCGCCCGCCTGGGGGACGCCGTTGCTCGTGGCGACGACGTTTTCGATGGGGTAGCCCAGCGGCTCGACGGTGAAACTCCAGGTCTTGCCCTTGAAGATCGTGTTGTCGGGCGCGGCGTTGACCTCATCGATGCGCCAGTAATAGGTTTCCCCATAGGCGAAGACTTCTTCGGGACTGTATGTCACGGCCATTTGCCCCTGACTGATCAATACGCCGCGGTCGTCGGCGCGGCTGGCGTCGTTGACGTCATCGAACACGGTTCCCAGGTACACGTCATGCGTGGCGGCGAACTCGCCCGCCTCCCAGCTCAGGGGGACGTCACGCGGGACATCGGTGGCGCCGTCCTCGGGACTGGGGCTGGTCGCCAGTTCGGCGCTGCCGATGCCCTCCATCGCCGCGAGGAGTTCCGCTTCCGTCAGGGCGTGATTGAAGACGGCCGCGTCGTCGATGATGCCAATGAAGAGGCTGCTCCCGTCGCTGTCGCCCGCGATCCTGAGTGTCAACGTGTTGCCCTCCAGGGGCGAAGGCACGTTCCCCTGTCCGGCGAGGACGCCGTCGATGTAGAGTCTTACGGCGCCGTTGTCGAAGGTCTGCGCCACGTGATGCCATTCGTTCAACGTGTAGTCGGAATCCGAAGAGACACAGCTTCCGGCGCAGGATCTCAGCGTCGTCCCTGGGTGGGTGTCGAGATGGGGCCCGTTCGCCGTTCCGGCGCCGATCTTGTCGATGATCCGGCTGCTGGACGACTCGGTCTGGTAGATCCACGCCGCTAGCGTGTAGCGCTCCCAGAGATGTAGATCCGGATGGTCGGGCACTTCAACGAAGTCGCCGTCCCCGTCGAATTCCAGGGCGCCATTGATCTTGCCCGCGACCCACTGGGGATCGCCCTGAAACGCGCCGTCGTGCCCATTGCCTGTTGAGTCGTACGCGATGGTCCCCTGGCCCTCATCGAACGCCCAGTGGGCGACCAGATCGGCCCAGGCATGACTCGCTGCGATCAGGATCAGGCAAACGCCAAACAGATACATCGACTTGGAACGCATGGTCTTATCCTCCTTCTGTGAAGACAACGAAGTGTCCCGATGGGGAATGGATATCGTCTGTCGGGGGGCATGCAGCCTGGCGGCATGAACGCTTGACTGGGTCTGTTGCATAACACATGACGCCAGGGCCTCCGACACTGACTCACTGCGCAACCTCAGGTCCGCACCGACTCACCCGCGCCACCTGCCTCCGCGGCGCTGCTGCGCCTGGGGACCTGTCGTCTCTACTATCTCCCTTTGTAGCGGATAGCAGGGGGGACATGCAACCCTATTTCGGGCGGAACGCAAGGTGGTGAAAATACGTATTTGCCACAATTGACCTGGCGGCTGCCCAGCGCGATAATACATGATACCGCGAGTGCAAACCGCATTCTTAGGGACCGCGTTTGGCGGGCTGTGATTGGGCACTCCGCGGTGGGGAGGCAGGGTGACGAAACGGCAATGCGAGAAACGCCTGTGTCTCCCCTTTTGAATGAAATGGAAGAGAACGTTTCGGTGATCCGAGGTCGAGCCTCGCGAGGAATCGGACGCGTCTCTCTGAGTGGACGTATTGCTCAGCTTCGCTTGTGCGGATAGGGTCGTTCTCACTTTGGTAGCCTGTAGGACCACGGAAGGATTCTTCCCTGTGCCTTGGCATCGCACCTTTCTCTCCCATCAGGGCACAGGGTGCATGGTTTTGTGCTGCTTTGAAGGCGGGGACAGATGCGTGGTCTGCCCTCAGTTGCCTTCACCTTCTGGTAGCCGGCTGTGGGCAGGGAAGCTCACGGCCCTTTTCTGCCGGGCGGAGGCTGGGCGGATTCTCACGCTATCACCTCCTCATCCACCAGGCCCGCAGGGGGGATGTCAGCAATCCAAGAGAAAGGGCCTGCACCGCTGAAACGGTACAGGCCCGGGAGTTGCGTCAATTCACGTTGCCTAGTTTGTTGTCGGAACCAGTCGGGCTTGCCCGAAGAGGCTCGGGTCCTGCCATGAGTTATTGTCATCGCTGTACCAGCGCAGCATGGTTTCCCGGTTGCCGCCGCCGCCGTCGTTGTCGTTGATCTGCATCTCGAATCCGATGATGTTGTTCGGCGCGATCCCACTGTTGGGGATCTCCACGCCGTCGGCGTCGAGCAGCGGCGCCGGATCCTCGGAGGGATAGATCTGCAGCGCCTCGAGTGGGATGGCGGCCTCGATGTTGTACCCGCCTTCGGTGAGCCGGACCTTGAAGACCGCCCCGTCGATCGGCAGGCTGCTGTCGATGTCCGCCAGATCGGCGTCGTCAACCGTGATGCGGATCTGGTTGTCGTTGACGCCGTCGTAGGCGGTGCCGTGACTGTAGTCGCCGTCGAAGTAGATCTCGATCCCGTCGCCTCTCCAATCCGAGAACTCGGTGTCGATGACGCTGTCCTGGATCTCGACGAAGAGATAGAAGTAGGCGTCATCGTGGAGGGTCTTGAAGACGGCGGACAGATCGGCGGCGTCCTCGGGAGTGGCGCTGTCGGTATTGACGATATCGCTGATCAGGCAGGGCGTTGCCTCGACGTTGTCCCAGAGGGCGTCCCACTGCCCGTCGATGACCGGCGCGGCAGCGGTCTCGGGAACGACCTGGTGGTTGGGGTCCAGGGGCACCACGGCGGGGGGATGCCGTCGGATGTTGTCGATATAGATAACGCCACTGGCCTTTTGTTCGCCGGGCAGGTTGGCGACGCCGATGGTGATCTTGGCGACGGCTCCCAGGTTTACGCCCTGGGCCGCCACGTCGTTCAGAGAGATCTCCCAGGCGTGCCAGGCCTCTGCTCGGAAGACGGCCGCATCGGCGTATGTCACGCGGTGCGACACCCCGGCGTTGTCCTCGATGATCAGGTACAGGTCACCGGCGCGATTGCCCGGCGCCCCGTGGACAAAGAGTGTCAATGTGCTCTCGCCCACGCCTTCCATCCACACCTGCGGCTCGGAGAACGTGCGGGTCGCCTCGGAGATCACGGCCGTGTCGGTGTTGTCGTAGTAGAACGGCATGGACCAGTCGCCCGTGTTGGCGTCCACGATCGTCGGCTCGGAGAAGGGCTCGTTGAGGTGCCCGACAATGGAGCCGTTGTTGTCGTCCTTGTAGCCGTCGATCCAGGCGTCGAAGACCGTGTTGCCCGAATCCAAAATGTTGCTGTACGATTCGAAATCGTCAACCACGACGTAATCGCCCGTGATGAAGTTCCAGACCGGGCCCTTCCAAAGGCCGTCGGGATGGGCGTCGTTGACCTCGTCGATGCGCCAGTAGTAGCGGGTCTTGAAGTCCAACACCTCGTCCGGCTGGAAGGTCGCGTCGGTCAGTTTCACGAACAGGACGTCGGGATTGCTGTCGCGGTCGGCGCTGGCGACCGCGCCGGCGCTGGTGCCCAGATACAGATGGTGGGTCGCGGCGAAGACGCCCGGGGTCCAACTCAGGTCCGTGTCGGCGCCGATGTCGGTCGCGCTGTTGGCCGGATCGGGCGTCAAGGCCCGGCCGGCCCCGCTGAGTCGCAGGTTGTCGAGGTAGAAGAGCACCCAGCCGGTATAGTCCGGGTCGTTCGCGTTGACGATGATCTCAAGATTGAACCACGAGAGGTTGTCCAGATCCATCTGCGCCACCACCGAGGCGTATTCCCAGTGGGCCGTGTCCGTGCGGTCGCCGTTGCCCTGGTTCCAGCCCGCCTGGTATCCGAGGTTCTCCCAGACGCTCCAGCCGTCGCCGCCGGCGTTGACGATCAGATGGATGCCGTTCCAGCCGGGGACTTGATCGGTGGGCCAGTCCGCGACCATGCGCGTGACATCCAGCGAGGCCTCCTGATTGGAGATGACCAGGTCGTAATAGTTCGGGTCCAGGACGTTCAGGGTCAGGACGGTGCGCCAATCGCCGTTGGCGACGTAGACATCGAGGCTGTACTCGTCCAGCGTCACCCCGTTGACGTCGCTGAAGAGGATATCCACATCCTCGGTCGCTGCCGCGACCCAGCCGTCCATGCTCTGTTCCCAGTTGCCCAGGATGACATCCGTGCTGCCCGTCTCGGCCTGGGGCGTGACGATCTCGATGTTGTCGATGTAGAACTTGGTCGCCGAGGCCTCGTCCAGGTTCGTGACCATCGCCAGTTCGAACCAGCCGATGGTGTCATCGGTCGCGGCGATCGCCGAGGTCAGGGCTTCGGAAAGCTCCCATACCAGCGTCTGCGGCATGCCGTCGCGTAAGATGGCCTGACCGCCGAGGGTTTGCCAACCGATGTTGTTGTGGGCGCCGTTGTCGTCGTTGTTCTGCCCGTTGACGATCATCTCCATGTTCATCCACGTCGTGTTCAGGTCGGCGTCGAAGGCCGTGACATCGGCTCTGATCTTGACGCCGGGGATCCCGAGCAGCGTGCGGTGGGGCCGGAGATCCAGCAGGCAGTTGATGTGCCAGCCGCCGGGCCCTTCGACCTGCATCGCCTGGCTGCCCACGGTGGCGCCCGTTTCGCTGAGCGAGATCGTCGCGTCGCGCTCGAACCACCCGTCGAGGGCGCCCTCGAAGTTTCCGATCACCTGACTCGTGGTCGCTTCGTCGTACGACAGTTTGACATTGTCGATGTAGAACTTGGTCACGGACGCTTCGTCGAGGTTGGTGACTATCGCCAGTTCGAACCACGCGATGCTCTCGTCTACACCCGCGATCGCCGTGGCGAGCTCTTCCGGCAGTGTCCACTCATAGGTGGCGGGCACGCCGTCGCGCGTCACGTCCAGCGCCTCGAGGGTTTGCCAACCGATGTTGTTGTTGGCGCCGTTGTCGTCGTTGTTCTGCCCGTTGATGACCATCTGAATGTTCATCCACGTGGTGGTCAGATCGGCGTCGAAGACCGTCACGTCGGCAGTGATCTTCAGCCCGGGCTTCTTCATGATCTCCAGATGGGGCCTGAGGTCCACCAGACCGTTGTTCTTCCAGCCGCCGTCGGCGTCGACCTGCATCGCCTGAGCGCCGAGCGTTGCGCCGGTGGGGCTCAGCGAGAGGGTTGCGGCCCGTTCCTGCCAGCCATCGAGGCCGTCTTCGAAGTCGCCAATCACCACCTCACCGGCCTGGGCGAGGGAGAGGGTGCCGATCAGTAGCCAGGCCAGGCAAGCCAAATACCGCATTCTCGTACGCATTTCGATGCCTTTCAAATAGGGTCTTCGGTTCCTGTCGATCGCTAAACGGAAAGTGGAGCGCTCCGTTATACGTCCTTTCGTCCAGAATTCGGGCGGGCTTGATACGCGTACAGGCGGACAGTACCAGCGGGGATGTCGGTGGAATCGACGTGATAGCGCGGCTGGGTGTGCCGCGTACGCCGTTCCGAATACGTCTGTGCCACGCATGCTCCTCCCATTCATCACCATCCTCTCCTGCGCCGCCTATCTCTACGATACGGATTCGCCGGACCTGTGTCAAGGTGTAGACCAAGCGCCGCGAGGCCCAGGGCTCGTGTAACACTAATTCTGGCTCTCTTTAGCAGCTTTTTGGGTCGGTTCTTGGCCGACTGTGCCGCGTCTATTCCTTCGCGCCCTGTCGGGTGGCGATGGGGACGTAGCCGACCTCCAGGCCCTTCGGCGGAGTGACGATCAGCGCCGGATCGATATCCGCCAGTTCGCCAAAGGCCGGCGGCGCCAGATAGTCGCGGTCCATCGTCCAGTTCCGATGGATCTTTTCTACGCGCTTCTGCATGTCTTCCCGCTCCTGATCGGTCAGATCGGCGTTGAGCAGGGCGGGTTGATCGGCGAACCGGTACCAGTAGTAGGTCACCACGCTGCCGTCGCCCGGATACGCCTGGAAGGGACCAGCCACGGGGCCCGGCTGTTTCCAACAACTTTCCGGATCGTCGGGCGTGACGTAGGGCGGCAAGGGCTTGTCATCGGGTCGGCTGAAGCTGGCCTTCGCCAGGCCTGTCTCGCTCGGAACGTCCTCGGCGCTTACCGGAATCCAAAGAGGCTTCTTGCCTTCCTCTCGCTCGAGACGATAGTACTCGGGCAGCGTCATGAGGGGGCCGTCCTTCGTCTCCTTCTTCGTCACCATCTCTTTGTTCCACTGGTAGCCAAAGGTCGCGGCATCGAACGCCTTGGGGTAGGCAAACGAATCCCAGGCGATGCGCACTCTTTCCTCCCGGGGCGTGGCGTAGTCGTAGATCCTCCAGGTGGCCCACCCTTGCCCGGTGAAATCGTGCACGGCCGACGCCTGGGGATCGATGGCGCCGCTGGCCGGGGGACCGCCTTGGAACCAGGCTTCTACGGCGTCCCAAAGCGCCTTCTTGGAATAAGCCGTGATGCGGTGTACAACCGTCGACTCGCCCTTCGGCCCGCACGGGAACGAGGTGGGGGCCACGCGGGCATAGATCTGACCATCCTCGGCGGTCGCCTGGACGCTGGGGACATACTGGGTCTCCATTTGCAGGGCCCGGTTAGGATTGGCCGGCCGGCTGTCCAGAAACATGCCCGCGACGCGCGGTTCGTCCACGGATGCCTGGGAGAAGAAATAGGGAGTGAAGAAAGTCACCGGGCCCTTGAAGTTTCCGGTGTTCAGGAACAGGGTCCAGCAGTGATTCCCGGTGGGCACATCCTTTCCGGCCGTTCTGGATTTGGGTTCGGTCAAAGGCAGCGGCAGATACCCGTACCCCCAGAGTTGACCACAGGTTCCCTGCTTCAGATTCAGTCCGTCGGGGGGCCACAGGATCCAGGGGCTGAGCTGTGCGACGCCGTACTTGCCTTTCGGTTCCTCCCAGTCCCGTCCCTTGCCCGCGCCGGGACCGTTGGCCCATCCCTGGAAATTCAACTGCACGCCGCCCATGATGAACTTTGGTGTCTCCGTGGCAAAGCGCGTGTCACGCCACCAGCCCAGCCCGCCTTCGATATCGCTGTACATCCTCTCAATGGGCTTGGGCTTGTCTTCCTGGGCGTGCATCCAGGTGCCGAACAGGCCGGTCTGGAAGCGATTGCCCGGATACTCCTCCAACAGCGGCCAGGCCGTCACATACAGGGAGAATCCGCCGCCGTACGTTTCCGAGACTTTCTTGTGAGGGACGCCCAGATAGCCGGCCATCTCGCCTTTCGGGGCTTGGTTCGGGACGCCGAGCAGTGACGCCGAGGGCAGGGCGAACGATAGGGCCAGAAATGCAGTGAATAGCGTCAGGAACCTTCTCTCGAACATGCGGTCCTCCTGGTGATTGTTTCTGTTGACTGATTCTCAGTGCCCCGGATGGGACCCTTAGAACATACCGAATGCGATGAATGTCTGTCAACCGAGAGTCTGGAGTATAGGTCCTATAGGACCTATTGGACCTATAGCCTCTCGGCCTAGGTGAAGGACGTGGTGTTCTGTGAGCTTAGCCTCGTCTCCGGCGCCGAGATCACATCTTGCCCCGGGCGGGCAAGGGCGGTATGCTGTGCGTGGACAGTCTCGGGTCAAACTAAAAGGATACGGAAGATGAAAGAGATCATGTGCCTATTCACCCTCGCCGTACTCACCGCCGGTTGCAGCATGCCTTCGAAGAACGTTCTCTTGCAGGAGTGGGAAACGCCCTTTGAGACGCCCCCGTTCGATCAGATTCAGAACGAGGATTTCAAGCCCGCTTTCCTGGAGGCGATGGCGACTGAGAAAGCCCAGGTCCAGGCGATTGCGAACAATCCCGAAGCACCGACCTTCGCCAACACGATCGAGGCGATGGAGCAGAGCGGCGAATCGCTCGACCGCGCCGGTCGCGTGTTCAGTTGCCTTAATGGGGCCAACACCAACGAGCAACTGCAGGCGATCTCCAAGGAGATGGCGCCGCTGCAGGCCCAGCATAACGACGACATCAAGCTGAACGAGGCGCTGTTCGCCCGGATTGAGACGATCTATAAGCAGCGGGACCGCCTGGGACTCACCGCCGAACAGCACACGCTGCTGGAGAACACCTATCTGAATTTCGTCCGGAGCGGGGCGGCCCTGAACGATGACGACAAGGAGACGCTGCGCGGGATCAACGAGGAACTCAGCAAGCTCTACGTCCAGTTCCGGCAGAACCATCTGCAGCAGACCAACGCGATCGGCCTGGTCATCGACAAAGAGGCGGACCTGGCCGGTCTGCCCGACGACGTGATCCAGGCTGCGGCCGAACTGGCCAAAGAAAGGAGCATGCCGGGCAAGTGGGTCTTCACCACGCAGAGGCCCAGTTTCACTCCCTTCCTGATCTATTCGGAGCGTCGCCCCTTGCGGGAGATCGTCTTTAAGGCGTACATCAATCGGGGCAATAACGACGACGAACACGACAACAAGAAGCTGATTTCCCGGATCGCCGCGCTGAGAGTCGAGCGGGCGAATCTGTTGGGCTACAAGACCCACGCCGATTACGTCTTGGAAAGGAACATGGCCAAGACACCCGACAAGGTCTATACGTTCCTCAACGATCTGTGGACGCCCGCGTTGAAGAGGGCTCAGCAGGAGATCGAGGATATGCAGGCGATCGTCGACCGAGAGGGTGGCGATTTCAAGCTGCAGGCCTGGGACTGGTGGCACTACGCCGAGAAGGTCAAGAAGGAGAAGTACGCCTTGGACGACGCGATGCTGCGTCCCTATTTCAAGATGGAGAACGTGCGTCAGGGCGCGTTCGATGTCGCCCAGAAGCTGTATGGCATCCGATTCGTCGAGCGCGACGACATTCAGGTCTACCACCCGGACGTCGAGGTCTTCGAGGTCCTGGAGGCTGACGGCACGCATATAGGCGTCTTCTATTCCGACTACTTCCCGCGCAACGGCAAGCGCAGCGGCGCCTGGTCCAGCACATTGCGGAGCCAGTCCAACATCGCAGGCCAGTTCATCACGCCGCTGGTCTTCAACGTGGGGAACTTCGCCAAGCCCACGGCCGACAAACCTTCGCTGATGAGCATGGACGAGGTCGAGACGCTGTTCCACGAGCTGGGTCATGCACTGAATAGCCTGTTCGCCGATACCGTCTACAGCGGATCGCGGCGGGTGCCCCGCGATTTCGTCGAGTTGCCCTCGCAGATCATGGAGAATTGGGCGAACGATCCGGCGGTCCTGAAACGCTATGCACTGCATTACGAGACGGGTGAACCCATCCCGCGGGAACTGATCGACAAGCTTCAGCGTTCCCGGCACTTCAACCAGGGCTTCGCGACGGTGGAGTATCTGGCCGCCTCGTTCCTGGACATGGACTGGCACGTGCTCACGGACGCCTCGGAGCGGGACGCCGCGGCGTTTGAAGAAGCGTCGCTGCGTAAGATCGGATTGATGGACGAGATCGAGTCCCGCTATCAGAGCACGAACTTCGGGCATATCTTCTCTAGCGGCGGATACGCTTCCGGCTATTACAGCTACATCTGGGCCGCCGTCCTCGATGCCGACGCCTTCCAGGCGTTCAAAGAGACCGACCTGTTCAATAAGGAACTGGCGGCGGCGTTCAGAAAGCACGTGCTCTCGAAGGGGAGCAACGATACGATGGCTCAGTACATCAAGTTCCGAGGCGCCGAGCCCAAGGTCGACGCGCTGCTCGAACGACGAGGACTCAAGTAGAACGCTCCGCGCAAGCCGTCAGGGCCTGCGTTTTGGAATCGCTGTGACTTCGGAGTAATCATCAACACGAACTCCAGGAAAGGAACGAACCGTGGCAAACCAGAAGAATCAACCAACGAAGGACCCAGGCGCGTCCTGCGGTCGTAGGACCTTTCTCAAGGCGACGGCCGCCTCGGTGGCGATGCCGTACCTGATCCCGGCGTCCGCCATGGGCAATGCGGGGAGCACCGCGCCGAGCAATCGCATTGTCATGGCCGGCATCGGTATCGGCAACATGGGTCGGGGCGACCTCGGATCGTTCCTGGGCCGCAACGATGTCCAGTACGTCGCGACGTGCGATGTGAAGAAGAGCGCGCGCGACGACGCCAAGCGGCGGGTGGACGAGAAGTACGGCAACACGGACTGCAAGACGTACAACGATTTCCGCGAGGTCCTGGATCGCGACGATATCGACGCGGTGCACTGTGCGACGCCCGACCACTGGCACGCGATCATCGTGATTGAGGCCTGCCGCAACGGCAAGGACATCTACTGTCAGAAGCCCGAGACCAAGACGCTTCGCGAAGGCAAGCTGATGATCGAAGCCGCCCGGCGGTACAGCCGCATCGTCTCCGGCGGCAGCCAGCGCGTCCTGGAAGACTACCGGGGCACGGTCAACGACTGCTGGGGCGGCCAGAAGGGCCAGGTCAAGTCGATCAACGTCAACGTTGGTCCGTTCCCGATGGAGTGCAACAAGAAGGGCGAGCCGATCCCCGAGGGGCTCGACTGGGACATGTGGCTCGGCCCGGCTCCGTGGGCCCCGTACCATCCGCACCGGATCAGCGGCAGCTACAACATCAACGGCACCTGCTGGCGCTCGTTCAAGGACTACTCCGGCGGCGGCATGACCGACTGGGGCGCGCACCATTTCGGCGGCGCGACCTACGCCATCGACGTGCGCGAGTATGAGCCGGAAGAGGTCATCTTCCACAACGAGGACGGCAAGAAGTTCGCGACTTGTCGCTATCCCAACGGCAAGCTGCTGCACCACAACCGTCCGGGGCAGGGCAATATGCACGTGGAATGGTCGAACGAACAGGCCGCGGCCAAGCCCGTGCCGAACTACGCGGGGACGGGGGGCATCTACGGCGATTTCATCGATTGTGTCAAGACCCGCCGCAAACCGTTCCGTGACATCGAGTTCGCGGTCCACACGACGACCGTCTGTCACCTGTTCCTGATCGCCTACGAACTGGAGCGGTCGCTGAAGTGGGACACGGTCGCGCAGCAGTTCGTCGGCGACGAGGAAGCCAACCGTCTCGTCGACGTGGCCCGCCGAGAGCCCTGGGTGATCTAAGCACGCGTTGGAC
>JANQFY010000078.1 GCA_028277585.1 Sedimentisphaerales bacterium
CTCCATCGTGCCGGCCGAGTTGCCGGGAGCCAGGGTGCCGATCGTGTTGTCAAAATCGCCTATGAACGTGCCGTTTCCTTCAAGGCGGCCATGGTTCTCGAACGTGCCGTCGGTATTGTCAAACACGCCGTTATTGCTGATCACACCGTGATTAACGAGTGTTGTGCCTGTTTCGGTCGTGATGGTCCCTCGAGACATAAGACTTCCCGCGGTAGTCAGGGCAAGCGTTCCCCCAGCAACCGTGGTGTCACCGCTATAGGTGCTCGCTCCGGAGAGGGTGAGTGTGCCGGCTTCGGCTTTGGTTAAGGAGGCAGGGCCATAGTAGTCTGAGATATTGCTCGAACAAAGTGTGTCCCCGGAGTAGCGCTGAAAGACCAACTCGCCTTCTGCTCGAAAATCGCCCGAGACCTCGGGGGCTTCTATCAGGATCTGCCCTGCAGGTCCGCTTCCAAAGGTCTTAGCACTGATCGATGCATCGTCTAAATTGATTGAGTTGCCGGCAATCAGATGAACGTCAGGTCCCTTACCTGATCCTGTATTATAATAATTTATCGCGTTAATGCCACTAGCGCTAAGTTCAATTGAATCCAAGGCATCAATTAAGATCTTTCCGCCACTAACTGTACTATTGGCATAAGCAGCAATTTGACCACCTACGGCGGAGAACTTGTTGCAGTGGGCGTGAAAACTGACCGGTGCAGAGTCAGAGGCTATTGGCTCAAGCCTGAAGTAGGCGTTACGTAGCGAGATGTCCCCTCCACTGGTAATACCAACGTCCGGTGCTGGAGAAAGATGCGAGTAAGACGGGGTATGCACTTCGCCGTTTGGGCCTACACTCGCCAGGGCAATGGCTTGTAGATCTAGACTTGAATTGGAAATATTGATCCCAGCACCCAACAGATTTAGGGATTTTAGGTATTGAGAGAAATGTATCTGGATATTATCAACGTTGATACTCCCAGCTGTGTCATCCGAGAAGACGTACTTCTCAATAGGCCAAGAAGGAAACGTGAGCGAGTCCACGCTGGCATCAAGCGTTCCACGCTCGAATTGTATCGAATCGGCCGTCGTGAAAGTGGCATGGCCTGTCATGTCAAGGGCGGGATCATGACCGGTTCCCCTGAATGCCAGGGTGATGCCTGCAGGGTTCATCAGAACGAAATGATCGGAGGAGGATTCCAGTCTCCCCACGATGGTGGAAGGTCCTGAGCCTGTTACCCGCGAAATGCTGTTCGATGAACCTGCATCATCGAATGTGACTTTGGCTCCGTAAGAGGTGTTAAAATGATCAAAGCTGTAAAAGACGTTGCCCCCCGACTGATGACCTTGCTCAACGGTGTATACGCGGGGATAGGAGTGATAGTCTACGTCTACATAGCCGGCCGTGCCGTCGCCTACGAGATCCTGCCCATAGGCCGCCGAACCGGTGAAGACCAGCAGAGGCAGACAGATACAGGTGAAACAACGATTCAACCATCTTCCCAAACCAAAGCACTGGCTTGTGTTTCCGAAGTTCCAAGTCATCATACGCTACCCTCCGTCTTCAGGTTACCTCGCATCGCCTCGCCGGCGCGAAGTCCGAGACCACCGGCCTCACCGCGCAAGACTCGCGGGATGGGGAAACTCGCTTGCCCGGGCCAAGGCTGCAAGCTTGGCGCAGAAGACGAGTGACCCGTCCATAACTCTCAGTAGACCGCACCGTAAGAATCGCCCCCTCCCTGGGACATGCACGCATTCCAATATACTCCATTATACAAGTAGGCATGGAGGCTTGTCAAGACTTTCCGGGGGCGGTGACAGAACACTAGAGATCTGCGATCCCCTTCTCCGCAGTCCGTCACCAGGGACAAGGTGTCCCTGCAGAACTCAACGAATAATGAATAATTAAGATGCGACCCCCGGTCGCCCGACCCCCGGTCGCCCTCGGCTGGCCGGAACAGATGTAGGGTGGGTTCTTAACCCACGCGTCAGAGGTTCTCAACCCACGCGGACAGTTGCGGATGATGTCGGCAGATTAGAACAGGTAGGGTCGTTGCGGTTCCGGGGCCTTACACAGGGTGGCGTGGTCCAGCATGGGGATGCTGCGACCGTCCTGATTGCGGATACGGAAGACGCCCTCGATATCGACCCAGTCGTTCTCTTCGACGTTGACGTCGCCGGGGCGAAGGTTCGCCAGCACGGCCAGAGGCGTGGCGTCGGCGGCGCAGCAATTGACAGCGAAGCGGAAGACCATGCAGACATGGGGACCTAGATTCTGTGTACTTTCACCTCCGGGGTGATAGCGCCCTGTCAGTCTGATGCGTCTGCCCGTGAATTGCTGGGGATCGCGATAGAGATTGGCCAGAGTGATTTCATAGAGCGTCGTGTCATCGGGATCGTTTCGCTGTACTAGATTCGGTGGCGCGTTGGTCACGGCCAATGAGGGAAGGCCCAGCGAACGATTGGCGAAGGCGTAGCTATCCAGCGACTGCCCCTGAACATTGGCAAGATACAACAGGGGCAACAACAGAATGACTAGACGCAGGGCCTCGGCGAGATTGAAACGATGGATTCTGGTCTTGTCCCCGTTGACCCACAAGAAGCCCAACAGAATCGCCACGGCCAGGACCAGTATCCATGCGAATCCCGGGCGCAGGAAGGCGACGTACTGTCCCCGTAGCAGCAGTATATCCAGAACTATCAGCCATGCCGTGACAACCAGAGATTGTGGAAACCGGCTGAGATGTGAGGTGATGCCGTTCATGCTGGGGCTCTCCACACCGCGGTCAATATCCAGGTGGTGACGAATACGCTGATCAGGATGAGCCCGGCCAGGTACAGAATGGTCCGCCTACGAAAGACCCCTTGGTACATCAACAGCAGTTTCAGGTCAAATATAGGCCCCGTGAGCATGAAGGCCATTTGGGCCGGCAGGGGCATGAGCCCTCGCAGGGACGCGGCAATGAAGGCATCCGCTTCCGAACAAAGGTTCAGCGCGATGGCAAGCCCCATCATGGCCAGCAGCGGCACCACCGGATAGGCTGTGATGCTCAGGAGCCCATTGCGGTCGATATAGGTCTGGGCCAAGGCGGCGACAAAGGCGCCAATGACCAGGTAATGACCGACGGTGAGGAAGTCACTGGCGGCATGCTGCAGGGCTTGGGACATCTTCTGTCGGAATGTGGGGGATGATGTGTGACAATGGTGCCCACACGAGCAGCCGCCTGATCCGTGGTGGTGTTCGTGGGAGTGGGAATGCCCCTCCGTGTGAATGGCGTCGAGGAAGATGGACTGACCCTTGAAGATCCGACTGATGAGCAGGCCGATACCGACGGCAATGCTATAGCCGAGACCGCAACGCAACAGGGCTATGTGCCAATCGAAATTATACGCCATGGCTGTAGACATCAGGACAATGGGATTGACCACCGGGCCGCCCAGGAGGTAGGCGATCGCCGCGCCCGGAGGCAAGCCCTTGCGTCCCAGTCGCCGCACGACCGGCACCACGGCGCATTCGCAAATCGGTAGTATGCATCCCAATCCCCCGCAAACGAAGACGGTAACCCAGCCCCGCTTCGGTAAGAGCGACATCAAGCGCTCGCGACTGACAAAGGCCTCGATGAGTCCACCCAGAAAAGCGCCCAGAAGCATAAAGGGCAAAGCCTCCAAGACGATACTGACGAAGATCAGCGATAGCGTGCGTACGGAGACGCTGTTCGGCCGGATCAGCAAGATGCCGCCGCTGACGAGGATGAAGATCGCCACCGGCGCGTGTTCCCAGGAGAGCTTTCTTGGGGCGACAGGACGGCTCAGGGCCAGATTGCCCTTGTCTTCTCTGGGCGCCGTCCTCGATGTCAAACCGGTCCGGGTCTGAATCTGGCCGATAGGCGAGGCATGGTGGTGTTCGCCTGCCGTTTGATGATGACATTCCATTGTCTTCATAGTTGAGCGAAGCTCCGATTTGTCTACGGAATCAGTGACTTGTTCGGTATGTCACCCGTCCCTCTTAAGAGAATTCTGTGTCGGATTCGCGGGCGGTCATCCCTATTCGCTTTCCAGGAGCGGCACGCCCGGATTTATTGGAGCAGAGTCCCGAGGGGTAGGAGACAACTGACAGCCGTCCGATAAGGAGAGATGGAGCGAGATAAATGCCTTCAGTCCCGTCCCGGCCCCTATTCTGGTGAACCTGCGGGGCGTCTGCCTCGATGGCCTTGATGCTGCGCCGGCCGGCCGTGGTGTTGGTCACCTGCATTTCGGTTGAGTTCCTACACTCCACGGCGTCTGGGAATTCTGGAGAGAGGGTGAATTCGCGGGGATTTGCAACTTAGTTGCAGATTTATTGAGCATTTCGAAACATATGCACGTACTATGGGGTAGTCTCAAGTAGGGAATAGGGATTCCATGCCATTGGCACTTCCACAAGGCGAAAGTACAAGACAATGAGTGAAGAACAGGAACAGACGTGATGCACCCATCTTGGTGCCCCGAAGAAGAGGAGACGAGACAGTTGAGAATCAAGATGAAGCCTCGCGTGCCCCGAGCCTTGGCAGGGTTCGCCAAATGGTGGCTGGGCTTGTTCGGGATCTACTCCATGTCCACAACCTGCCCATGCTGCGGGCAACCCGGGTGTCCGGGGAATGCTCTATTTGCCGCGATATTCACGGGCATCACTGCTTTTCTCGTTCAGTATGCAAAGCGTATCTTCAGGAGGCGAACTGTCATGAAAAGAAGCTACATTGCAGTTGCGGTACTGACGTTGTTCTGCGTTGGACTCATAGCGGTCGGATGCGGCAAGAAAGAAACGGCCGAGAAACGTACGGTGCTGTGCACGACGTTCCCGATCTATCAGATCACACGCAACGTGGTCAAGGACAGAGAAGGTGTCGACGTACAACTCATGCTGCCGAGCCAGTTGGGTTGTCCGCACGACTATGCGCTGACACCCCAGGACATGCAGAAACTGGCGAAGGCGGAGGTGCTGGTGGTCAACGGTCTTGGACTGGAGGAGTTTCTGGGCGCACCGGTCCACAATGCCAATGACAAACTGATCGTCGTCGACAGCTCCGAGGGAATTGGCCAGACCCTGCAATACGCTGAGGGCCATTCTTGTAGCGTCTGCGAAACGTCCGCGCAGGACAGTGAACACGACGCCGACGGTCACCATCACCATCATCACCACCACAGCCAAGCCAATCCCCACCTTTTCGCCAGCCCACGCATGGTCGCCAAGCTCGCTCTGAACATTGCGGCACAGCTTTCCAAGGCCGACCCGACGGGAAAGAACGCCTATACTGAGAACGCCAAGGCGTATGCGGAGAAGATGAGCGAACTGGCGGACGAAATGGCGGCGCTGGGCAAGAGGCTGCAGAACAACCGCATCGTACCCACGCACGGCATATTTGATTATCTTGCTCGTGACATGGGCCTGGAGGTCGTTGCCGTCATGCAGGCGCACGGGCAGGAGCCGTCCGCTGCCGAGATGCTCGAACTGGTCAGGACGATTCGCGAGAAGAAGGCCGGCGGGATCTTCACCGAACCGCAGTACCCTCAGGAAACCGCCTCAGTGCTGGCCCAGGAAACCGGTGCGAACGTAGCCATGCTCGATCCCGTCGCCACCGGGCCCGACGACGCCCCGCTCGACTACTATGAGACGGTCATGCGCAAGAACATGAAAACGCTCGAGGAGACCTTGGGGGTGAAGGAGTGAGCCAGACCAACATCGCTACCGATGCACTCGTGACGTTTCGGGATGTCACGGTGACTCTCGGTGGCAATACCATTCTGGATCGGGTTTCAGCCTCCGTTCCCCAGGGCGGTTGCACGGCTATCGTCGGTCCCAACGGCGCCGGCAAGACCACGCTGCTGTTGGCCCTCCTGGGCAAGGTCCCCTATAGAGGGCAGATCTCAATGTCCGGTGAGCAGGAGAAGAATCGCCCTCGGTTCGGTTACGTTCCCCAACGACTTCAAATCGACCAGGGATTGCCCATCACGGTTCTTGAATTCATGGTTACAGGCCAGCAGCGTATGCCCCTTTGGTTCGGAGTGCGACGACGTCACAGGGACCGCGCCATGGACCTCCTGAAATCTGTCAGGATGGACGGCCTCGAACACCGCCGGCTGGGGGCCTTGTCCGGCGGAGAGACGCAGCGGGTGCTGCTGGCACTGGCCCTGGGCCAGGACCCGGACTTGTTGATACTCGACGAACCGGCGGCGGGAGTCGATTTCCAGGGCGAGCACCTTTTCTGTGACTTGCTGGAGAACTTGCGGCGCGAATGTGGTTTCACGCAACTCATGGTCAGTCACGACCTGGGCACAGTCACGCACCACGCCACCCATGTGATCTGTCTGAACCGTGAAGTGGCCGCTGAAGGGCCGCCGCGGGAAGCCCTGACGCACGAGAATCTCGCGGCCATCTTCGGCTTGCATATGGGGTTGGCGGACAGCCGGAGTTTGGCGGACGGCGAGGGATCCTGTTCGGCGCCGTGCTGCACGGAGGAGCATGACCATGCCTGACCTCACACCGGTCTACGATCTGCTTTCTCGCCTCATCCCGTTCGAATGCATGCAAGTGCGTTTCATGCAGAGAGCGCTGCTGGGACTGCTTCTGATTGCCCCCATGTCGGCCGCGATGGGAGTACAGGTGGTGAACTTCCGCATGGCCTTTTTCGCTGATGCGATCAGTCACTCGGCATTTACCGGTGTGGCTCTCGGCCTGATCCTGAGCATCGACCCGCGATGGACGATGCCCGCTTTCGGGTTGCTCGTAGGCCTCGGAATCATGTGGACCCAGCGACGTAGTTCACTCGCCAACGATACCGTCATCGGGGTCTTCTTCTCCGGGGTGATCGCGTTCGGCATCGCGGTTGTCAGCCGCAACAAGAACGTGGCCCGCAATGTCCAGAGATTCCTTTATGGAGACATCCTCACCATCGGCGACAGCGACATCTGGGCCATGATGGCGCTCTTCGCCGCTCTCCTCGCATTCCAGGCATACGGGTACAACCGCATGCTCTATCTGGGCTTGAGCCCGACACTGGCCGAAGCGCATCGAGTACGCGTTGCGGTCTATCAGTTCCTCTATGCGGGACTGTTGTCCTTGGTGGTCATCTTCTCGGTCTGGGCGGTCGGCGTACTGCTGGTGACAGCCATGCTGATCGTCCCCGCCGCCGCGGGCCGGAACTTCGCCCGTTCGGCCGGCGCCATGTTCTGGTTGGCGCTCGTGGTAGGCATAACCTCGGCGGTCGGCGGGCTGCTCATCTCCGCGCAGGACTGGGCGCGCACAGCCACCGGCGCGACCGTCATTCTCGTAGCGTTCGCCTGGTTCCTCCTGAGCGCCGCCGTGGCTCTCGCCCGAACGAAAAGAGGCACCTGACACCTTTGATTCCCCATGGCAAACGGAAGCTACTTCATGGTGAGCTGGGGACTGTCGATGGTGACGGTGTTGAGGCCTGGCCGGCATTCCTGGAGGTCCTGAACGGCCTTGCTGGAGATGCCCTCGGTGGAGGTCAGATTGAGCATGGTGAGTTGTTCGAGGTTCTGCAAATGGGCGACGCCCTTGTCGGTGAACCGGCCGCTCCCGATCATCAGTGCGGACAGAGAATCCAACTGTGATATGTGATAGAGCCCTTCGTCCGAAATCGCGGATTCAGTGGTAGAGAAGTAATCGAGCTGCTTCAGTTTCGTCAGATAGCCCACGCCTCTGTCACCGACCCCGGGGCTGCCCAATTGCAGACGCTCGAGCTTGGTCAGGCCGGCCAGAGAAGCCAGATCGTCATCGGTGAATCGCTCGTGCAGGAACGTCTTGCCTTCCCGTTCGAAGGCCATTTGGATATTGAGCGTCTTGAGATTCACGAGGCCTGAGATATCCATGGCCGCATCGTCCCTCTTGAGACCGCGCAGGTACAACTTCTCAAGCTGGGACAGGCCGTTGAGGCCGGACAGGCCCCCGATCGAAAGCTGCCCCTCGCAATCAAGGGACAGATAATCAAGGGCTTCGAGCTTGCCTATCTCGGCAAAGATTCGATTGCTCGCGCCTGGTTTCAGTTGGACTGATAGACGGGTCAGGCCCGGTAGCCTGGCGATCGCGACAACACACGACTCGCCCACGGGCATGCGCATCGTCAGGCTCTCCAACTGTCCTAACGACGCCAAAGACTCACCCAATAGAGCGTCACTGCAGGTGAGTGTCTCTATCCCAAGGGAGAGCGTCGTGAGACTCTGCATGGATGCCAAATGGTGAAGCCCCTCCTCCGAAAGCTCCGGCACCCGCACGGAGAGGGCCTCGAGAGAGTCCAGTTGAGCCAGCGCTCTGAATCCTTCATCGGTCAGCGGCACGCGGTTCAGGGAAAGCGTCTTGAGCGATCCGAGTTGCGCCAGATGGCCGGCTCCGACGTCCGTGATCTTGTTGCTGTAGGCAAGGGTTAGTTCTTCGAGCTGCGGGAGTTGGGCCAGATGCACACAGGCTTGATCGCCCAGCTCGCTGCGAATCCTCAG
>JANQFY010000206.1 GCA_028277585.1 Sedimentisphaerales bacterium
GCGGAGGTACCCGATGTCCATCAGGCCGTGATGCGTCGGGCCGTCGGAGCCGACCATGCCAGCCCGGTCCACACAGAAGACGACCGGGAGGTTCTGCAGAGCGACCTCCTGGAAGATCTGGTCGAAACCGCGCTGTAAGAATGTCGAATAGATGCAGACGACGGGTTTCAGGCCGGTCCGCGCCATGCCGGCGGCGATGTCCACCGCCGCGCTCTCGGCGATCCCCACATCGTAGAATCGGTCGGGGTGTTTCTCCCGGAAGTTGACCAGACCGGTCCCGTCGCACATCGCCGAGGTGATCGCGACGACGCGATCGTCTTCCTCGGCTAGCTCGGCCAGCGCTGTGCCGAACGCCTGGGTGTAGGTCGGTCGCGGCGAGACCGTCGTCGATTCGACACAGGCGCCATTCATTTTGAACGGGCCGGTCGAGTGGAATCGCGTCGGACCCTCGTCAGCCGGGTCGAAGCCCTTGCCCTTGTTGGTATGGACGTGCAGGAGGACGGGATGGTCCACCTCGCCCAGCGCCTCGAAGAGTCGGACGAGTGATTCGATATCGTGCCCATCCACCGGGCCGAAGTAAGGGATGTTGAGGCTTTCGAACAACTGGCTGGGCGAGACAACCATGCGGATGCTCTTCTTGATCCTCTCGACCGCCTCTTCGACGCTGCGCCCGATGCCGGGCACGTGCTCGAGGATGTTCTTCGTCGTCCGGCGCAGATCTTCATAGGTCTGGCTCAGCCGCGCGCGGGAGAAGTACTTCGCCACGGCGCCGACGGTGGCGTCGATCGCCATGCTGTTGTCGTTCAGGACGACCAGCAACTGGCGTTTGACCAGGCCCATATTGTTGAGCCCTTCGAAGGAGACGCCGTTGACGATACTGGCGTCGCCGACCACCGCGACAATGCTCGGCACCGCTCGCTTTGGCTTCTCGCCGTGTCGATGCGGCGGGGCCGGTGTCTTCTTGGCTTTGACCTGCTCGCCCAGGGCCATGCCGATCGCTGTCGGCACTGCCGTTCCCGCGTGGCCCACGGTGAACTGGTCGTAATCACTCTCGGCCGGGTTTGGGAAACCGCTGATTCCCTCCACCTGACGCAGGTGTTTGAAGCCGGCCTGTCGGCCTGTGATGATCTTGTGCGTATAGCACTGATGCCCCACGTCCCACAACAGCTTGTCCTGCTGAAAATCGAATACGTAGTGCAGGGCCAAAGTCATCTCGACGGCGCCGAGGTTGCTGGCCAGATGGCCCCCCGTCTTGCTGATCGAGTGCAGCATGAACTGGCGAATCTCCTCGGCCAGCGCATCCAAATCCGAAACCGGCAGCTTCTTCAGGTCAGCCGGGCTTTTGATCGTTTCCAGCAGATTGCCCATCAATGAAATGATTCCTAATGATGACATGGTCTCTAATGAAGATTCTGATCACACATTCTACTCGAAACTTCCAGTGTTTGCAGCCAAATCACAGTTTTGCCCCAAAAAGGACGGTAAGTCTTTCTGTCAGAATAACTTGACGTCTTCAGTCGCCAGAAGTCGCCTCAGGCTACGAACCGCCCGGAGACCGACCAGTTCCAGCCCTTACGCCTCTCGTGCTGTGCCGGATCGATCTACCCTGCGAAAAAGAGTCGTCCCAAGTCGTATTCGCACCGCATGTCGGGCCGTCAAGACACTCGCTTTGGCGTCGTCCGTGTGGTACAGATGGAGGTGTCAGACGCCTGAGATGGCAACGACGATAGCCGGTTCTTGCAAACATGAGGAAGTCTATGTGTCTACAAGGAATGAAGATTCTTGCGGTTGCGACATGCTTGTTAGGCTTGGCGATTCCGATCTGCAGCGGCATCGATTTTGAGACGAAGCACCTGGCGATTCGGGTCGATGATACGGGGGCTTTGCGCGGGCTTCTGGATCGCCAGGACGGCGCAGACTACCAGGGAGATCAACCTGCACCATTATTGAGCCTTCGTATCGCGGGCGAAATCCGCGCTCCACAGAGCATGCTCGGCGACGCCAGCACGGGGATTCTGACCCTTCGGTACGCCGGAGGGTTCAAGGCGGTGGTCAAGACCTCAGAGCACGCAACGCATGTGACCTTTGAGTTGGTGTCTGTCGAGCCCCTCGATGGAGTGGAACTGGTCCTCTGGGGTCGCTATCCAACGCGGATCGGCGAGACCATTGGCGAAACCGTGGGCGTGGTGCGCAACGATCGCTTTGCTCTGGGGATTCAGGCTCTGAACATCAGGACGCTGGGAGGCTATCCGACGGCCGAGAACGATGTCATGGCCGGGCGCGGCGATGCGGCCCGCGCAACGGAGTATGGCAGCTCGCTCCAGGCGTTCACGCGGGATCGCAGTCGAGATCGGGTTGTCTCGAACTGGGCGCATGAGCATTACCACGTTCCGGCCTTCGAAGATGGCGGCGTGATTGGCAGCAAGATCGCGCTGTTCGGTTGTCCGGCAGAGAAAGCGCTGGAGACGATTGGCAAGATCGAGATCGCCGAGGGGTTGCCCCATCCCATGATTGACGGCCAGTGGGGCAAGGTCGCCCCCGGCGCGACCGCGGCCTACCTTATCATGGGATTCGGTGAGGACACTATCGACGAGGCGATCGAGGTCACCAAACGAGCGGGTCTGAAGTATCTGTATCATGGAGGGCCGTTCGCCACCTGGGGACATTTCCAGCTTCACCCCAACCAGTTTCCGCGGGGTTGGGCGGGCATGAAGCATTGCGTCGACAAGGCGAAGGCCCAGGGAGTCGATCTGGGCGTCCACACGTTGTCCAATTTCATCACGACCAATGACCCGTATGTTACACCCGTTCCTGACGAGCGTCTGGCCAAGGTGGGTGCCAGCGTTCTGACCGAGGACATCGACGCCAGCCAGCGGGAAATCCCGATCGCCCAGGTCAAGTGGTTCAACCAGATGAAGAACAACACACTTAAGACTGTCCAGATCGGGTCCGAACTGGTTCGCTACGCGTCAGTGTCCGAGGATGAGCCCTGGCGGTTGCTACGCTGTCGGCGGGGCGTCTTCGGGACCCAGGCCCAGTCCCACGCCAAGGGCGCTGCGATTTCCAAGCTCATGGACCATGGGTACAAGGTATTTCTCACCGACGCGGAACTCTCTCTGGAAGTCGCGCGTCGTTTGGCCGAGCTGTTCAACCAGACCGGCCTGAAGCAGATCTCCTTCGATGGGCTGGAGGGCAATTGGTCCACCGGCATGGGCCAGTACGGGCGCACTCTTTTCGTCAACACGTGGTACGAGCACTTGCGCGACGATCTGCGCGGTCGCGTGATCAACGACGCCAGCAATCCAGGGCACTACTTCTGGCACATCTACACGCGGATGAACTGGGGCGAGCCCTGGTACGCCGGCTTTCGCGAGAGCCAGACGGAGTATCGGCTGAAGAACCAGGACTATTTCCGGCGCAACCTGATGCCTTGCATGCTCGGCTGGTTCAACATGACCGGGCAGACCAGTGTCGAGGACGCCGAGTGGCTCCTGGCCCGGGCGGCTGGCTTCGACGCCGGGTTCGCGCTGAACACCAGCCTGCGCGTTGTTCGGGACAATGGGCTGAGCGACACGATTCTGCAGACGATCAAGACCTGGGAGACAGCCCGGATGGGCGGTGCCTTCTCCGAATCGCAGAAGCGACGTCTGCAGGACATCAGCCAGGAATTTCACCTGGAAGCGTCCGGCGGCGATTCGTGGAAGCTGTACCCCGTCTACTCAGCCAAGCACACGCTCGCCCAGGCCATGCAGCCGGGCCAGCCGGTCGAAGCGACATGGGAATTGGACAATCCGCACGGGGCCCAGCCCCTTCAATTCATCCTGCGCGTCTCAGGCGACGCGCCGATCTCCGATCTGACGCTGGATATCGACGGAACAGGTGAGACCCTCATGCCCGTCACGCTCGAGCCGGGCCAAATCCTGAAATGCTCGGGCGGCGCCGAGGGTATCCTCTATGACGAGAACTGGAACGAGCTGAAGCGGGTCGAGTTGGATGCTCCCGAGCTGCAGATCGACTCGGGGGCGTGCGAGATTCGCTTCGGATGTCGCTTCCACACGGCTGATGAACCCGAGGTGAAACTCGAATTCCGAACCGTTGGAGAGGCTGAAACGCTCGCCCTTCGAGTCGATGCGCGTAGGATCGATCTCGTCAGGAGGCGCGCGCGGGCGGAAAATCAACGGGGAATCCCGCTCCCATAATTTGTGGAGTTGAACTGGACGGATAGCCCGTGTACAATCTCGCCGAACATGAGCGGATCGCGTGCCGCTTTCTCTGTCAACGTGCTAAGGAGTGTTGGTTGTGCCGGAGTTGGAAAGCCAGGGGGGAAGAATCATCCGCCGGGGGGCGTATCCCGAACTGACCTGGACCGCTGTGCTGGTCGGCTACGTGCTCGGGGTCCTCATCTCCATCAGCATGGGCTACGCATGCCTGATCCTCGGCTTCTCGCACGAGGGCTCCGAACTGGCCGCCATTCTCGGCTTCGGCATCTTGCGGGGTTTGCTGCGGCGCAACAGCATCATCGAGAACAATATCAGCCAGACTGTCGCCAGTAGTGTCAACGGCGCCTCCGCTGGCATTATGTTTTCGGTACCCGCCCTGTTCATCTTGAAACAGACCGATTTCAATCCTTATCTGCTGACTTTCGGCTGCATTGCCGGCGGTGTGCTGGGCATCGGTTTCATCATCCCGCTTCGCAAGCAGATGATCGATTTCGAACGCCTGACCTACCCCGGCGGCGTCGCGGTTGCCACGGTCCTCAAGTCCCCAGGTGCCGGTGTCCACAAGGCGATCCTGCTTGTGATCGGTGTTGCGATCAGCGCCTCGCTGGCCGTATTCGTCCATGTGACTCATCTGAAGAACCTGTCCTTGGGCCAGCACCTCGGCATGCCCGACTATATGAATGGCATCTGGTACGTCTCGCTGATGACGGTGGGCATCGCTTTTATCGCGGGCAAAGGCGGGCTTTGTTTCGTTGTCGGTGGATACGCCTGCTACTGGATCCTTGGTCCGATTCTGGCGAGGATGGGCCTGCTGCCGAGTCCCGAGCAGTTGACCGAGTTGGGGACGACGATGCCTGATTACCTGCGGGTCAGCCTGTTCCGGCCGGTTGGGATTGGCATGCTGGTCGGCGGGGCGCTAACGGGCATTGCCTTGGCGCTGCCTCTGATTATTGGCGCCATTCGCAGCATGCAGTCGGCGACGCGGACCGGTGCGACCCTATCGAAGGATGAGATGCCGATCAAGCTGCTCTACGTGGGCATCATCGGCGCGGTCATCGTGCTGAGTGTCGTCGCTGTGACCTCCGTCCAACAGATGAGTCTCGCGCGGGGACTGATCATGGCGGTGCTCGGGACGCTCTGGATCTGGATGGCCGGCGTGATTCTCTCCGAATGCATCGGTCGGACGAACTGGTCGCCCATGAGTGGGATGACCCTGATCGCCGTGACCATTCTCATCTTGATCACCGCGGGCATGGGGCGTTCGGCGGCGATTGTCTCCTCGGTCATGGTCGGCGCCGCCACCTGCATGGCGATGTCCCAGGCGACGGACCTGATGATGGACTTGAAAACGGGCTACCTCGTTGGCGCGATTCCCAAGAAGCAGCAGATCGGCCAGTTCCTGGGGACCTGGCTTGGGCCAATCCTGATGATTGGACTACTGTTTGTTCTGCACAACGCGAACGAGTTGGGCAGCAAGGAACTCCCGGCACCGCAGGGCGTGGCGTTGGCAAGTATGGTCGAGGGAATTCTCAAAGGAGATGCTCCGGTCTTCAAGTACCTGGCCGGTGCGGGCCTCGGTGCGCTGCTTAGCACGACCGGCATCGGCGGGCTTGGCATCCAGGTCGGTCTGGGTTTCTACCTGCCGTTCAGTATCGTTCTGACCTACACGCTGGGCACGATTCTGCGGATCGTCAGTGACAAGATGAAGGGACGTCACTTCAGCGAGCAGGTCGGAATCCCCATCGCGGCGGGGTTCGTCATCGGAGAAGGTGTCATTGGAGTCGGGTTCGCTGTTCACTCGGTGATCGCTGGAATGTTGGGGGGCGCGGGATAAGCTATGAAGCTCATCGGTTTTCTCATGGTCACGGCTGGTTTCATCGGCGCCTCGCTGGCGTCGGTGGTTGATGCGGAGATGGTTCGTTGGGCGTGGTACATCCCAGCGTTGGTAACTGGTATCGCGGGCGTGGTTCTGATTCGGATCGAGCATGCCCGTCAGAACAAGACGGAGCACCACGTCGCGGCCAACATCGAGACGGTCGAAAGCTGTCTGGCCAAGATCGCCGCCAACATCAAGCAACTCAACGAGGAGAAGCACTCGATCGACACGTACGACATGCGTCACCGAATCGATGAACTGTTCGTTGATGATCTCGAGGAGTTCGTCGATGCGAGGGAGAGTATCGCCCATCGCTATGGTCTGGCCGCTTATGGTGAGGTCATGACGCGCTTCGCGGCCGGCGAGAGGTATCTCAATCGCGTTTGGTCCGCTTCGGCTGATGGCTATATCGACGAGGTGAACGAGTATCTGGAAAAGGCCAAGGACCAGTTCACCGACAGCCTCGACCTGATCCGTCGTCTGCCCGGCGATCCCCAAGTCGCCTAGCGTCGCTTCTTCCGAGTCTCTACGCTGACTCCGGATACATGAATTCCGGGACGCGGCGGAGCTTTCGATCGGCGCTGACGCAGGCCAGGATGCTGGAGCCTTCCGTCAGGAGCAATCCATTCTCGCGGCGCAGGAGTCGGTAGGTGTGTTCGACCTTGGCATGCGTGACATTGGCGCACGTGGTTTCCAAGTCCAGGAGCTCATCGTAGAAGGCGGGCTTGCGATACTTCAGACGCAACTCGGCGACGACGAAGAAGATTCCCTCGGCCTCCAAGTCCTTGTAGACGATGCCGTTGGCGCGGAGCAGTTCAGTGCGGCCCATCTCGAACCAGACGGGAAAGACGCTGTGGTGGATCATACCCGCGCGATCGGTCTCCGCATAGCGGGGGACGATCGGAATCGAGTGACATGTTATCGTGATCTTTCGAATGCGTTCGTTTTCCATAGGGTCGTCAGCATAGCAGATGGGGCGACCTTTGCAAGTGACAAGCGGGCCAGGAAGTCCGCCTGGGGTGCCCAGCAAATCGATGGAAATTTACCTGAGATTTTCCTTTACCGGACTACGCACGAAGGTTATATTGAAACTAGCAGGTAGAGCCCTCAAGCCCCTGCGTGTTATCTCGCTTTTCCTCTCCCTCCGCCGCGCAGGGGCTTCTTTCAAAATGCGGCGAAAAAACGGCCTCCCGGTTCCCTGTCTGCTGTTGCGCTAATTGCCCATTAGTGGTGCGCAAATTGCGGCTACTTCGTCCAGTACCGTTCGATTTGCTCGAGCGTCTTGCCCTTGGTTTCCGGGACGAAGCGCCAGACGAACACGAGCAGGACGACGCAGAACAGGCCGTAGAGCCAGAAGGGGAACGCGTGATGGAACGTCTCGACGAGCCAGGAGTTATCTTCGTCCATCATGGGGAAGGTCTGCGAAATGACGTAATTGGCGATCCAGAGGCAGATGGTGGCGATCGCCATCGCTCGCCCGCGAATACGGGTCGGAAAGACTTCCGAGAGAATCACCCAGGTTACGGGCCCGACCGACAGGGCGAAACACGCGATGTAGCCCAGAATGAACACGAGCATCCACAGACTGGTCGACTCTCCATAGGCGGCCAGCCCCCTCGCCAGCAGGCTCACCCCCATACCGGCCGAGCCGATCATCATCAGCGGCTTTCGACCCAGCCGGTCCACCGTCCAGATCGCGATCACCGTGAACGTCAGGTTCACGGCGCCGACGATGATTGTTTGCAGCAAGGCGGCGTTCGTCTCTGAGCCCATCTTCTTGAAGATCTCGGTTCCGAAATACAAGAAGACGTTGATCCCCGTGATCTGCTGTAGGACCGCCAGGGCAATGCCGATGACCAGGACGATCCTCATTCCTGGCTGGAGGAGCTGCCTCAGCGAACCACTCTCGTGTGACAGAGCCTCCTTGATCTCGGCCAGTTCGGTCTGGGCGTAGGCGGCGCCGTCGACCCGCGCCAGGATGTCCAGCGCTTCGGCCGATCGACCCTGCTTGGTGAGCCAGCGCGGACTCTCCGGCACGAAGAACAGCAGCACCAACAACATCACGGCTGGCACGGACTCGGATCCGAACATCCAGCGCCAGCCGGTTTGTTGATTCCACAGTTCGTCACCCTGCAGCGCGATGAAGTAGTTGACGAAATAGACGACCAGCATTCCCGTGACGATGGCGAACTGGTTGACCGAGACCAGTCGCCCGCGCATGCGCGCCGGGCTGATCTCGGCGATGTACATGGGCGACGACATGGACGCGGCGCCGACCCCGACGCCGCCGATGATGCGAAAGAGGATGAACGTCGTGATGGTGCGCGGCAGTGCCGTGCCCAGCGCCGAGACGAGAAACATAATGGCCGAAAGGATCAGGACCTTCTTGCGGCCGAACCGGTCGCTGAGTGCTCCGGCCGCGGCGGCGCCAATCGCGCAGCCCAACAACGCGCAGCCCATGGCCCATCCCTCCTGGACCTCATCGAGAGCGAAATGCGCCTTGAGTGGACCGATGGCTCCGTTGATAACGGCGGTGTCGTAGCCGAACAGGAGCCCGCCGAGGGCGGCGACGATACAGACCAGAAAGACGTAGGTTGCACTTCCGGTCTCCGGGGCCGGTCCCGCCAATCGCTCGTTTTCCATCAAGTTCGTTCCTCGTGACTACGGATTACAGTTCTCGATTGCGTATTTCAGCGCCCAGTCGATGAACATCGCGTGGTCGTCGTTGCGGTACGTTCCGTCGAGGTTCTTGCAGGCCTCGCGGCGCAGCGCCATCTGGCGCACGGCCGGCCGCGCCTTGGCGCCTAGGCTCTGAAGCGTACGGGCGGCGTGCAGGACGACCGTCTCGCGTGGATCGCGCAGGCCCCCGGCCAAAACGGGCAGGGCTTCATCGCATGCGTCCAGGTGACACAGCACGCTTGCCGCGCTGAAGCGGACGTTGGGGCTTGGGTCGTCAAGCGCCGTGCGAAGGTCGTCGATTGCAGGCGCCGCCTTGGGGCCCAGTGCCTCGAGCCCGACCGCTGCCCAGTAGCGCACCGCGCCGTCGGGGTCGTGGAGATGGGACCGCAAGGCGGGCAAGACTCGCGGCCCTTGGCCCACCAGTCGCGCCACCTCCAGGATGGTAGCGGGGCGATACTTATTCGGATCCTGGGCCATGTCGTAGGGTGTGGACCCTGCTGCCCGGATGTGCATCTCTGCTTCCGACAGCAGACCCGTGTCGTGGCTCTCGAGCATCCAGGCCCGCAGTTCTCGACTGAGACGGTCCCGGATGTCTCGGTGAGCCGGCGAATCCGCCAGGTCCCGGATCTCGTGTGGATCGCTCTGTGTGTCGTACAGTTCTTCGGCCTCTTTAGTCGGCTCCCAGAAGCGCTTCTGAGGACCGATCAGCGCGCCGGACTCCGCGACGCGACGCAGCTCCTGCATAATCTCGGCCCGGTCGGGGTACTCACTGGGTTGTACGTGCGGCAGATGGGGCATGAAGTGGCGAATGTACTTGTAGCGCTTGTCACGCACGCATCGTGACATCTCGTAGACCTCGTCCACGCGGCTGGAGGCGCCGTAGATGTAACGTCGCGGCTGGGCTGGAGTCGCGCCCAGGAAGGGTTTGCCCTGCATGACGTCGGGCGCCGGTACACCGGCAAGATTCAGAACCGTCGGCGCGAAATCGACGAAACTGACGAGCCGATCGGTTCGACTGCCCGGCGCCAGAGCAGACAAGTGGTGGTAGCGGGCTGGGATGCGGACCATCAATGGGACGTGCAGACCCGAATCGTAGAGCGTGCGCTTGAAGCGGGGCAGGCCCATCCCGTGATCCGAGAAGAAGAACACGATCGTGTTATCCGTCAATCCGTCCCGGTCGAGCTGAGCCAGCAGGTCACCCACCTGCTTGTCCATGAAGGTGATCAGGTCGTAGTAGCGCGCCCAGATCTTCCGAACCGTGGGCGTATCGGGGTAATAGGGGGGCAACGGCAGGGCATCGGCGTCATGTTGCTCGGCGGCGCTGAGCTTGGAACGGTACGTTTGAAAGAACTCTTCGTCGGAGCCGTTGATCTTGCCCTGGTGGGTGGACATCAGATTGAAGACACTGAAGAAGGGCTGGTGCAGTCGGCGTCCGCGCCAGTGGGCTGTTTGGCTCGAATCGTCCCAGATCCCGGCGTCGGTGAAGTTGTAGTCTTCTTTGTAATTGTTCGAGCAGTAGTAGCCGGCGGCGCGGAGCACTTTGGGGAATGGTTCGACACGGGCGGGCAGCCGCACATCGGAGCGCAGGTGTTGCGTGCCCAGCGAGGTGGCATAGAGCCCGGTGATCAGGCAAGACCGCGCGGGCGAGCAGACCGGGGCCGTGGCGTAGGCGTTGCTGTAGAGAATCGATTCGCCCGCGAGGCGGTCCAGATGCGGCGTGATCGCATAGGGATCGCCGTAGCAGCCCAGATAGGGACTGATGTCTTCGCAGGTGATCCACAGGATATTGGGTTTCTGTGTCGCCGGCGCCGGGGTTTGGGGGCGGGGCTGATACGATGGGGCTGCAGGTTCGGTGCATCCTGAAAGACCTGCCCCGCAAACGCAGAGCCCGGCGGCTTTGAGGAAATCGCGACGGTTGGGTGTTCGAGACTCCATTTCTATTCTCCCCGATTCAAGGTCCTACTTGGCTTGCACCACCTTCATCTCTCGCACGCTGCGTACGAGAGGCTGATCCTCGGCGCTGAGGTTGGCCAGCAGCGTATAGTCGCCCGACTCTTGCGGCAAGGCAACTCTGAAGGAAAGCTCATCGCGGCTCAACGCACCGAGTTCGAGCGCTCTTGTCTGGGACAGCACTTCTTTCTCATTTCTGAGCAGATGCAGTTGCACTTCTCCTGTCCACTCGCTGGGCAGGTCGTTGATGGCGACGACCTTGAATTCGTGCTCCTCTCCAGCGGGCAGGGGTTGGCTCCAGTAGTCGAGCATGAGCCCGACCGGCGCGAACGCTTCGCGGACATGCTTCTCAAAGTGTGGCTCGAAGGTCAGGGCTTCGAGGTCGATGAAGTGGTCGCTGGTCGCGCCGCCCTCGGGTCGCGGTTTGTCACCGGCGCGGGAGTAGCCCAGGGCGCAGAAGTGCAGCACGCCCGCACACTTGCGGTGACACCTCCAGAACTCGGTCAGTGCCGCCAGGTATTGCGCATACAGCACGCGGCGCTGTTCCGTCGTCGAGTCGGGTCCCAGCAGTTTCTCGTAGACGTTCGCCGTCAGGCACGTGGGCGTGCCGTCGCGGTTGAGCCATAGCCAGGCGTATTCGTTGTTGATGATCGGCACGTCGAGCTTGCGTTGAGCCTCCAGGAGAGGGGGGACGCCCGAGACGTTGACCATGTCCGGAAGTCCGCCGAAGTCTGTGCGCCCCCAGTCCTTGTTGTACATCCTGATGAACAGGTACGGATGCGCCTCGACGCAGTCCCCCGAGTCCTGGGGCTCGGCCCAGCCGTTCTCCCAAGGGCGGCCCGACAGGTCCAGGTGCCGGACGGCCTGAAGGGCCTTACCCGTTTCTTCCGTGTTGCTCTCGTTCTGCGCGTCCCAGATCACCACGCACGGATGATTCCAACGCTGGCGCATCCACTCGGTGTACTCGGGAACAATCTTCTCGGCCGTGGGTTTCTCCGGCGCCTCGCTGAGCAGCCAGATCGGGAACTCGTCCTGGATCAGGAAACCCTCCTCATCGGCGATGTCATACCAGATCTCGGGCGGAAACCCGATGCAGTAGCGGATGGAGTTCCAGTGCATGCCCTTGAGCTTCTTGTGCAGCCGACGCACCCACTCGGCGCGCCAGGGCTTGTCGCCTCGTTCGGCATCCTCGAAGAACCGGTAGATACACACGTTGGTGCCCCGCATGAAATACGGTTTCCCGTTGAGCACGGCGCGGCCTGTCTTCCGGTCGAAGCGAAACGATCGCATGCCGAAGCGGGTGCGTAGGACATCGGCGCCGGTATCGACCTCCAACTCGTAGAGGAACGGGCGTTCGGGCGTCCAGAGCTGGCACTTGCGGATGGGAATGTTCACTTCGAGCTTCTCGATCTCGCCGGGCTTCAGGGTGAGTCCCCAGACCTTGGCGGCGCCGACGACCTGGTCCGAACCGGCCTGTCGAATCCGATAGGCGACCGAGCCGCTGCTCAAGGGCGCCGGAGACTGAACCTCGGTGATGACACGGACGCGCCCGGCCCGGATATTCGGAACGGTCTGGACGTTGACGACATAGGGGGCGCCCGTCAGGATCAGCCCGACCGAATCGTAGATTCCCGGGATGTACAGGTACTTCTCGAAGTCCCATCCGCCGGGTTGACCCTCGGGCAGGCATTCCCGGTCAGCCCCGACGCGGATGATGATCTCGTTCTTCTGGCCGTTGCCCTTGAGGTGGGGCTTGACATCCATGATCGCCGGTGTGAAACAGGGCAAGTGCTCGCCTACGACCTGCCCATTGAGCCAGACCTTGGTGCCGTACTTGGCCTTGTTGACCTTGAGGACGGCGATCGTCGGGGCTGGCCCTTCGATAGAGAACGTCCGCCGATACCAGAAGGCTTCGCGCCGTTCGCTCCTGGCGCCGACCTCCGCGAACGCAGGTTTCGCCATGTCGATCAGGCCGGGGACGGGGAGGGTGTGGTTGAAGGTTGTGGGTATCGTATCCATCGATCCTTCGGCGACCTGCCAGAGGCCGTCGAGGCTCTGCTCGGCTCGTCCACGCTGCATCCGTGCCGCCGCGCCACTAGATGTACTGCACTGAACGAGGACAAAGAGGACAACAAGTAGGCGGGCAGCTCGATGAGTCATCATTCTTACCTCCTTGCAGGCTGGTTCTAGAGACTGCGGCCCAGCGCCTCGAACATAGCCAGCAGGTTCTCAACGGGCGTCTTGCACTGGATGTTGTGAATGGTGTTGAAGACAGAGCCGTTCTTGCGACCGAAAACCTCCAGCCGCTCGGACACCTGTTGGCGGACCTCTTCAGGCGTGCCGAAGGGCAGGGCTTGCTGGGTGTCGACGCCTCCGCCCCAGAAGACGATGCGGTCGCCGTACCTGTCCACGAGGACCTCGGGGTCCATTCCTCTCGCCGAGGTCTGCACGGGATTGAGCACGTCGTAACCGGCTTCGATGAAACCCTCGATCAGGGGTTCGCACCCGCCGCAGCAATGCTTGAAGGTCTTCCACGCCGTGTTCGCGTGGATCCAGTCGTTCAGCTTGCGGGCGTAGGGCTGATAGAGTTCTCGATAGGCGTCCGGAGAGCAGAAGAGGCTGTTTTGCGACGCTAGATCGGTCCCATCCATGAACACCACGTGAACCCGATTGCCCACCGCCTGATAGATGCGCTCGAGGTTCTTCAGGGCGATCTCCGTCTGACGGGCAAAGACCTCCTTAATGTAGTCTTGTCGCGTGACAGTACTGATATACCATTCTTCAATGTCTCGAATACCTTTGGGGTGCTTCATCCACGGCGCCGGGACCAGAGCGATGTCGCCGAAGGCGGTTCCTCCGAATCCGGCGGCGATTCCCAGGTCTGTATTGTCGTACAGGTCTCGGGCGTGACGTTCGTAGAACGCCAGGTCCTCCTCGCTGACAAGGCTGAATTCCTCGGTATTATCGGCCGGGTTCAGCTTGGCCTCGTCGATCGGTGGCTGTCGGATGATCGAATCGAAGTAGAATCCTCCCTTGGGCATCCGGGCCGAAGCCGGCGCGGAGGTGTCCCCTTCGGGATACATCAGGATGTCCCCATTGGGCTGGGGCGTCGTGTTGAACTGGCCCGGCACGAGCACGTCCGTTCCGTCAAACGTGCGCCAGGGTTTCCAGTCGGCGTTTGCGAAGCCGAACATGTTCCGGGGCTTGGGCAACTCGACGACATCGATCCCCAACGCCGTACGTAGATCGGCGCCGATCTCCCCGAGCATCTGGTAGGGTTCGACCACTCTTACCGGTTCGCCGCCCTTGTCGAGCCCGATAGCTCGACGGAGATTGGCGACCACGCTGACTTGGGCGCCCGAGCACGGCGTACCGCCCAGATCGACGGGGATCCGATCCGTTGGCTGATGGTTGAGGGCCCCGAGTATGCGCTCTCGACTGGTCATCGGGGGTTGGGATTCGTCATGCTTCATTTCGGGCTCCTGAACACAAGTGCCTGAGACCGCGATGCCGAGGCGCTTGACAACGGACGGCAATGGCGGCAGGGCCCTATTCTAACCAGTTGTCACCGCCTTTACATCATTTTCTGCCGCGATGCTGTCGTCGCATGGTTCGAGATCCTCAAGCTCATGTTCATGGGCTTTCCAGAGTCGTAAGAAAGGTTGGCGGCTTGCTGGGGGCGACTGAACCGGCTGCCTCTTGGTAGCGCAAGTGGCTCTGCGGGAAGCGGTTAGGTGCCTCGGCTCGCAAAATTGCCAGCCCTCTTGACATGGGCGTAGCCGGCTGCTATAATTAAGTCCATATCGGGGCAGGTTTTGCGCTACCCCAGCTAGGTTCGTCACCGCTGGAGCGGTTGGGGTGCTTGCCAAGAAGAGCGCGCGTTCGACGACATTTACTGGTAAAAGGGGAAACGATGAAAAGCGTAGTGGCTTTGGAAGACGGGAAGCAGGAGACGGTGGGTCTGAATCTGCGTGCTCTGGTGCTGGCCTTCGTCCTGGGTGTGATTGTTCTGACAACCGTTGGTTGCAAGAGTTGGACGACGCCGGGCGAGACCGCGGCCGAAGCACGACGCCGGCGCAATCGCATCATGCGTGTGAATTCCGAGCAGATGGTGGCCGACATGGAAGCGGTTCTGATGTTGGATCGGCCCAGCAAGCTCTCTGATCGACGCTTGCCGTAGCGTTTTTTGTCAGGTCGAGTGTGACCGGGCCCACGGAAGGGGTATGCGTTTAGGTGGATGCACTGGTTGACTATTTCAGTCGGGTCGCACGCTATGAGTGGTGGAGGGTTGTCGTCGAACTGGTCCCGATCGGGCTGATCGTCTATTGGGTCGTTGATTTTCTTGAAGGCACGCGGGGCGAGCGGCTGTTCCGCGGCGTCATCTTCATTCTTGTTTCCGGGGTCCTGATCCTCAACCTGGTGGTCGAGCGACTGGAGTTGCTGCGCCTCCAGTATCTCTACAAGGGTTTTCTCATCGCGGTCCTTATCATCGCGGCGACCGGATTCCAGCCGGAGATCCGGCGTGTCCTCATCCAGATCGGCCAGCCGCGCATCTGGACCGGATCATCCCATCAACTATCCCGCACGGTCGAAGAATTGATCACGGCGGTTACGCAATTGTCGGCAGCGCGCATCGGCGCGATCGTTGTTCTCGAGCGACAGGTGGCGCTGGGGGAATTCATCGAGACGGGCGTCCGTCTTGACGCCCGCGTCACGGCCGATTTGCTCAAGAGCATCTTCTATCCCGGCACGGCCTTGCACGATATGGCGGTTGTCATCCGGGGCGATCGCATGGTCGCTGCGCGCGTCCAGTTGCCGCTGGCGGAGGCCGGGACGGTCGATGGGGTCGAATTGGGATCGCGCCATCGGGCGGCGCTGGGAATCACCGCCGGGTCCGACGCGACCTGCGTCGTGGTCAGTGAAGAGACCGGTGCGATCTCCGTGGCGCAGAACGGCAAACTCACGCGGAACGTCACCGAGGCGCAGATTCGCTCCTGTCTGGCCGGCCCGACGACAGAGGAGACGCCCCTGAAGGGACGTTTCCTGAAACGCCGCGCCTAAGACGGTGTGGTCGAGAGGCATCCTCGCGAAGAGATGGGTCCTAAACGAGGCTGGAACGCTTAGATGGCTAACAACTACCTGGGCAAAATATCGATCGTCGTTTTCCTGACCGTCCTGATCTGGGTCTGGGCGGACTTGGCGCTGGATGAGCGTCTGGCGCTGTCGAATCTGGGCACGCTGCGGGTCGCCAAGTCCAGTGATCCGGCGCTGTGGGTCAGCTTCGAGGGGCCCAACGGGGTCCTTCTGTCTTCCATCGTTCTGGGAAATATCGATCTGAAAGGCCCCGCCTCCCGCGTCGGTGATGTGGAGCGCATGCGGAACAAAGGGGAATTGGACGTCGGGTTGTTCCTTGTTCCCGAGCAGGAGAATCTCACCGAGACGGGGACGCGCACCCTGGACGTCTTGAACTTTCTCAAGCAGAACGACACGATCCGCGAATTGGGACTCGCCGTGGAGGATTGCACGCCCAAGACGTTGACGGTGCATATCCGGCGCCTGGTGGAGAAGTCCTTGCAGGTCGAGTGTGTCGATGAAGAGGGCGTCCCGCTGAAGGCGGAGGTCGAACCTGCCGTGGTCAGCGCCTTCGCGCCCGACGAGGTCCTGGTTGCCAAGGTCAGTGTGCCGTCGGCCGAGCAGAGCGTGGCGCGCACGACGGCGATCGAGAAGGTCCCCTACGTGGAACTGGCCCCCAACCAGCGGCGCGACCTTCCGACGAAGGTGGCTGTGACTTTGCCCGTGGCGGATGAATTGAGGGATTCCCAGGTGCAAGCCACTTTGGGCTTCTGTTTCAGCCCCAACTTGCAGGGCAAGTACCGTGTGGAATTGGAGAGCAACCCGGCGGATCTGGCCAACGTGTTGATCAAGGCGACGCCGCTGGCCGAACAGGCTTACGCCAACGCAGCATACCAGATGATCCTATATATCGATGATCTGGATGAGAAGGCCACCGAGCAGATCAAGCGGCAGGTTGTCTTCAGTTTCCCCGAGGAATACGTCCGGCGCGATGAGATCAGGCCCGACCAATCGCCTCCCGAGGCTCGATTCCGCCTCGTGCCCATTGCCCAACCCGAAGGAGAGTCGCCCGGGTCCTAGCGGGACGCCGGGTTACGCCGGCAGCTTCGATTTGCGGAACGCGATAGCGGCTTCAAGGGTCATCCACAGCGCCAGGATGAAGATCCCACCCCCGATCACGATGAGCAGCCAGTCGCGGTTGCGGATGAAGCGAATCTCATTCTGAATCATCGCCCAGTTGGTGATCGTCAGCATGACCAGACAGGGGATGCCGCTGACCAGGAACTTACGCCCTCCCTTGTGGCGCAGGTAGAGCGTCACCACGAGCAGCGCCAGGGAGGCCAGCAGTTGGTTGGCGCTGCCGAAGAGGGGCCAGAGCTTCATGGCGCCGGTCCCATCGGCGCCGGTCGCGAAGGCCAACGCCGCCGCGCTCAGCACGGCCGCCGTCGTTGCCGCCCAGCGATTTGCCAGGAACGAGAGTTTCAGATCGCTCGCCAGTTCGCCGATGACGTAGCGCTGGATTCGCGTGGCGGTGTCGAGTGTCGTCCCGGCGAACGAAGCGATGAAAACCCCCATCAGTGTCAGTCCGACCGTCTCGGGGATTCCGATCGTGCCCATGATGTTGGCGGCGCCGATCACCACGGGGGCGATCTTGTCCGAGAGTCCCTTGGCCCCGATCCAGGAACCGTAGAAGTGGAGCCAGCCCTCCGAGCCGGTCAGGGTCGAGCCGCCATCGAGTTTCACGGCCATCGCTACGCCGGCGCAGACGCAGAGGATCACCATAACCGCCAGCAGGCTCTCCAGGAGCATGGAGCCGTAGCCAACGAACTGGGCGTCCGGCTCGCGGGCGATCTGTTTGGGGCTGGTTCCTGAGGCGACGAGGCTGTGAAACCCGCTGATGGCGCCGCAGGCGATGATGACGAACATGGCGGGCCACATCGCCGGGGTGCCCGCCGGTACGTCGGCATTGATTGCCGGGGCGGCCAGGGACAGTTTGCCGCCCAGCGAGGCAACCACTACGCCGCCGGCCAGCAGCGCCATGGCGATGAAGAGTTGCCAGGCATTGATGTAGTCACGCGGCTGCAGCAGCGTGGTGACCGACAGCGTCGAGGCGATCCAGGCGTAGACCAGCAGTACGATCACCCAGGCCCCGGTGGGGGGGATCGCCTTCCAGGCTCCGTCGGCCGGCAAGATACCCCACGAGGGCATCGTGCAGGCGCCGGGCCACTGGCTCTCGATCCAGGCGCCCAGGGCGATGCAGACATACATCCCGACCACGGCGATGGTCGTCGCCAATGGGACGCTGGCGCCTTTGCGGTAGACGGCGTACCCCAGGGCGATAGCGATGGGGATTTGGAGCCAGACCGGGATCACGGCGCTGGGGAAGCGCGTGAAGACCGCCGCGATGACCACGCCGAAGATGGCGATCACGATCAGCAGTGTCAGGAAGATGACGGTGAAGAAGATGAATCGAACGCGGGGGTTGATGTACTTGGCGGCTGCTTCGGAGATGCTCTTGCCATCGTTGCGCATTGAAACGACCAGAGACCCGAAGTCGTGGACCGCGCCCATCAGGATCGACCCGAAGACGACCCACAGCACTGCCGGCAGCCAGCCCCAGATGACGCCGATCGCCGGTCCCACGATCGGCCCGGTCCCGGCGATCGAGGTGAAGTGGTGCCCGAAGATAATCCCGCGACGGGTGGGGACATAGTCAACCCCGTCCTTGAACTCATGGCTCGGGACTCTGGCCTCGGGTTTGAGCTTGAAGATCCTTCGCGCCAGGTAGCGCCCGTAGGTGTAGTAAGCGACCAGGTACGCCCCGGCGCAGGCCAGCAGCAAAAGCAGCGCATCCATTCAGTCATCCCTTTCGGATTCAACCGCAATCGTTGGATTAGGCCGCTATTATAGAGTCTGTCGCTTCACGCGACAACCGCGTGCCCGGCAAGCGCATTCACAACGCGGTCAGCTCTCTCAGGCCTTCGGCTTCTTCTTGGATTTGCTGTCACTGCGATGGGAGCGGGCGCAGAGTCGCACGGGGACTTCTCCGACGCGCAGCAGGGTCTGCAGCCGGCTGGCGATGTAGCGCCGATAGCCCTCATCGAAGAGCTTGGGATTGTTGACGAACATGAGGATGGTGACGGGGTTGGTGGCGATCTGGGTCGCGTAATAGACGCGGGGCCAGCCGGAGCCCGTGCGTTTGGCGCCGGTGCGCTCGTCGCGGATGATTTCGAACGCTTTGTTCATACGTCCGGTGCCGATCCGCGTGTTGGCTTGCTTGAAAAGCTCGGCCGAGAGGTCCAGCACCGCCTGAACGTTCCGACCCTCTATGGCGGTCGTGAACGCGATCGGTGCGTACTTCAGGGCGGGCAACATCTGGGTCAGGTAGTCCTCGTAGTCGCCCGTTGCGGCCGAGTCCTTCGCCAGGTCCCACTTGTTGACCACGATGATGCAGCTCTTGAACTCCTCGGCGATCAGCCGTGCCAGCCGCTTGTCCACCTGCGACAGGGGCACCGTCGCGTCGACGAGGAACCAGACCACGTCGGCTCGCTGGACCGAGCGGGTGGCGCGAACGTAGCTGTAGAACTCGATGTTGTCGGCCATCTTGGCCTTCTTGCGGACGCCGGCGGTATCGATCACAATGATTGTCTTGCCGTCCTTCTCGATCCGCACGTCCACCGCGTCGCGTGTCGTGCCCGGCACCTCGCTGACAATCACGCGCTCCGTCCCGGCGATGGCATTGACGATGGAACTCTTGCCCGCGTTGCGCTTGCCCACCATGGCGATCTTCATCACCGGCTCCGGCGGCGCGTCCGTCGTCTCGTGCTCGGCGAGTCGTTCGAAGATCTCATCCATCAGGACGGTCTTGTTGAGGTTGTTCTGGGCTGAGATGCAGAGGAACTCTCCAAAGCCCAGCCGGGTGAACTCCCCGGCCCCCGGGAAGAGCTTGGCGCTGTCAGCCTTGTTCGCCACGCCGATGACATCCAGGTTGTGCTTGCGGAGAAGCTGTGTGATTTTCTTGTCCAGCGGGGTCACGCCGTCGCGAATGTCCACCATGAAGAGCACCAGCGTCGCGCTGGTGATGGCCTGGAAGATCTGCCCCTCGATATGCTCGCTGAGTTCGTCCGAGTCGACGATCCCGTAGCCTCCGGTATCGATCAGCTCGAAGTAGCGGTCGTCCCGGCTGATAAACGTACTGACCCGATCCCGGGTCACGCCGGCCGTCGGCTCGACAATACTGATCATCTCGCCGGCCAGGGCGTTGAGCAAACTGCTCTTGCCCACGTTCGGCCGACCCACTATAGCAACGGTAGGTAATCCCATAGAATCGTCAACTCTCTGATAGTACAAGGATGCCGCACTGAGTGCGACAATGGACAAACTACACAGTATACCAGAAATCCGCTGCAAATGAAACTGCTATGGCTCCCCCCTGGATCTGTGGGTGACCGCGGAGGGGTTTCCGGGGCCAGGATCTCCTAGGAGGCGACCTTGGTCAGCAGGCCGACGACCGCGGCGGCGATCTTTGCCTCGGCCTGGACCTCCAGGCAACTGGTGCGGGCCCGCCAGGTGGTGTATCCGCCCAGCTCGAATTGCTCGGCCGGGGGTATGTAGCCTTCGCAGCCGTTGGCCATGCTGATATTCATCGTCGTTGGCAGCACGCTGGCGCGCTTGATTCTCAGGCCGGTCACTCCATAGACCTCGCACGGGATGGCTGTGATACCGAGGTCGCCGATCCGAAGGGCCTGCAGTTTCAGTTCGCGCGTCGAAGGCATGGCGTCCAGTAAGACGGTTTCGCGGGCGTACACCTCCGTCCAGGTGCGGGGTTTCCTGCCCGCCAGGTTAGCGGCCATATAGGCCTTGGCTTTGGCTACCTCGTCTGGAATGGGCATACGCACATTGAGCGTGAGCAATTCCTGCTCCATGATCAGCGGAGCCCAGTCATGGTATCGGATCCGCTTGTACGCGTCGTGGGCGGCGCGGGCGACATCCTCGGCGACTGAGACATGGTCGAACTTGCGGCGGGCGCGATCGAAATCGCAACAGTTGGCGTCGCCGCTGGTGCCGTTGGAGATCATCGCCACGAAGGGGCGTTTCGTGTTGTCGGCGCCGATGAGTTCACCGATCCGCCGGCAGAAGACGCCGAAATAGTCCGCCGAGATGGTCGGGCTGCCCGCGTAGTGTGTCGAGTAGTTCGCCAGCAGGGCGATCGGTTCTCCGTCGGGCGATTGCACCGAGAGGACCGTCACCGCCGGGTCGACGGGACCCAGTCGCTTGATGGCATTGGCGTTACGATATCCCGGATTCATCTGGGCCCGGTCGTTCTGCGTCCCCCCAAACGGATTTGTCAGAGCCGTGTCCGGCTTCATCAGATAGCGGCGGCAGAAGACGTTCTTCGGGTCCCGGCCGACCGCCCAACCGACGCGCGCCGGCGCGAGGTTCTGCTGAGCGGCTTTGATCCCTTCGGCGATCCGACCCGGCAGATGGGCGGCGTACCGTTCGTCGCAATCGGTGCCCAGGCACGCGAAGACCGATGGCGCCGAATGCGTATGTGTCGCGGAGATCAGCATTCGCTCGGTTGGGATTCCCGTCGCGGCGCTGGCTGCTTGTTTGGCCTTGTCCAGGAGGGGGCGAGAAAGGAGACAGCTATCGACGACTGCAATGCCGATCTGAGTGGTCCCGTCGTCGAGCACCAGACAGCGCGCGTGCAGCGGGTCGACCACACGGTCCGCCGTCCGTTCACTGACGCCGCCGTTGACGATGACAGGGAACTCCCGGGGCGTGATGTCGATGGCAAATGCGCCGGCGCGAAAGGTGCGCCCGGTTCGAGCCTCCGCCCGGACTGGACTGTCCTGCAGGTGAGTCGCCGCCCACCCGGAGGCAAGCGCTACCGCCCCCGAGTTCAGAAATTGTCGTCTCGTTCGATCAACGCTCATCGGTCTTCCTTCCAATGTTGATGTACCGCCGCCTAGTCGTATACCCTCTCGCCTCGCTCGATGGCGCGTCGGTTCCGCCATTCGGCTTTCTGTCGTTGCGAATACCTCTCCTGGCGTTTCTTGTCGACCTCACAGGGTTCGAACCCGACCATATCCGCCCGGGGGCGCTCTCTCAACCGCTGTTTGCCCGCGCGGATGATGGCGAGCGCCTCCTGGTATTGAGTTGAACCCTTATCTTCGATTCGACTCAAACAAGGGCTCAATTCCGGCCTGTCGAAGTTCACCTCGATACTTCGATTCGACTGAAAGTTCATCAGCGCGGCGAGATTTCGCCCCGTCAGGGCGCTCAGTCGTTCGAACTGCGCAGCGGTCAGCGGTGTCCGCCCCGTCTGGCTCTCCGGATAGGCGCACGCATAGGTCGGATAGTACACGGCGTTCAGATCCACCCATGTCACCAGTCGATCGAAGTCTTCCTGGCTCAGCGCGATCTCCTCATGCTCTTTCGCCGATGGTTTGCGAATCTCCTCGATCAGCCGGCTGGC
>JANQFY010000256.1 GCA_028277585.1 Sedimentisphaerales bacterium
CACCTGCCCGGCCATCTCCTCTTTGGCCAGGTACCCGAGGTGCGTGGCGACGACTCTTCCGTACAGCGACGTCTCGGGCAGGTCGGCGAGAATTCGCCCGCACGACCGTGCGGCCTCGGCATAGTCTCCACAGCGAGCGTAGCTGTCTGCGCTCTTGAGCCCCAGTCTCGCTATCGTGTCTGGATTCGCTACCTCAGTGAGGACCTCAGCGAGCAACTTGTCAAGCAGATCGGGGCGATGAATGGCGCTGCACGAATCCGCGGCCTCCAAGGTCCACCGAACCGGAGAGAACCTTTCGCCCGTCGCCCTGGCTCCGTATCGAGCAATCGCCATTGCTGCCCGGGGACGCTCGGTTTGGAGCAGGGCGAACTCCGACAGGACATTGAGTGTCTCCGGTGGGAACAGGCCCAGGACGGACTCCATCTGGCTCCAGGCATCGTCCCTTCCGTGCAGATGAAGCAGGGGCAATACGATGGCGTAACAAGCGTTTTCGGAGAAATCGGGATCGGTCAGCACAATCTGACGACCGATTTCCATGACGGATTCCCGCATGCGCAAATCACCATAGCGGTCCCAGAACTGCCTTGGCGAATTCGACAGGTCCTCTGGATGGGACGCGGCTGTAAACGTTCTCAGGTGTGTCCAATACACTTCCTGAGCCGGCGGCAGGAATGCGGCAGCACCGGCTCCGCCCTGGCCAGTTGCCAACGGTAGCTCAAGCTCGTCCATGCCCTCCAGTCCTTCTGCGAGCAGCGTTCCGCTCGAACGGATGTGGTTGGCGATGAGGGCGCTGATCTGCCTGGCTGTCTCCAGCCTATCTGTCAGCGCGATCAGGTCTGGGTTGTTCGGCTCCCGTTCCCGCAGGGCAGTGAGGAGTGCTTCCCCTAACTCCAGAGCTTCTCTCGTCCTGCCCGCGTCAACCGCCTGTATAAACCGAGGTTCTCTCGGGTCGACAGTCTCTTCTGGGGTGGACTGACGAACCCACAGGACTATTGTGGTTAGAGCGGCAAGTGAAATAGTGATCACGAGCGCTTTCGAGATCGGCGTAAGGCGTTCGATTGTCATCGCGATGGCCCTTCCTTCGATAGCCGGGGCTCTCGTTGCAGCGACGCGACATATACGTGTACTGAGTTCAGCATTTCGGTCGTGAAGCTGAGGCTGCTATCTTGACATGCCCAACAGTCATGATCGAGCGAAGCGAAGGGCGTCCTCATGCTTTGGATCGCCATGCCGCCCGGGATCTTCACTCGGGCCCTCACGGGGATCACCGCTCTGCCGAAGGGGGGCGTGTAGAATCTCCCCTTTCGCTGCTCGCTGAAGTAGCGACGATCGAACGCCATGATGAGTATCGCCTGATCGCCGCAGAGGAGGCTTCTGATTGCGTAGTCGCTATGCTCTGTTGTGCACCCCTGAATCGGTTCCGAGATTGACAGGAGCGGCCGGAGTTGCTGAAGCTCTCTGTTCAACTGACGGAAGGCGTCACGGTTCAGCCGGTCACGACCCGGCTGGCCGCGATAGATCACTCCCTTGGCGCCCGAGGCAATCGCGTTGTACACCAGGAAACGCCATTCTTGCGGCGCCAGCCCCTTGAGCAGCAGGGAACCTTCTTGGGTGTTAGGGCCGGTGGGGATGATGGCCAGATACCTGCCCGGTTCTGTCGCCTTCTTGGCCAACTCTCCAACGCAGAAGAATGGGCAAAACCATGATTGTGGATTTTCCCCGTAACGCGACGGGGGCCGAAGGCAGGGGTTCATGGCGGCGGCATCCGGGAGAGTCCCAAAACGGAACCACGCTTCCGGCATGCTACTACGGCAGATAGCCATCTGAATCAGCTGATGCGGGTTCTCGGAGAAACGGCGCGCGTAATCGTCCAGGAACCTGGCTGAAGCCGCTTCCTGCGAACCGTGCTTGTGGGCGGGACAAGCCATTGTTTCGGTAAAGGGTCGCTGTATATCGACTGCCAAGCGAGGCTCGCTGTTACCGTGTTCCATGACGACGGGGAACGCACGGATGGCCCTGGTCACAACATGCACCTCTGATTTGCGCTCCCCGGTATCTTCGACAATGACCACATGAACGAACGCTCCTCTGCTTACCGGCGAAGCTAAATCACCGACCAGACAGCCCTTATGGCCAGGAAGTACGACGGAACGAACCGGCGTCGCCTGGTCCGGCCTGTCGCCATCGCCGACCTTCAGCAGCTTCACTCTTGCCGGCTCTGTGCCCAAGTTCTCGGCGTACACGTAGGCTCTGCGAAAGTCCTCGGAGAAGGCTACATAGGATATCCACAGGGCTGACTTCTCCAAGGGGGCCGTTTGGGAGACTATTCCGCTCCCGGCCGAGACGGTGCACCTGAGATGAGCGTCATTCGTTGGCGCCTCTGAGAGTTTGGCCACGATCTCTCCATACTGCCCTGGTCGCAGGACGGGGGGGGACAGTCTGGCGTATACGCACTGGTGTTCCTCGGCCGAACCGCCAGTGGCTGTGCCTTCCCTGGCCAGGATTCGGACCTCCAGATTGGCCATGGACAGAGACTCCGCGCCGGTATTGTGGATGTAGAGCCTGGCCTCGCCGGCATCGTCACAGTCCCTGCGATGAAATCTCGAACTGATGACGGAGAATTCCATCGACGCCCATTGGGTATCCGCCACGGAGGCCATCAGAAGAACGACGGCGACAAGGCGCAGGGTCGTGCCGATCTGAAGGCCATGAAGCGCATCGCCAGAGTTCTTGGCCCGGCGTGGTTCTGAGATCATCATAGACACTCCTTGAGTTCGTTGGGATCGGGCAATCTCTCGGTGCCCTCGTCGGAATCCACAATCGTCGGCTGAAGAAACAGGATCAGTTCGCTGTCCTCGCGCTCCTTGCGGTCGGATCGGAAGAGCAGGCCCACGAGGGGGATATCGCCCAAAATGGGCACCTTCTCCTTGACGTCCATATTGCGGTTGTAGCGCAATCCCCCGATCATCAGGACGTGGTTATCCTTGACGGCGATATTCGAGCTGGCGATGTTACGCTCGACGACGGGAACCCCATTGCGAATGTCCACCAAGGAACTGACATCCATCGAGATGTCCATCTCGATAGTTCGGTCCTCTTTGATTCGCGGCGTGACCTGGAGTACGGTTCCGACCTGCAGAAACTTCGTATTCTGAATGGTGGCGCCGCTGTCAGAGTCGATGCTGGTTTCGGTGAAGGGTTCATCAGTGGCGGTCCGGACCTCGGCGGGGCTGTTGTCCATGGCAATGATTCTGGGATTGGCCAGGACACGACTCTGATTGTCCGTTTCGATGGCTCGCACCACGGCTTCGAACTGAGTTCCCGTGAGCTTGCGCAGCATCACCGATCCGGAATGGTCCGCCGTGACTTGGGACGGCAGCGAACTCTGAATGATCAAGTCCGCTGAACCGGCATCCAGCGTCGTCTCAAAGTTGACTCCGATATCCTTCAGCATGCTGGAACTGACCGTGAGGATCTTCGCGCGGATGAGCACCTGGCGGGCCGGACGATCCCATTCCTTGAGTACGGAGATCAACCGTTCGGCCATAGAGGGGATCGTGGTGAAGTGGATGCTGCGGTTCTGCTCATCGACGAAGTAGCTGTCCTCCTGTTCACGCAGAAGACCGGGGATCATCTGATCCAGTGCTGTCGGGTCCACCTGTCGATACTGGACGGCATAACTAAACGCTTTGACCGGCACATCCAAGTCCTGGATCAACCGCTCGATCTTGGTCAGCAGAGCAAGCGTTTCGGTGATGGTGACGGTATTGCTTCGATCGTCGGCCACAACCGTTCCGGCCGTGCCGAGGCTTTCTGAGGTCTGACCTTCCGTCGCTTCGCCCGGAGTGATCCGGGAGGATGGGGGCATCGACGGTGCTGGCGACGCGGAAGCTCCGTCGGAGGTACGTGTCTTGACACCCGCCAGTCCAGGGGCGGAACCTGGCGATGACGTTCCTGGCGTCGTCTGTGTCGTGCCGCGAGTCGGGGGTGACGCCGCCTCAGGTTCCGTCTGGGGATGGCCCGTTCCACGATCGGGCGCGCCGGCGGTCTGCTGAGGTCTCTGTATGGAGAGGAATGTCTCGACAATCCCTGCGATATTGGAGGCCGGTGCGTGTCGCAGGTGGAAGGTTCGGGTGAAGAACGCATCCTCGGCGTCAAGCTGTCTGATGACCTCCTCCAATCGCGCCACCTGAGAGGCGCTGTCACAAATCACGATCTGGTTCGTTCGAGGATCCGCCCTGAATGCTTCCGGGTTGGTCACCAGCGATTGAAGGACGTTTTCGACGTCAGAGGCCAGAGCGAACTGGAGCGTAATGACCTTCGTTACCAAGGCCTCGTCCAATTCCAGTAAGATCTCGCGGATCTGATCCACGTTGTTGGAGTTGTCCCTTATGATTAGCCTATTGCCTTCGAGATCGGCCGTGATGTTCTCGGGCCGACTGGCCAGGTGAGCAATCTGAGGTGCGACGCTGGCGGCCTTGAGACGCTTCAGTGGGATCGTTGTGGTGATAACCTGGCTGTCCAGTTCGTGAATCAGATTTGCAATATAGTCGATCTCCGCGGCGCTGCCTGTGGCGATGATCTGATTCGTGCTCTCAGAGACCGCGATCGGACTGAACGTGTTACGCCTGCTGAGACTCGAGGTTCCACTGGATTCGGCCGCTCCCCCGGTAATGCGGGATCCACCTCCGGCGCCGAGTGAGCCGGAATCACCCAAGAGATCCCGCAACTGTCCGGCCAGGTCGGCGGCCGCCTGAAATCGGATGGCGAAAACCCTTGTGATTCTGTCTTGATCCAGTTGAGCGATCAGCTGTTCCATGCGGGTGATGTTGCGCGACGAACTGAACGCCACGATGGCGTTGGTTCGCGCATCGACCTGAATCGATCCTTCATTCGGGTAGATCTGTTCGATGATCCGGGCTACTTCGGCGGCCTTGGCGTGGGCGAGTTGAAATCTCTTATGCTCGAATCCCTGGTCGAGTCGGCCGATCAGAGACTCTACCTTCTGAAGGTTCTCCGCCGTGTCATTGACGATGACGGTGTTGCTCCAGGGGTCCACGCCCATCCGGCCCGTTTTGGTCAGACTCGACTCGATCAGCGGCTTGACTGTCTCGGCTCTCTGGAAATCCAGGCTGAAGGTCCGTGTGGTTCCACCGAAACGTTGCTCGTATTCGTCCTTGGCCATGAGGTAGATGAGGTCGCCTTCCTCCTTGTAGACATAGGCGTTGACCAGACACAGCTTGTCCAGCAATTGGCGGGCGGTCGCTCCCTTGCTCCAAAGACTGACCTTCGAGTTCTGCGTGACCTTCTTCGAGGGAATGACCGTCCAACCGCCGGTGTCGGAGATGATCTTCAATACGGCCGCCACGTCCATGTCGACGATGTCCAGATCGATACGTTTTTCGCTGGAGCGGGTCTGGAATACCGATGCGGAACCGCGGGGAGACGATTGCCCCGAGCACAGAAGAGACAGGAATACGGCTACAATGATGCAGGACAACAGTCGTAGGGAAGTGGTTGATTTCATAGGTTAGGTCCCTTATCGCTTGAGGATTGCCTTCTCGTCGCCTAGTTCCAAGGTCAGCCGATCCACCTGAACATCCTTGAGCACAAACTCCGCGACTCTATCTCCTGCGCGAAACGTCCCTGGACCCCGGTTGGGAATGAACACCAGAGCGGCCAATCCCTCGACATCGTCCATGATGCCGAGGAACTTGAGACGCTCGGCAAGTTCCTGGGCAGTGGACTTGCCGACCCCGTCCTCGGTGGGCACCGGGATTGAGGGTTTGAACAGGTTTCGAACTTTGACCTGGCGCAGACAGACTTCCAGACCCCCTCCGGACCTGCCGCGGTTCGTGGTTGCTGGTGACGCCCGGGGCGCGTCTGTCGCCCATGGGATGGTCAGTGAAGACAATGGTGCTTGCCACAGGTAGATGGCCAATCCCAATAGGGCGACCGTCAATAGATGACCGCCGATGGTCAGACACAGTCGCCAATCCAGTCGAAAAGGAATGGCGCCACGCTTCCGGGGGACGGAAGGGGGGGGCTGGTTGCGGTCCCGGCCGATTCGGTTGTTCGGCAATGGTGTTTTCATAGGCTTCTGCTCTTCAGATTCGTCGGGAAACGGGCGATGGTTACATGGGCAGGCGGGATCGACCTTCACCGGAGGTCATCCGGGAGACCACCAGGGTGACGCCCAGAAGGTTGGGCCCGGCGCGCAAGGCGCGGAGGGTCAGTGACTCTACGGTCAGAATCTTGGCGGAACTGTCGATGGCGTTCAGAAGCTCGAAAGCCCCGTTGACACGAGTCTCGATCTCCAGAGAAACGATGAATTTGCGATAGTCCGCGACTCTCTGCGACGGCAGGGGGCGAATGCTCTTGACCTTGACGTTGGCCGCCCGTGTCAGAGTCTCCAACTCCTTGAGTAGCAGGCCGCTTTCTTCCGCATCAGTGCCTCGGGCCAGAATACGTTGTTCGAACTGCTTGCATTGGGCTTCCACCTGCTCCTGCTGACGCAGGGCCCGCTCCATGGCGATCAACTCCTGCCCGACCTGTCCCGTCTGTTCGCGTAGTTGCCACCACCGCCCCGCTGGTCTGGAGAAGATGAGCCAGCCCACTAGACCTGCAACTGCAATCGTCAACGGAATTAGGACCCTTCCATTGCGTCGCCTGAGAAGACGTGTCCTGGCATTCATCATGGTGTCTCCTTGTGAGAGTCCGTTTGCAGGTCAGCCCGGAGCTCAAAGTCGATCAGGATCTGCCCTTCGAGCTCACGGAGGTGGGCGTAGCTCTGTCTGACATTGGACAAGTACTCTGATTGCTCCAGAGGATCGATGCAGTCGAAAGCCTGTGAGAGCCATTTGGCCTGAGCCCGAATCACCACCTGTTGGTTCTGGTCGATGCTCAGATAGTGAATTGTCACATCCTGCGGCAGGATCTCGTACATCTGACCGATGATGTCGAGCATGGATACACTGCCCTGGACCTGGGCTTGGATCATGTTCAGTTGGCGCTGCAGGAATTGGAGTCTTGTCGCCTGTGGGGCAATCTGGGCCAGTCTCTGGCGGTACTGCTTGAGCAAATGCGTCTCCCGCCTTACGCCTATCTGAAGACACAGCAGCGTCAGCAAGACAATAAGGCAAACCCTGAGCCCGATTGCCAAGTACTCCCGACGGCGCCGAACCTGCTGGTTCTTCACTTTTCGGTGCTTGGGAAGGAGATTGACACAGACGTTGTGTGCGTGCCTGTTGCGCCAGGGGCGGGCTGCGTTATCGCGGCGCAGCATGTCTTTGACAAGGGCGCCATCGCAGACCGGTGGCGCCTTCGCTCGATCGGCCGATACAGGTGCGGTTTGCCCGAGTCGCTCCGCCAGACGAGAAACCTCTGGGTGTGTCCCGCCAACGCGAATGAGCAGTTCGGTCGCGTCGATCGCTTGTTCGCGGAATACCGAGATACTTCGGACTGTCTCTGCCTCCGCGCGGTGCAGTGCTCGCGAATTCTGCCCGCGGGTGCGTGAACCACGCATGAACACCAACCGTGGTCCGTCCATGGCCACGAAGTCGATCGAATCGTAGTCCCAGTGTGTATGTCCGCTGACCCCTGTTCCCGCCGTATCCTTCCTGCGATTCAGTCGTGCCGCGTGAAGGGCGGCGCGGGCCGTCACCAAATCGGGTTCGATTCCTATCGCACTGGCCAGAGCCATCGCTGATTCGATTCTGGATAAGGGCGACAGAACCACCAGTATCTGTGATGTTCCATCCTGGTTGTGACCCGCTATATGGAAGTCCCACGCCCATGACTGTGTCTGACATGGTACGAGCTGAGGCACCTCGTACTCGAGCATGGCCGCGATCTCTTCCGGACGACTTGCAGGCAATTGGATGTGCCGGGTTGCGCACAAGTAGGTCGGCAGGATCAACGCCCAACGCGAAGCCTTGGGAACCTTGACCGTCTCCGATATCTGGCCGTTTCTTTCTGGATGGACCACTCCCATTGACCAGCACGGGCTCGATCGACCGTTCCATATCTCGAGGTCCAGCCCCTGTTCACGGACGAAGATCAGACCGATCTTCTTTCTTCTGATGCTGAATACGGAGGTGCGCTGGGGTTTCATCTAGTTCCTCGACCCTGTCATCTCGTCGTGATCTGTCGTGCTATAGAGGTCGTCCGCGCCCGTACGCGGAAGCTTTCTTTGCCAGTTGATAAGCCGTACCCCCTTTTCATCCCGTTCGAGAAGAGCGGTGTACTCAAGAAGTGAGGGCGCACTTTCGAACTGACCGCGAATCTGAAGCTGAAAATGGTTGGAACTGAACTTGGCTACTCGCCCAAGGACAATCTTCTCTGTTAGGTCAAAGACCTCTGTGGTCTCGATATCTTCCAACGTGGCGAATTTCCTGGTTGCGGATTCCTGTCTGGAGAGAATCTCGCTTGTGGCCGAGTCCGAGAGGAACGGCAGCGCCTCTAGCGTACTTCTCCGTGCCGTATTAAGGTTGATCCTGCCGTCGCCATAGATGGTTAACAATTCATGGAGTCCAGGCGAATCATCATCATGCACCGTTGCGTGAGCCTGCGCGGGAGGCAAATCTCCCAGTTCCTCGGGTGTCTCTGGTTCCCCTGCGCCAAAGTAGAGATTGGCGGTGATTCCCTTGATGAGCGTCAGCTCTTCCACGCTCTCGAGTGGACCGTTCCGACACGAATATCCCGGAGACAAGTTGGTGTAGTACTCCTCTTCCGCACCATCCGGGTTCGGAATGTTGTCTTCATCGATCCAGTCCAGAATGGAGGCCACCTCCGCGCTATCCAACCCCTCGATGCGCGAGAGGATGTCCGCTGAAACCTGATTCACATTGATCTTGGCGGACTCGTCGACCAGACGCCACCACACGCGGCTGGAGGCCGCATTGCCGGAACCCCGCGGCATCTCCAGGGCGTGCCAGCCCGACCACGCCTCGTCAGGGCTATCCACATTCGGATCGTCTGCGGCCAGGAGTTGGCGCGCTTGGACGCAGGCGGCCCAGGCAACGGCATCGTGCTGTGTCCTATCCATCAAGAGCTCAACCTGACAGAGGCCCACCTGGCTTCGGAAGGCCAGAGCGAAGGCCAGAGTTCCAAGGACCGCGAGGATGTAGACCACGACGATTAGTGCCAACGCCTTGTCGTGTATCGATGATCGAATTCGATGACAACTCACGAGCCCTCCTGCGAATCGCCACAGGGCAATCTGACGGACAGAGGCCATGTTCGACCGTAGGCTGTCATCGTTATTGTCACTCCCAGGGGAAGCTGTTTCTTTGAGGAGAACTGTGGAACGAGGTTCTCACCGTCGTGGAAAGACAGCGTGATTTGCTCGATGCGATCCAGGATCAGTTCTTGGTTTTCGGCGTCGGACGCCTGACTTGGCCCGACGACAGGGGTGATGCTACGATGGAGACGAATCCCAGCCTCGGTCTTGGCCAGTGTGTAGCGTATCTGGAACATTCGTCGCAGACAGCGAAATTCACCGTCACCGCCGACCGGACACCGCGAGTAGAACTCCAAGATCAGTGCCTCTTCGCCCATGTTCGCAAGATCAGGATTGGCTCCCACGAATACCGGTTCCTGGGAATCCGTTCGCGATACGGCATGCAGGAGGTTCTCACGGATGATGTCCATCCCGCGGATGATGCCAGCGGCAGCCGCCAGGTCCGCAGTTTGCCTGTCGCCGGCGGTCTTCAACGCCTGAAGCAGTTCGTACCCGCTCAACAGTGTCACCGCCGATATGGACATCGCCACAATCAGCTCAACAACGGTGAATCCACGCGACTTCTTGTGCCTATCGATCATCCGTCCCAACCATCTGCGTCCACACTTCAACTGCGGCGCCAGACCGATGCACCACCTCCAGCCGCACATCCATGATGTTGAGATTCTCGGATCGAACCTCGATCCGGGCTTCCCAGCGATAGCTGTCAAACGGGGCCTCAAAGGAGCCGCTCGTTTGCGTCAGTTCTGCGGTTCTCATCATCCGGAGTTGAGCCAGTTTGCCTTCGGCCAGGAGGACCGCGATTTGCTTTTGTCGGGAGACAGCGTTGGCATGCGTGATTTGCGAGGACGCCCCTCCCAGGCCCAGCATGCCGATGGTGAACACGGCCAGCGCCACGGTGGCTTCCATCAGGGTGAAACCTCTTCGTGTTCTACCGGTCCAGCGCATTCTCATCGGTAAGTCGCTCTTGGCATTGGACGCCGCCATGACCGTCAATGGTGATCTGCCAGACCGTCTTCTGGTTGGCGCCGCTTTCCGAGCCGGTCAGAACAATCCTCGCTGCGGGTGAAGTGCCGTTTGGGTGAAATGTAAGCGACCTTCTTGAGCCGGAGCTTCGGAAGCCTTGCACCTCAGAGATCTTCACGCCGCGGCCGAAGGACTGCCAGCCAACTGGGAGCAGGTGGTTGCCTCTGAGTCGCTCCTTTGCGAGAGGTTTCAATGCAAAGGCTCCTCTTCTGGTATCCACTGTGAGGACGACCGGTTCCTGTCTTACGCAGGCCCACTGTGACGCCAACTGCAGGGCGGCCTGCAGATTCTTGACGCTCTCTTTGAGTTGCCATCGACCCACGGTGCCGTTCAAGTGCGGCACGATTGTCGCCGCACTGATTCCAATCAACACCAGCACAAGCAGCAACTCCAACAGCGTGAAGGCGCGCCGTGAAGCGGGTTGGCGCGGTTCGTCATTCATCTTCGAAGTTGGTGATGTCGTCTTCGGTGCCGAACTGTTCATCCGGGCCCGCGCTGGACAGATCGTAGCTGTTGGTGTTGCGTTGTCCCGGGTATTGGTACTGGTACGCGTTGCCCCACGGATCCGTGAACTTCTTGGCCTGCCTAATATATGGGCCGCGCCAGGTGGAACTCTCAGTGGGATTGACGACCAGCGCATTCAGCCCCTGCTCCGTCGTCGGATACTTGCCCACGTCCGATTCGAACATGGTCAGAGCGAGCCCCAGAGTGCTGACGATTTCGCTCTTGGCTCTGGTCTTGCGAGCCTCTTCACTTCGCCCCGAAATGTTCGGCAGCAGCATTGCCGCGAGGATGCCGATGATGGCCACCACCAGGAGCAGTTCCATCAGCGTGAATCCTCTATCTCTACGTGGGTTCATACTCAATCCTCCCGTTCACAACTGAGAGATGGCCTTGATCAGGGTCAGCGACCCCAACACGACAATCATGGTTCCAACGATGATTCGCCAGAGTCTTTCCGGAATCCACTTCACCAACCGGGCCGCCAACGGCACGGAAAGTACGGCTCCTGTCGTCATGCAGAAGACCAGCGACCAGTTGATGTTCGGTTTCAGCAATCCATATAGGATGCATCCCACCAGACAGGTGATTGCCTCCGACAAGGAGGTAATGCCCACCGCATTGCGGACACGAATGCCCGAAAGCAGTTGTCCGCCTGTCACCAGGGGGCCGTATCCTCCACCGCTGAGTCCCTTGTTGAAGGAAGCCACCGCACCCAGAACTGCAATCCGCCGCCACGTGAAGCGGAAGCTGCGATTAACCGCACTGAGAATCAGCAGACCGATGACAAGCACCAGGGCCCCGATCCAGATTCGCAGTATCTGACGCGGCAGACGGATCGCGAGCAGCGCCGCGGCAGTCGTGCCGGCGATGGCGCATGTGGCCAGCAAGAGAGCCACCTTGGTGTCGCGCGAGCCGGACCGAAAATCCACATTGCGCACGCGGTGATGGGTTAAAGCGGCGACGGTCCCAGCGACACACTCTGAAAACAACAGCGACGGGACCACATCCAGGGCGTCGAACCCTAGCAATAGCAGAACGGGGGACAGGACCGTTCCATAGCCCATGCCGAGACTAGAGTCGACGAACTCACATACAAACGCCAGCGCTATAACCAGAAGATTCATCCACCTCCAACGTTCGGCACGTACTCCCACCTAGTCTGATCGGGCCCCGCCGAACTACCGGACCAGGGCGCTGGCCCGGAATACGGGCATGAGCATCGACACCACGACGAATCCGATGATTCCCCCCATGACCAGGATCATCGCCGGTTCGATCATCCCTGTGAGCGTCCGAATGTGTCGCTCCGTCTGTTGCTCATATTGTTGACTCACGCGAATCAGCATCTGGGGCAGATTACCGCTCTCCTGGCCCATGGCGACCAGACCGACGACGGAGGCTGGAAACGCCTGGCTGCTGGCGAAAGACTCATGCAGGGTCCCTCCCTTGGCCATTCGCTCGGCGACGCTGATCAACTCCTGTGCGATGAACTTGTTAGAAAGTGTGTCGGCCGTAATCCGCAGGGCGCCGAGCATGTTGACGCCGTGTGACAGCAGCAAGCCCAGAGTCCGCATCAGACGGGCAAGTTGGAACTTGAGGATCAACCCTCCCATGACGGGCAGTCGCAGACTGAATCGGTCGCATCGCAGTTTCACCGCCTCCAGTCTCAGCAGTCGTGTGACCAGCAGGATGGCCAGGATTACTCCGACCGCGACCAGGGGAGCCGCCTTGCCCAGGGCCGAACTCAGCCCGATCACAATCTGTGTCGGCAGGGGCAGTTGCTGATCCAGCGACTCGAAGAAGGAGCCGAACTTCGGGATCACCCACATCATCAGGACCAGGACCGTGCCTAGCCCGATGCAGACGAGGAACAGCGGGTACACCATTGCCGCCTTGAGCTTACCGCGCAATTGGTGTTCCTCATCCAGCGACTTGGCCAGTCGCCGCAGCATCTCGGCCAGCAGGCCCGCCTCCTCGCCGACCTTGACCATGCTCACGTAGGTCTGGGGAAACACCTTGGGCCAGGCCGACATGGCCTCGGCCAGCGACTTGCCGGCGCACACTGACTCAATGAGACTGTCGAGGCTGGTCTTCAAAGCCGCCTTGGACACGTGCTGGGCGTGCAGTCGCAGCGCCCGCTCCAGCGGGATGCCCGCCTCCAGCAGGTCCGCCAGTTGCTCCGTGAATTCCGCGAGAGTCGCCAGCCCCACCTTGCCCAGTCGCCACCGCTTGCCAAGCCAGGCCAGTCGGTGGCCGTCGCGCAACCGCGGCTCCACGCGAACGGGATACAACCCCTGCGCCCGCAGACGCCGAGCTGCCGAGACGACCGACTCAGCCTCAATCCTCCCCTCATTCACCTGAGTAGGGTTAGCTCGCGCACTGTACTCGAATATGGCCATGCTCATCTACCTGGTTAGGAACTATGCTGAGAGTCTCGAACACTGCTCATGATGCAGCACATCCGCCTCTTGTTCTAGTGTGGGTGCTTGTGGAATGTGGAATCACAACTCAGTTACCGAGCAACCATGTACCTCTTGCAGGTGGTAATCTGTCGGAATATTCGGGTAAGTCCGTGTCTCGCGTGACTAGCAGAGCGAGGACCAGCAATGATTCAGAGACCTCTATTCATCATTGCCATCGGAAGTAGGTGCCTGCCCCTCCGTCCTCACTCGAACCGCAATGCCGGGAAGGCTGCTCCGCCGTAGAAAGTATTGCTTCGGGTACTGCTAAGAACGTTCGTACTTTCGATAGTGATTGTACTGCTCCCTTTCTGAGCGGTTGGTAGGAGCAGCCGATGAAACACCGCCAAAGTTTCCTATGAGGACACTCCTCCCGCTCTACGCAACAATCCAACGACGGGCAATTCTACAACAATCGCATCATCTGATTCTGATTCCCTCAATCGCACCGTGATAACACCATGACCGATTTGGCTCTGATCTGTTATTCGCCCCGTTAGAGTCAGCAGAATGCCATTGCAAGGGTGCGGTGAATGGGCACAGTTCAAACCAGTAGCTCCCGAATCGACGGATTCGATTGTGATTTCCGAACCTAACCTCGATTTGATAATCACCGTCTCGTGGACAAGATCGCTTTCTGATACCTCACCCAGAAACACTCTGTTGGGTAGGGTCTCCACGCGCGAGACAACTGTTAGCTTGGCTGGCAATGTCACCGTGGGACATTCACGCAGATTCGTCACGATCTCAACCACGAACTTCTGTTTCCCGAGATCCATACCCGTCGTGTCAATGACGCTTTCCACCACGTACAAGTTGCGACATTCGTCCATCGTGACCCCTGTTGCCAGCGGCTTCAAGTGCTTCAGTAGAGCCGGAGTAACCGACGCTGCCCTGACTTGAAGATGTTTCGAGTTGGATATCGCGGATTTCACTTCGAAATGAGAATCACCCGTATAGCTAACGAAGCATCTTGCAGTTGCACTCATGCCCGCAGCCAATCTTCCAAAAGTAAGCGCAGACGGGGCAATCTTGACCTTCTGGATTCCATTGCCCACAAGAACGAGTTTCGTTAGCGGGAAATATGGATCATCACTTCTGACCGCAACGGCCTGGGAAAACCTCCCTCTGTTCTCTCCGAACCTATAACGTACACATATCCTACTCGATTCTCCAGGCGATATTGTCTTTCTCACGTCGGTCACTAGCGTACATTTGCAGCTTGTCTTGACGTCTTCCATATGCAGATCACGGGTTCCTTTGTTGGTGAAATCGAAGGCAAAAAGGTATTCATCTTTGCTCTGGGGGACGTCCCCCGCATCGAGAAACAGGGTGTCAAATTGGAGCCACGCCGAGTCTGCGCCTGTGTTTGAGATAAAATTGGGTCTGCGAAGTCCATCATCGGGTCTCATCACTCGCAAGATGAATCCTCTCCATTCCTCTAGGAAGTCCGCTACTTTCCACTCTCCTCTTCTGCCATGTCCGTCCAGAATCTTGACGCTCGACGAGTCGGCACGCTCGACAACAACAAAGTGCTGCACCTCTGTGTTCGCGTCCGTATGTTTGATCAAGTGGGCAATCACAGGGAATGGCCCGTTCAGCAAGTCCTCAAACGAAGCTTTCTCTCCGGAGCACTCCAGACCAGCCTTCCGCAAGAACTGGGCAATCTCAAGCATGCTCTCTCCCCCGTTCTTAGGTGGAAGCAACTGGCATACTTGGTCCATTGAGACGGGAACACCTAACAATTGACAACAGTAGTGGGCACAGTGCTGACCGCACTGTGGCCTAGCATTTGAACCCTCCCTTGCCTGAACGTCTGTCTCTCGTGGCCGACAACCCATACTGCATACCAGGGTCACACAAACGGCTGCGGTCACTAGCAGCGCAGAGGATTTTCTGATCATATACTGTTCCTTTCTAGCGATCTGCGTTGAGTCCTCTTGTGAATGCAGAACAAGAAGCTCACCATCAACAGGATGCCAGCCGTTGCAGCCCCCCATGCGAGATGTGGACGTATAGTGGATAGTGCCTCTGGGGAGACGCCGTTAGTCTCGTAGGGGCTTTCTGGCCGTTCAGCCGACCCTGTCAACTCTCGTCCTATTGGTTCGGGAGAATTGGCCTCTCGGATATTGTCGCTGCTGATCAGCGAGGTGTCATCGATGTCCTGCAAGACCTCGCGAATAGTGGGTTGTGCTCCCCAAACGTACGATACTCCACCCATGATCCTGTCAAACACGTGGTCGCCCGGTCGCATGCCAATCTTGTCAAGTTCGAATTCGCATGGATCCACAGGATCATTGACCATTACATTCGTCAATACAGCTTCTCTGGTCGAGGTGTACTCTTGGTTCTCGCGTTTGTCCTTGTACGTCAGAGCCACTTGCTTCATAACAAAGACACCTGCGACTTTCTCGTAATCCAGTTCCCAGTGACTCTCGCTTGCCCTGCTTGAATTGAGAAACTCCGTCAGACAACATCCTTTCGACAAATCAAATGAATAGCGGGTTATTATCCTTCCCGAGTCTCCTCGGTCATTGTCGGTTTCGACAGTGACAATGTCTCCTTGTCGCGTGATGCGCCCATTGGAGAAACTCAATTTGCCCTCTGACTGCAACCGATAGTAGCCTCGTAGTTGTTCAAGCAATCCCGGATAGATCTCCTCCGTCAAGATGTGAATAGGATCAAATACGTCACTCTCGAAATTCCTCGGCCACTGGCCGGAAGGAATAACAAGTAGATTTCGAGGCTCCTTCTCATTCTCAGGGAATGTCAGCCTGTAGTCGCATTCGGACTTGATCATGCCGGAGTTAACACTCCTCGGCAACGGGCTCGTTTTGCCTTCCAGTGTCTGCGTTCCTTCCAGAGTCCTACCACGCCACCGAATGGCCTCCTGATCGCGATCTAGGAGGAATTCGCTTTCACTTTGCCATTGCCGCTCGCCCCAGTCTGCCGCTGAGGGGATTGGCGTGTGGAAGCCCTTCAAAGCTACACTTCCCCTCCACGTGCTCAACATTTCGAAATTGGCTTCATATCCATCAGTGACTAGCTTGAGAAGCTCAATGTCGCCTTTCATGTCCGCAAACAGCGCGTGCTCTGGAATCGTCAAGACAATGAGGCCAAGCAGAAAGGCTCGTCTCGATATTGATTGTCGAATCATACTGATCATAGGCTACCCTTTCCTGGCGATCCGATGTCTTTGATTGGCGTAAGACTCATCGCTAAAGTCACTTCGCGGCGCACGACTCATCACGGCGCAAAAGGGCCGGGCTGAATAATACCACCCAGCCCTTGCGCTTCCGCAATACTCTGCAACGCATCAGATTCCGTTCAAGAACTATTGCAGACTTGGTTCAGCCTTCTGACGGGATACGAACCTCCGTTGGAGCACAGAGCACACGTTTCTTCCGACGGCCCACTGCAAGCTCCGTTAGTGCACTCTTTGTCATCATAGTTGTGTGTCTTACAGTGTATTATCGTTTTGCAGGTGACATACCCGGTATCGTTACAAGTGCCGGTGCCACTGGTGTCACAGCACGTCGGCTGTGTTCCAGCCGTGGCAGCGAATCCGCAGGGGCCTGAACATCCGCTGCACGTAAGTCCGTTTCCGCTACAGTCATAGCCGCAATCCTCTTCCGTCGAGCAACCGCACGTTCCTGTGACTTGGCTCATATCGCGATTGCTCAGACGCACGTCTGAATTGTCTCCGTCCATGGGATCCATGGCCCAGATAATTCCCGCTGAGAGTACTAACACGGCGAGCAAGCCGTTCCTTGTCATCTTCTGATTGGTCATAGCACCAGCCTCATTTGAAGGAATGCCAACGATTGACACGATATCTAGCTGCCAGAGTTGCAAACATACGTCGTGAGCTTGTCAGGATCGGTAGTACCGTTCGAGCAGAACGAGCAGACACTATCGGTTGGCCCAAAGCACTTGTCGTCCTCACCGCATGACTTGTCGTCCATAGGGGTTGTCTTACATGTGATTGTTGTTGTGCATGTGACCTGACCTCCTGGATCGCACGTATGTGGTTGCTGCGTCTGGCCCCTGCAGCACTTTGGCCTTGTGCCAGACACACTATAGGTACTGCAAGCGCCAGAACAACCTGAACACGATCCCCCAGAGGCCACACAAGTGGGACCGCAGTCTTCCGTGTTCAAGCAGTAGCACCCCTCCTTCCCGAAAATTCTGCTCATTTGTCTGTCGCTTAATCCCTCTGCTGCCGCGCCTCCAAAGCAGAGTGGCACGCTTGCCAGTGCTGCTATCGCGACAAGTGCCAATGCTCGAATTCTTCTTCCGTGCATGATATGTCTCCATTGAAACGCCATTGTTGAAATGATGATATTCTCTAACTTACCCATCGCCTCTTCCTTACCAATCATCCAGGAGCTCTGTCATGGCGGTTCCACCTCCTTCCATTAAAGCGTTCGGGTTAGTACCGTTGTTGATGCCAAAATGCGGTCTTCTTCAGTTTTTCTGGGACCTCTTCGCCGATTTGGGGCAGAATCGCATCGAGGTTCGGCGTATGGGCTTCCCAGGCGACCTTTACCCTGGCGTCGGCGAGGAGAGCCGTGGCGGGGGTGGTGACGAACCATTCCTTGATATCGGCGAGTTGGCCGCGGGGGCAGGGCGAATCTTTGCTGAGCGGATCTGGACCATAGGGGGGCACTTCGATCAGGGCGATGCGGAGGAAGTCTTCGTTGCCGGCCAAGTCTCGGGCCATTTGCTCGTACAGAGGGATCGCCTTCTGGCAATCGGGGCAATCGTGGTGGTAGAACAGGATCAACCAGGTGCCTTTCCCAAGTTTCTCGCCGATGTCGATGTGTTCGAGGATGGGGAGCTTCTTGCCGATCCAGGTTTCGGGTTCGAGGACCTCGAAGGTTGACGTCACTACCGCCGGTTCGTTGAGAGCCAGGATGGGGGTGGTGGTGCTCAGCACGAACAAGCCGAGAAACGCTGTGGCGGCGAATCGCTTCGGCGAGGGCAGGGGCCCGGCGAGGTCTTCGACCGCTTTGCGGGTCGCATCCCAGCGGCCGGTTACGATCTCGGGCAGGCCGCGCAGGAGCGACAGCAGGGGGGCAAAGGGCGCACTCGGGCGAAACAGAGCCAAAACCACCACCGCGGGCAGATCGACGGCGAAAAGGGTGATCCAGGGGCTGACGTGGACGGTTCCGAAGCAGCCGCAGGAGGCGGCGCCGGTCAGGGCTTTGTACA
>JANQFY010000271.1 GCA_028277585.1 Sedimentisphaerales bacterium
ACGACGATTGGGCGAGGACGACCGTCTCCGTGCCGGTCAGGCTCTCGTCGAGCTTGACCTTAACACGCGTCTTCTGACCCGGCTTGCGGTTGGGCTCGCCTCCTTTGAACTGGCGCATCGCGTCGGTTTGGGTACCCGCCACCAGCCCTTTCAGCTCCGCCTCTGGTCGTGGTCGGCTGATCCACGTCACGGCGATGCCCAAGCCTCCAGCGACCAGTAGGCCGTAGAGGGCGCGGATGAACTTGTAGCTATCAGGACCCATGCCGAAGTCCAGGGGACCCAGCAGAGTATCCGGCCAGACGAAGGAAAGCGCGATCAGGATGGCGCCTCCGACGATCGTGGCGAAAGCCGCCGTCGGTGTGTAGCGCTTCCACGTGATGCCCAGGAAGATCGCGGTCAAGACCGGCGGTGTCACGGCTGCGGTGAACATGCTGTGGGCCCCGTAGATGGTGTCCTTCATGAAGACCGGCACCAATGCCAGCCCCGCGCCGGCCGCAACGAGGCTGGTGACGCGCGCCACCCACAGGTAGTGTTTGTCACCGGCATCGCGTTTGACGTAGGGGCGCCAGATATCGTTGACGAAGATCGCGCTGACCGCGTTGATCAGCGAATCGGCCGTGCTCATCAGCGCCGCTGTCAAGGCGGCCAGGACGAACCCGAAGATGCCCGGGGCACAGAGAAAATGGGCCGCGTCGACGAACGATGTCCCGGGTTCGGTGGTCAGGTCACCGTTATTGACAAGGGCTTTGGCGATCCACCCGCCGCAGCTCGTGGCGATCGCCGCCAGGGGAGCGAGCAGGAGGATCCAGCAGACGACCATGCGGCGCGAATCCTTGACGCTCTTTAGCGAGAGGAACCGCATGATGAAACCCTGATGCATTAACATCAGGGCGCCGGTGTTGGCCAGGCCGTCCTGGACGTAGATGCCGATGAAGCTGAATTTCGGCGGGTCGTTGAAATCGGAGAACGCGTACTTATGTGTTTCGGGCAGGAGCGACCAGAACTCGCCGAAGCCGCCAAAGTGCCAGATTGCTGCGCCAAACAGGCCGAGCCCGGCTACGAGCAGGATCATGCCCTGAATCAGGTCGGTCATGATCACGGCGGTCTGCCCGCCGATGTACACATAGACCGCCACCGCGACGGCGGTGATCGCCGCGCCGGTCATGATCTCCCAGCCCAGTAGGGCGTGCAGCGTCTTGCCCAGCGTGATCAGGTTGATGCCGATGTAGCCGACGATGTAGAAGAGGATGATCACCGTGGCGGCGACCCGGGTCTTCTTGTCGAAGCGGGCCTCCAGATACTCCGGCACGGACTGGATCTTCTTGTAGTAGATGATCGGGATCCAGACGAGTACGAGAATAGGCATCCAAAACCAATCGTTGAGATACGACTGCGTGCTGCAAATGCCGTGTCGGAAGCCGGCGGCGCTGTACTTGACGAAGCTGTAGCTGCCCACGACGGTTGCCACGCAGGAGAAGGCGATCAGCCACCAGGAGAAGCGCTGCCCCCCGAAGAAGAAGTCCTTGGTCGTGGTCGTGTAGCGACCGAAGTAAAGGCCGAACCCCAGCACCGCAATGAAATAGCCGATCATCACGACGTAGTCGATGTTCTCACCGACGGCTTGAGCGATCATACGGCGCCCTCGCTTGCCCACCCGGGGGCCAGAAAGGTGAACACGCACATGATGATCAGCATGAACAGGTAGCCCGCGACCAGGATCGCCAGAAGACGCCGATCCTCAGAGACCTTCAAGTCAAGGTACTTGCCCCGCAATCCGCACCAGATCCCTATGAAGCAGAGCACGGCCCCAATACCGAATTCGCACACGATAGGCCAGACCCGAAGCATGTTCATTCGCCATTTCTCCTGACGAAGGATGGTCTCCATTCCATCCCGGATATCCAGGATACATCTGAAGAGGCATTGTCACCGAGTGGCCCGGAGCGGGCAAGGGAAAAACGCGGCCTGGCTGCGGTCCGTGTCGCCTCCGGCCACGCCGCGTCGAACGCTCGTTAGACGGCTACGTCAGGAAGCCTTTCGGGGAGCGGATCTTCTTATCCCACCAGCGTCCCGGCTTGGTGTCGATGCGGGCGATGGTCTTGGAGGTCAATTGGACTCCCTTGGCCTTGATGCCCTTGATCAGGACCTGCTCCGGTCTGAATTCCTGTTGGTGAATCCGCTGGCCCTTGGCGGGTTCGTATTTGACGAAGATCGACTCCGGCGTTTCGAACGTGCAGATTCGCAGTTCGCTGTCTTTGGGGACGTAGTGGTAGTCACGGTTCATGATGGTTCCACCGATCTGAAAGCGTTTGATATAGGTGACGCCCCAGTCGGTGTAGACCGCCGTGAAGACGAGATCCCGTTTGTACAGACCGCACCAGATCAGACCGTCGTCAACGAAATAGGTCTCCGGCGGGGGCATGACCACGAACGTGCCGTCGTTCTTGACGATGAGCAGTTTGTCCAGTGAGGAACAACTCAACAGCGGTTCACCCTTAATCGTGTGCCCCAGGAAGCCCTTTTCCGGATCGAGGTTGATGCTAAGCTCGTTAGATGTGAGCTTCCGCACGTCGAGCGCCTTGAACACATCGATCTTCGTGCGGCGCGGATATTCCTTCTTGTACTTCCTGATCAGAGATTTCAGATACCGCACGGCGTAGGACTTCAGGTCCTTGAGGTTCTTCTCGACCTCTGCCAGTTCCTTCAAGATGGCTTCGATGTCCTTGCGGTTCTTCTCGATATCAAAGCGGGAAATCCGCTTGATACGCACCCCCAGCAGCATCTCGACGTCGTTCTTCGTGACATCGCGTTTGAGTTTCGGCCGGAAGGGCTCCAGCCCTTTGAACACGGCCTTGATCACCGCCTCATAGGTCTTGCACTCCTCGATCTTCTTGTAGATGCGATTCTCGATGAAGATCTGGATAAGTGTCTTGCTGTGGAACTCGTCGAGGAGTTGTTTCTTTCGAAGGGCGAGCTCGCGACGCAGGACATCCAGGAGCTGGCGCGCGTTCTCGCGGAGCACCTGCTCGGTGTTCATCTCCGTCGGGCGCTTGCCGCAGATCACCGTGATCTGGCTCGAGACGGACGTTTCGCATCGCGTGAAGGCGTACAGCGCCTTGATGACTTTGTCCTGATTGGCGCCCTGTGAGAGCGTCAGTTCGATGCCTACCTTCTCGGCGGTGAAGTCACTGATCGAGCGGACCGCGACCTTCTTCTTCTTGACGGCTTCTTCGATCGAGCGGATCACCGATTCGGTGGTCTGCATGCAGGGCAGTTCGGTGATCAGCAGCTTGTTGGCGCCCTGCTTCTCGAGGCAGGCCCGGACCTTGATCTTGCCGAACCCCTTGTTGTATTCGCCGACGTCCATGACCCCGCCCGTCTGAAAATCGGGCAGGACATTGATCTCAACGGGTTTCCTCTTATTCTCCTGAATGATCTGGACTTCCGCTTCCAGCAACTCGATGAAGTTGTGAGAGAGGATGCGCGTGGACAGCCCTACGGCGATGCCCTCGGCGCCGAGCATCAGAAGCAGCGGGAGCTTGGAGGGCAGAGTCACCGGTTCCTTGTTGCGCCCGTCATAGCTTGGGATGAACTCGGTCAGATCCTTGTTGAACAGCTCCTCACGCGCCAGTTGCGTCAGCCGGCACTCAATGTATCGAGGGGCGGCCGCGTTATCACCGGTGAAAATATTCCCGAAGTTGCCCTGTCCTTCAATGAGATACCGCTTGTTGGTCAGTGTCACCAGGGCGTCGCCGATGGAGGCGTCGCCGTGCGGGTGGTACTGCATGGTGTGGCCCACCACGTTGGCGACCTTGATGAAGCGTCCATCGTCCTTTTCCTTGAGGGCATGGAGGATACGCCGCTGCACGGGCTTGAGACCGTCGGCGACGTTAGGAATGGCCCGTTCGCAGATGACATAGGACGCGTACTGCAGGAAATTGAAGTCGACCAGGTCGGTCAGCGGCCCGTGCCGTTCATGGACCGGGAGGTGGTCGTTTGGCGTGGGCGGTTCCTCGTCGTCGCCGTTGCCCGACGCCTCGGTCTGCGCCTTGGTCGATGTCTCTTCGGGAGGATCAACAGGGGTCGAGGCGGGCGTGCGTACGAACTCGTAGCGCGTCACACCCTTGCTGGTGCGGGATGTTTGCACCGAGTCGGTGTCGAGTTCATCGTCAAATAGGAACCTCTGCTGTTCCTTGCTCATACCAGTATCTCTTCGTTGATGACGAGTTTGTCCATGATGTAGTTGCGTCGTTCCTGTGTGTTCTTGCCCATGTAGAAGGCCAGCATTTCGTCGATGGCGTGGTCGCCGGACGTCGTGACCGGGCTCAGACGCATTTCCGCGCCGACGAAGGCCTTGAACTCCGAGGGCGAGATCTCTCCGAGACCTTTGAACCGCGTCACCTCATTGGCACGTCCCAGTTTTTTCATGGCCGCGTCACGCTCCTCTTCGGAATAGCAGTAGAGCGTCTCCTTCTTGTTGCGCACGCGGAAGAGGGGCGTCTCCAGGATCTTGAGGTGGCCCCGTTCCACAACCGACTGGAAGAAACGCAGGAAGAACGTGATCATCAGATTGCGAATATGCAGGCCGTCCACGTCCGCATCGGTGGCCAGGATCACGTGGTTGTACCGCAAGTTGTCGACGTTCTCCTCGATGTCCAGGCTCTTCATCAGATTGAAGATCTCTTCGTTCTTGTAGAGCGCGTCTTTCTTGAGTTCGCAGACGTTCAGAGGCTTGCCCTTGAGCGTATAGATCGCCTGCGTGTTGACGTCGCGGCAACTGACGATGGACCCGGCGGCCGACTGGCCCTCAGTGATGAAGACCATCGTATTCTTGTGCAGCCCCTTGGCGTGGTTGTAGTGCTTCTTGCAGTCGCGCAACTGGGGCACGCGAATGGAGATGGCCTTGGAGCGATCGCGGGCCAGTTTCTTGACCGCGTTGAGTTCCTTGCGGAATTTCTGCGTCTCGATGATCTTGTTGATCAGCTTGTCCGCCTGGCTCTTGTTGCTGTGCAGTAGTTTGAGAACCGCCTCCTGGACGCGGGAGACGATTTCCGAGCGAATCTCCGTATTGCCCAGCTTGTTCTTGGTCTGGCTCTCGAAGATCGGATCTTTCAGCCGAATCGCAATCGCGCCGAGCAAACCTTCGCGGACATCATCGCCGCTGAACTTCTTCTTGGCGAAATCGTTCACGCCGCGCAAAACGCCTTCCCGGAACCCGCTCAGATGGGTCCCGCCGTCGCTGGTGTGCTGCCCGTTGACGAACGAGTAGTAGTTCTCATTGAATCGGTTCGTGTGCGTGAAGGCGAATTCCAGCGTGGCGTCGCGATAGTGCAGTGGCGGGTAAACCTTCTCGAACGAGGTCTCGTCCTCGATCAGGTCCAGAATGCCGCCGTTCGAAAGAAAGCGTCGGTCGTTGTAGTTGACGCGAAGCCCGGCATTGAGATAGGCATAGAAGCGAAGTCGTCGCTCGACATGCTCTTCGGAGAACGCGTAGTTCGGGAACATGCCGGGGTCCGGCGTGAAGCTGACGAATGTGCCGTTCGGTTCGTTGGTCTTGCCCTTCTTCTGCTTGAGGAGCTTGCCGAATTCGAAGCGGGCTTCGCTGTATTTGCCCTCACGGCAACTGCGCACCTCAAAATCCGAGGATAGCGCATTGACGGCTTTGGTGCCGACGCCATTGAGACCGACGCTGAACTGGAACACATCGTCGTTGTATTTGGCGCCGGTATTGATCTTGGAGACACATTCCACGACCTTGCCCAGTGGGATGCCCCGGCCGTAATCCCGAACCGACACCTTGTTCTCCGCGATGGTGATGTCGACCTTCTTGCCGTGGCCCATGATGAACTCATCGATCGCGTTGTCGATGACTTCTTTGAGCAGGATGTAGATTCCGTCGTCGTAGTGGGCTCCGCTGCCGGTGCGGCCGATGTACATCCCGGCCCGCAGGCGGATATGCTCGAGCGACGAAAGGGTCTTGATCTTGTCGTCCGTGTACTCGTGTTTTCTTTTTGCCATAACTAAGCGTCTGCCTTTGGTCCTTCAAAGAGTAGTATCCCACGCTCCAGATCAACTGTCGAAGGGGCTGCAGAAGGGTCCTAGATTAGCAATTCCCTCCAATCTCTTCAAGAAGGGAACCGAAGGATCTCACCGAGTGAAGGCGATAATCGGGTGAAATCTCTCGTTGATCTGCCGGATCGGACGCGTGGCGGGCGTATGGGGCTGTTTTCCTCCACCGCCCCGGGAGGCTGGCAATTGGTGAGGGGGCAGACCGCTCTTGGCTGCACCGTTCAGGCCCTGTTGACGACGTTCTGAGGCTTGCCCACGAGGAATGCGGCGACGTTTTCGGTGGCGACCTTCAGCAGTCGCTGCCGCGCCGCTCGCGTCGCCCAGGAAATGTGGGGCGTGATGAAGCAGTTTCTGGCGCTGAGCAGAGGATTGTCCTTCTCGGGCGGTTCGGAGGTCAAGACATCCAGGCCCGCGCCGGCGATTCTCTCGTCGTTGAGCGCCTGAGCCAGGGCGCGTTCGTCGATCAGCGGCCCACGGCTCGTATTGATCAGGAATGCGCTCTTCTTCATCATTGCCAGACGCTGCTCGTTGACGAGCCCTTTGTTTTCTGCGGTGAGGGGGCAATGCAGGCTGACCACGTCGCTCAGGCGGAACACTTCGTCCAGTTCGACGAGGCGGCATCCCGCGGGCACATCCGCTGGCGTATCGATATCGTACGCGATGACGTCCATTCCCATGGCCAGCGCCATCCGGGCTGTCGCTCTGCCAATCCTGCCGAAACCGACGACGCCCATCGTTAGGCCCGCTAACTCGATCAGAGGCGTTTCCCAGTAGCAGAAATCCGGATGGGAGGACCATTTGCCGGCGCGGACCGTCTCCGCATGGCGCCCAACGTTCAGCGTGAGGTTCAGCAGGTGGGCGAAAGCCATCTGGGCGACCGATCGCGTGCTGTAGGCCGGGACGTTGGTGACGAGCACCTCTCGGCGGCGGGCCGCATCGACATCCACGACGTTGTAGCCCGTCGCCAGCACGCCGACGTATTTGAGGTTCGTCAACGCTTCGATCACCTTAGCGGTCAGTTCGGTCTTGTTCGTCAGTACAATCTCGGCCTGTCCGGCCCGCGCGACGACATCCGCCTGTGCCGTACGATCGTACACCTCGCATGGACCCAAGGCTTCCAGACCGTCCCAGGACAAATCGCCGGGGTTCAGTGTGTAACCGTCAAGAACGACAATCTGCGCCATTGAAAAACCTCTCTCAAAGCTGGGTCAGCCGTTCGCACGTCGACTACAGTTCAGGGGGCGATCCGATGATGGCGTATTCGTCGAACACGGCGTGCATGATCGTCGTTCGCGTGTTCGTCGTGTAGATAATGTGGATCTTGCCGTCAAACGTCTGAATCGCATAGGGATAGGCGAACGTATTGTCCCCGCCGGCAATGTCACGCCGATAGGGATAGGTCCGGTCGCCGTCCGTCGATACCGCGACGGTCAGAGGTGTCCGGTCGTTCATGTTGTGGTTGTAGACGAGCAGTAGATGGCCGTTCCTCAGCTTGATGAAGTCAACGGCTGAATTCGGGTTGGGGAACTTCGTCTCCACCGCATCGCTCCAGGTGAAGCCGCCGTCTCGGGACTCGGAACGCAACATGTAGCCGTGATCGGTGGGCAGGAAATCGCCGCCCCGGCGGAGATAGGCGATTAGGTACTTGTCGCTCATCTGGACCACCTGGGCTTGCAGATTGCCCATGGGCGATCGGATTCGATTAGTCTCGGTCCAGACCTTCGTTTTCGGGTTGTACCGCATGAAGTAGGAACAGGTCGTCGCGGCACTCTTCTCGCGATCGTCACCGGTCTCGTGGTACATGGGCAGGAGATAGTCCCCGTTGTTCAGGACGATCGGCTGGCCCCGCACCATGGTCCCTTCTTCGAAGTTGAGCATGAACGAATCGGACCAGGAGACTGCCCCATTTTCCGAGATCTTCACTTTGACGCGGGCGTTGCACCAGGTTTCGCCATAGCGGTTCACATAGAAGAGCCACACCCGGCCGTCCGGGGCTTGCCACACCACGGGATTGCCTTCACCCCGGTTGGGCGTATTGGCGATGATCTTGGGCCGGGTCCATTGCGTCGTGCCGACCTCCAGACGAGAGCCGTACACGGCGGTGTCGTCGCCGTATTCTCCCGAACCGCCGTAGTAAGCGATATAGAGGTCTCCGTTGGCCAGTTGCGTGATGGCCGCGGGATGCTTGTACCGACCCGGATGTTCGGGGCCGAATACGCGGTACGTATCGGTGTTATAGCTTTCGCCGTGGGCGGGTATGCCAACCAGACACAACAAGAACACAGCCAGTTTCCGCATAACACGTCTCCTAACTCGCGCGATTCCGCTGGTTTCCAGATTCCACACGACAACCATTAGATTCTCTGTGACAGCTTCTGTAAAGGGCCGAGTCAGGTCAGCGAAATATCGGAAGAGGACCCTGGCATACGGCGGGTTGACTCCCTAGAATGCGGAAGAAGAGGCTCTGTTCTGGAGTGCCATTGTCGTAGGAAGCAGAAGAGCATTCGGCTCCCCGGTGCCGTGAGGCTGGGAGCTTATAAGGAGTTGCCCAGCCGTGACCAGGAATCCTGTTCAGCGCAATCTCATTGTTCTCCTGGTCTTGCTGGCCGGCCCCGCGTTCGGTGACAGCTGGGAGAAACGATCGGAAGCTCTGTTCCTGGACACCCAGTTTCGGCGTGGCTTCCTGTTGAGTTATCCCGATTCGTCCCGGGGGCGCGCGGTCGAGGCTGTCCTGGATTTCGATGATCCAAACAACGTTCCCGTCTGGCGACTGTGCCAATGGGGGACGAAACGCACCTTGGCTGGGACCCGCTGCTTCCACGGCCGTACCGGTGATGTGTGGTACGACAACCACGCCAAGAAGGTCGTCGTCGGTGGACCCGATTCCGAGCAGCGAGATCTTGTCCTGAATGTTCGTGGCAAATCTGAATACGGGGACCGGACCAGGAAGGCTGGAGAAGCCTGGCCGCACTTGCTGGTCGAGCAGGATGCAGTTCAGTTGCACCGGCTGGATGAACTGGATGAAGTCCCGCTCCAAATCAGTCTACGTTTGACCTACAGTTCCAGCCGCATGAGCTGGGAGGATTATGATCCCGGGCTTCACGCCGCTCAGTTCCAGATGTTCTTCATCGTCAAGAACGTCCAGCCAGGCTCCGACGATTACGGTGACTTCTTCTGGTTCGGCGTGCCGTTCTATGACACCAGGCACGACATTCCGCCCGCCTACATGGCCAAGGATGCGGGCAAAGATGATGCCACGGGGAAGTTCATCTACACCATCGACGGGAGAACAATCAATCGAACTCCGCTCAAGAAAGGCCAGTGGGTTACGATACAGAGGGACTTTCTGCCGCATATTCGGACCGGCTTGCGCGAGGCCGTCGCCAGAGGGTATCTGACAGACCCAGACCCTCACAACTACGCCATCGCCAATATGAATCTCGGCTGGGAAGTCCCTGGAACATTCGACGTCGCCATGCAGGTCCGCGACTTCGCTGTCTCTGCTGTCTTCGGAACAGAAGGTCATGATGAGGCGCCCTGATGCCGGAGCAATTGCACTACCTGTTCGTCTGCCATGCGAATATGGACAGAAGCCCGACGGCTGAAGCCGCGTGCGCCAGAATCGCGGCAGAGAACAACTTGCCCATCGAGGCCAGTTCGGCCGGAGTGGCGCCGTACGCCAATCGGCCCGTCACCAGGGAAATCGCCGATCGGGCGGACAAGATCTTTGTCATGGAGCCTCGCATGGTGCAGGCGATGGTGGAGCAGTACGGCCAGGACCCCGCCAAGGTGATCTGTCTGGAAATCCTGGACGTCTATGTGCAAAACGACCCGATGCTTGTCCGGCGACTGGAAGAGAAGATACGTGCGCATCTGGCCCGGGAGGGGCTGGTGTAGAGGTTCGAACGGCGGGGGATTGTACGAAGGGAAGGGGACGTTATGCGACGGATACCTTGCTTGTTCCTTGTTCTGATGGCGGCATGTTCCAGCGGTGTTGGCGTGGAAGCGGCCGAGGACCTGCGGGTGCTCGAGAGGTGGATCGAATGGAGCGACGGGGGCGCCATGCTGATGAAACACCTCAACACCGAGGCGTTTCGCCATCTGGACGCGCGCGATCGCATCATCGCCGACCTGCAGAGCGCCGAGGACTGGCAGCAGCGACAGCGGGACGTCCAGAAAACGCTCCAGGAAATCGTCGGGCCGTTTCCCGAGCGGACGCCCCTGAATGCAAGGGTGACGGGGGTCGTTACGAAGGAGGACTATCGCGTTGAGAAGATCGTTTTCGAGTCGATGCCCGGCTATCTCGTCACAGCCGCACTCTTCATTCCCAACAATCTGACGGAGAAGCGTCCCGCCATCCTCAACGTGATCGGCCATTCGACGACCTCCTTTCGCCGCGACATCTACCAGGTCGTGATTCTCAATCTGGTGAAGAAGGGGTTCATTGTCCTGGCGATGGACCCTTACGGACAGGGCGAGCGGATCGACTACTTCGATGCGGAGAAGGGCAGGTCCAAGGTCGGAGGCTCGACGGGCATTCATTCCTACATTGGCAATCAGATGTTCCTGACAGGTGTCTCGCCCGGCCGGTACTTTGTCTGGGATGGGATTCGGGCGATCGACTACCTGCTGACCCGCGAGGAAGTGGACCCCGAGCGGATCGGCCTGACCGGCCTGTCCGGCGGTGGCACGCAGACCAGCTACATCTCCATCTTCGACGATCGTGTCAAAGCGGCCGCTCCCTCGTGCTATATCACCGGGTTCAGGCGTTTGCTGGAGTCGATCGGTCCCCAGGATGCGGAGCAGAACTTCTACCACGCCGTGGCGCGCCGGCTGACCCATGCCGATTTCCTTGAGGTTCGGGCCCCACGCCCCACGCTGATCGTCGCGACGACGCGCGACTTCTTCAGTATTCAGGGCGCGCGAGAGACCTACACCGAGGTCAAGAAGGCGTACGTCGCGCTGGGGCATGAAGACCATATCCTGTTGTCTGAGGACGACTATGAGCATGGGTTCACCGCCAAGAATCGGGAAGCCACCTATGCGTTCTTCCAGCGTTTCCTCGATCTGCCTGGGGATCCAACTGATCAAGCCGTCGAGACACTCAGCGCCGACAAACTGAATGTGACACCCACCGGGCAGTTGGCGACGTCGTTCAAGGGGCGAACGCTTTTCGATGTGCACAAGGTCACGCTGGATCGACTGGCGGCGAAATTGGACGCGTCACGCAGGCATGCGGATTCGCATTTGCGGCAGGTCCGGAATCGGGCGAAGACGCTTTCCGGATTCAGGGCGACGGAACGCGTCGGCGAAGTTATCTATCGCGGGCGGTACCAGCGCTCCGGGTACACGGTCGAACGTCTGGCCCTGCCCGGAGAGGGGGACACCGTCATTCCTCTGCTGGCGTTCGTTCCCGAGGGCGCCGGTCCTCACCCCGTGGCTTTGTGGATGCACCCTGACGGAAAGGCCGCTGATGCAGCGCCGGGCGGAGCGATCGAGCAATGTGTCCGGTGGGGTCGCCTGGTCCTGGCGCCTGACGTTCTGGGCGTAGGGGAGACGCGCAACACGGTGGTCAATTATCCGTCCGCCGCCCATTATGGCGCCATTCTCATCGGGCGGAGCCTGCCCGGTCTGCAGGCCGGGGACATCCTGCGCGTGGTCAAGTACGCCCGGCAGAGGGACGACGTGAATCCCCAGGACACCCTCGCGCTGGCCCGGGGAACTCTCTGCCCCGCGCTGTTGCACGCCGCGGCGTTCGATTCCGACATTCGCGCTATCGTTTTGGATCGACCTTTGCTCTCGTACCATCTCCTGGCGGCCCACCGGCACTACAGATACGACATGCATGCCACCGTGGCCGGTGCACTGACGGCGTACGACCTGCCCGATCTGATGGCCTGCTGCGCCCCGCGTCGGCTTGTCGTAGTTGATCCCGTAGACCATCTCAGCAACTCGGCTGCACCAGCGCTAATCGACGCGCAATACGCCTTTCCGCTCGAGACCTATCGGGCCCAGAATGCCTCAGAAAACGTATTCATCGCCCAAACGCTGGACGAGGCGATCGAGCGGGCCATGTGAGTTCCATCTGCTTTCGCGATGTCGAAACGGTTTCTTTGTATGACCTTAAACCCTTGAGGGGTTCTGGGGTTTGCCGAGTTTCCGCCGAGGCTTTCCTTCGATTCGACGGGCTGAAAATCCGTGGCAGAACCGGTGCGGATCGATTACAATGGCGAACGGTTCCACCGTCGCGGGGGTAGTATGCCCTGGGGGCGTATACGGTGCCCTGTCTTGAACGACGTGGCGATTCCCGCCCGCTCAGCTCAAGACGGCCGGAGGCAATTCCGGATACTCTCACAATCGCTGCTACCGAAAAACTGAAGCACTGTAAGCTAGATGGAGACAACATGGTAAAGGGTAGACTAGTCACGGCCGTCGCGTTTGTTTTCTTGCTGACTTCCAGCATCTATGCCGAGATGACCTACTTCGCGCACAACGGGCGATTGGATACGGTCGCCCTGATCGGGAAGGGAAAGCGCGTGGGACGGGGGACCACGGACCGCATCTACTCCATGGGCGACAAGAAATTCGGCGGTTCCTGGAATATCGAGTTCTCCGGAACGATGGCGATTGGGAAGGATGGCAAGTATGAATTCGTCGTCAGTTCCGACGATGGCAGTGCGCTGTACATCGACGGCCGAGAGATCGTCATGAACGACGGCTCTCACGGTTCCGTCACGAAGCGCAACACGGTCAAGTTGCCGGCGGGCAATCATCAGGTCAACCTGCTCTATTTCAACACCAGCGGGGGCCATTCCCTGCGGGCGATGGTGAAGGGGCCCGATGGCAAGAGGCGCGATCTGGCTTCGGTGTGCTCTCCCAGCAAGAAGAGGCAGGATATGGCGGCGCTGCGCGAGGCCGCCCGAGAAAGGCAACTTGCCGAGGAGCGACGGGCGCTAGTGGGGATGTCCAGTCCCGAGGCGCTGGTGCGCTCGATCAAGCACATCCTCAAGAACAAGCCGCGCCAGTACAAGAACGGGCGGACGTTCCTGAAGCAGGCCCAGGAGTTTGAGAAGAAGATGCCGGGTCTTCTCGATAAGCTTGCAGCCGGTGACCCCGAGGCGACCAAGGCGGCCGAGGAGTACAGCAAGCTCAGATACACGGCTCTGGTGACCGAGAACCCCTATATCGATTTCGACGAAGTCCTGGTTGTTTTGTCGAACAAGGTCGCCCGAAAGGCGAACTGGCTTGGCACGCATGTCATGGCGCCCAAGGGCTACCGCAACAAGATCGTCCGTCTGAATGTCAGAACGGGCCAAGTGACGGATGTGTATGAGCCCACGGACGGCGCGTTCGTTGGGGAGCTGGACCTCCACTACGATGCCGAGAGATTGCTCTTTTCCACGACCGACAAGAAGAACATGTACCAGGTGATGGAGGTCGGCATTGACGGCTCAGAACCGCGTCAGGTCTCTTCAATCATCGGTGAGCATGTCCACAACTACGGCGGTGTCTACCTGCCCGACGACAAGATCGTCTTCAGTTCGACTGCGCCCATGGTCGGCGTGCCCTGCATTGGCGGTTCCCAGTCCGTTCCCAACCTGTACGTCATGGGGCCGGACGGCGAGAACACGCGCCAACTGACCTTCGAGCAAGATGCGGACTGGTATCCCACCGTGCTGGCCGACGGCAAGATCATGTATCTACGCTGGGAGTACACGGACATCATGCATTACTACTCCCGCATCATGATGACGATGAACCCGGACGGCACCAATCAGCGCGCCGTCTATGGCTCTCAGAGTCTTTGGCCCAACTCCATGTTTAACGCTCGCCCCTTGCCTGGTGAGCCCGGCAAATTCGCGGCCGTCGTCACGGGTCACCATGGCGTCGCCGGCACGGGAAAACTGACCATTTTCGACACGAACAAGGGATACGCCCACGCCGATGGTGTCGTTCAACATATTCCCGGCTATGGTAAGAAGGTCACGCACGTTACCGTCGATCAGCTCTACCCGACTGTCAAGAAGGACCTGCTGAAGATTTTCCCCGACCTGCAGGAGGTCGTTACGAAGCTGATCAAGGAGCACATGCCGGAATCCTCCCAGCGGGGCAAGGACTATCACGAGCTGAACAACGATTTCTTCAACAAGTGCTATCCCCGACTCCGCGACTACTACCCGTATGAGATGGCTCTGGACCTCGATGCGTTGGTCAACGGCGTGTATCCGCAGTTCTATCAGCCTTATCCCGTCAGCGCCCAGTACTACCTGACGGTTGCTCAACTGACGCCCCGAAGCGACTGGGGTCTCTATTTGGTGGACATCTTTGATAACTTCGTTCCGATCCACGCCTCCGACGCGGGAGACTACCAATACGTGGTGGATCCCTATCCGGTGCGCAAACGCGAGCGGCCGCCGATCATCCCGGATCGCATCAATCTGCATGACAAAGAGGCAACGTGTTACATCCAGAATATCTATCGGGGACCTGGCCTGAAGGGCGTCCCGGTGGGAACAGTCGACCGGCTGCGCGTCTTCACTTACGCGTACGGCTACTACGGCGTGGGCAGTCACTACCACCTGGGTGTTGAGAGTGGATGGGATGTGAAGCGCATGCTCGGCACGGTCAAGGTCGAGGACGACGGCTCGGCCATGTTCAAGATCCCGGCCAACACGACCATCTCGCTTCAGCCGTTGGACAAACAGGGGCGCGCCCTGCAACTGTTCCGCAGTTGGCTGGTCGCGATGCCGGGCGAGGAGCTTTCCTGTGTCGGATGTCACGAGTCTCCGGCCGAGCCGCCGGTGACGAACAAGACCATTGCTTCCGGCAAGTCGCCCCAGCGCATCAAACCGTACCGTCGTCTCGTGGAAGGCTTCTCCTTCAATGCGGAGATCCAGCCGATCCTGGACGCCTATTGCATTCGTTGCCATGACGGCACTGATCCCAAGAAGCCGGATTTCAAGGACACGACGCTCGCTACGACCAACACGAGTGCGAACTACAGCAAGGCCTACTACGCGTTCCATAAGTACTTCCGCCGTCCGGGGCCGGAAAGCAGCGGAACGATGGGCATTCCCTATGAGTATCACGCCTCCACCTCCGAGGGCGTCCAACTGCTGGAGAAGGGCCATCACGGGGTCAAGCTGGATGAGGATTCGTGGCGCCGGCTCTACACCTGGATCGACCTGAACGTGCCGTTCTACGGGAGTTGGAGCACGGCTTATGCGGGCGACGGTGGACGTCGGCAGCGGACGGAGACGATGTCCGCCAAGGCCGCCGCGCTTCGCGCCAAGTACGCTCATGTTCAGTCCAACTGGGAGTATACGCCGAGCAAGGCTTATCCCGTCATGCTGACCAAGACCAAAGGTCTCGAGAAAAGCGATCCGCTCAGTGTCTCGGCCAAGAACTGGCCGTTCGATGCCGCGACAGCCAGGCAGTTCCAGGCGCAGGCCGGCTCGGAACAGACGAAGGTGATCGACCTGGGCGATGGGCTCGAGATTACGATGGTTCGCGTCCCGGCCGGTGAGTTCATTATGGGCAGTGATGACGACACGCCCCAGGAGCAGCCGCGTCATCGGATCAAGATCGACAGAGCGTTCTGGATCTCGGAGAATGAGGTCAACAACAAGCTCTTCTTCGCCTTCAAGCCCGACCACAACGCCGGTATTTACGATCAGCAGTGGAAAGACCATGTCCGCAATGGTTACTACGCCAATTACGACGAGCAGCCGGCGGTTCGCATGAGTTGGGTCGACGCCCGCGATTTCTGTGCGTGGGTCGGCAAGAAGACCGGCCTGAACGCCGCGCTGCCGACCGAGGCGCAGTGGGAATGGGCTTGCCGAGCCGGTTCCGACACGGCGATGGCCTACGGCTCAAAGACGACCGATTTCAGTGCGTACGCCAATCTGGCGGACAAGTCGATCCAGAAATTCGCCGTCAGCGGCGTGAATCCGACCTTCCGTTCGAATCTGGTGGGCAACCCGGTCTTCGACTATGTCCCGCGATGTGACAAATCGGACGACAAGCAGTTCCTGGTCAGTGGAACCAAGCAGTATCAGCCCAACGCCTGGGGCCTCTACGATATGCACGGCAACGTGGCCGAGTGGACCCGCAGCGACTACGTGAGTTATCCCTTCCAGGCCGAAGCGAGCAACTCCATGAACGCCAGCGCCCCCAAGGTCGTGCGCGGCGGCTCCTTCTTCGATCGTCCGTACCGGGCCACCTCCAGCTACCGTCTGGGGTATGCACCCTGGCAGGGCGTCTTCAACGTTGGCTTCCGGGTCGTGATTGAGGAGTAAAGAGGGCGGGCGTGCCCGGGGGGGGCGATGCAGGCTCATCGCGCCCCCGTCCGGCCAGTGGCGATATCTGCGCATCTGTTACTGAAGAACTGAGAACTGAACATGCGACATCTGATACTTCTTCTCTGCCTGACACTGCCGCTCTCGGCCGCGTCCCGGTACCTCTCTCCTTCCGATATCGCGGTGTCAGAGGACGGCTCCGTTCTCTATCTCGCTTGTGAGACCGGCGGCTGCCTGCAGATCCTTGATGTTGAGAAGGAGAAGGTCTCCTCTGTGTTCCAGATCGAGGGGATCAGAGAGTTGGCGCTCTCGCCCGACGAGAGTCGCGCCTTTGCCCTGTGTGGGGAATTCGACGGCACGCTGAAGGAGGTCGATCTTGAGAACGGTCGAGTGACGCGCCGCTTCTCTGCCGGGCACACGCCCATGTCGCCCGTGATCAGCCTCGATGGCAAGACGCTGTTCTTCTGCAATCGCTTCTCCCGGGCCGATCAGCCGGACGTGCACGCCTTCGACATTGCCTCGGGCAAGATCCGGGCTTCCGCCAGGGCGATCCGGGAACCGGTGACGATGACCCTGTCCAAGGACGGCGAATTCCTTTGGGTCGTCAATCACCTTCCCTTGATGGCGGCGAATCTTGAGCACGTCTTCACTTCGCTGAACGTCTATCGAACGACGGATCTCGAGAGTGTCGCCAAGCTGGATCTGCCGCCCGGTTCGTTTGCGATTCGCGACTCGGCGTTGAGCAATGACGGCAAGTATCTATTCGTTACGCACACGATCGGGCGTTTCACGGTGCCGACGACCCATCTCGATCGCGGCTGGATCAACACCAGCGGGGTTTCCATCTTTGATGTTCCCGGGCAGCGCTATATCAACACCGTTCTTCTGGACGATGTCATGCTCGGCGCCGCCAACCCGTGGGGCGTTACGGTGACCGACGATGACGCTTGGCTCTGTGTCAACGCCTCGGGGACCCACGAGGTCGTGGTCATCGATATCAAGGAGATGTTCGCTCGAATCGAACGAGCGCCTGCTCCTGAAGAGATCATGAACGACCTGGCCTTTCTCTACGGCGCCAAGCATCGGGCGAAACTCGAGGGCGAGGGCGCCCGCGCCATCGCGGCCAAGGGCAACTTCCTGTACGTGCCCATGTACTTCTCCGACAGCGTTAACGTGATTGAGATGTGGGACGATGGGCCCGGTGCGGCGATCCCCGTGCCGCTGAAGGAACCGGCCCGACCCGACCTGGTTCGGATGGGGGAGATGGCATTCAACGACGCGACGTTCTGCTATCAGAACTGGCAGAGCTGCGCCAGTTGCCATCCGGACGTTCGCTCCGACGGAACGAACTGGGATCTTCTCAATGACGGAATCGGCAATCCGAAGCAGTCGCGCAGCTTGCTCTACACACACAAGACCTCCCCGGTAATGATAACGGGCGTCCGGCCCGCCGCCGAGATTGCGGTCACCAAGGGGTTCTCCCACATCCAGTTTCATCAGGTGACGCAGGAACGCGATGACGCCGTAAACGAGTATCTCAAATCCGTCAAACCGATCCCGAGCCCCTACCTGACCAAGGACGGTCGCTTGACCGAATCCGCCCGAAGGGGCAAGGCGATTTTCGACGGCAAGGCCGGGTGCGTGACCTGTCATGTGCCTCCTTATTTCGGGGATCGGTCGAAGCACCGTTTTGGTTTGGGCTCGGATGACGACCGCGATCGCGAGTTTGCCACCCCGATTCTGATCGAGTGCTGGCGCACCGCTCCCTACATGTACGACGGTCGCGCCGTGTCGATCAAGGACGTGATCACGGTCGACAACAAGAACAATTCGCACGGCAACACCAAGGACCTCACTGACCAAGAGGTCGAGGATCTCGCCGAGTACGTCAAATCGCTGTAGGTTCTGCGGCGATTCGCTGACCTTTACGCATGGACTCTCACCGCCCGTGCTATCGGTCTGTTCCCCAGGCCGACAAAGTCAGTAATCGTCATGGGTGAGTCAGGAATTGGCATGTCGGCGCCTTCCCAGGGTGAACTATACTGATTAGACTACCCGAGTGGGGTCAAGATGGGGCAGGGCTGAACGAGGTCTATTCCGGTAAGGAGCATACGATGTTCGAGCGAAGAGGTATCAAGGCTGTTGCGGTTCTCGTTGTCATGGCGTGGATTGTCATGTTGGCCGGCGCATCAGCGGCGGCCGATCTCGATTCCAGTTCCATTCCAAAGGCTGTCCAGAAAATCGCTAAAGCGGGTCCGTTTCAGCCCTCCTGGGATTCGCTTGCCAACTACACGATTCCGAAGTGGTACCAGGACGCCAAGTTCGGCATCTTCATCCACTGGGGCGTCTACTCGGTTCCAGGGTACGGCAACGAGTGGTATCCGCGCGAGATGTACAACGCCAACAAGAGCCGGCGTGGGATCTACCAACACCACCTCAAGACGTACGGCAAGCCATCCGAGTTCGGCTACAAGGACTTCATCCCCAAGTTCAAGGCCGAGAAGTTCAACGCGGCCGAATGGGCGAAGCTCTTCAAGGACGCCGGCGCCAAGTACGTCATCCCCGTGGCTGAGCATCACGATGGTTTCCCCATGTACGATTGTAGCTACACCGACTGGGACGCGGTGAAGATGGGCCCTAAGCGGGACATCATCGCCGAACTAGCCCAGGCGATACGCCGGGAGGGTCTGACCTTCGGGCTTTCCAGTCATCGGATTGAGAACTGGTGGTTCTACGGGGAAGGTCGCAAGATCAAATCGGATGTTACCGACGAACGCTATCGGGGGCTCTACGGCCCGGCCCGCGACCGCCAGGAGTCCGAGGACGGGAAGACTCCCCCCGACGACGCCTTCCTGTCCGACTGGCTGCTGCGTTGTTGCGAGTTGGTCGACAAGTACCAGCCGCAGGTCATCTGGTTCGACTGGTGGATCGCACAGCCTCCGGTGCAACCCTATCTGAAGACCTTCTCCTCTTACTACTACAACCGCGGCGCCCAATGGAACAAAGGGGTGGCGATCAACTACAAGAAGCTCGGCGGTGAGTCGTTCCCCGATACGGCCGGTGTTCTGGACATCGAGCGCGGCGGGCTCGCAGAGATCCGCGACCTGTTCTGGCAGACCGACACGTCGGTCTCCAAGACCTCGTGGGGCTACGTCACCAATCACCAATACAAGACGGTGAACTCACTGATCGACGATCTCATCGACATCGTCAGCAAGAACGGATGCATGCTGCTGAACATCGGACCCAAGCCGGATGGGACCATCCCTCAGGCCGAACAGAAGATGCTCCTGGAGATGGGGGCTTGGTTGAAACTCAACGGCGAGGCGGTCTACGCGACCCGCCCCTGGCGCCAGTACGGCGAAGGACCCACCCAGGTTGAAGACGGCACGATGAGCAACGACGCCGAGAAGCGCCGGCGCGACTTCGGCGTGGGGGATTTGCGGTTCACCACCAAGGGCAAGACGCTCTACGTCATCGGTCTCGAGTGGCCGGGCGACGGCGCCGTCGTCAACATCCGCGCCCTGGCGAACGGCAAGGGCCCCGACAAGATTGGTACGGTCACGTTGCTGGGGCACGATGGGCGACTCGACGCCCGGCGCACGGACAAGGGCCTGAGTGTGACCTTGCCCAAACGCAAGCCATGTGACCATGCATACGTCCTGAAGATCAAACGCTAGAGTACCAGAGGGACTGTAACAATCGATGAGACAAGCCCTCGACGGCGAATGAACGGGAGACAATATGATTGCGCGATTAGCTTCTCTGGCCGTCTTGCTGGGAGGGCTTGTTTCCTCAGCACCCGCCAAGGTCATCGACATGAGACCCCACTGGGACGACCAGACCGCCTTGGCCAACCCCCACAAGGGCTGGTACCACCACTATCTCGATAATGGGCTGAGGAAGTACCTCGTTCAGGACGATCGTGAGTTGCTGGACTTCCCCGGCATGGATCATCTTTACCTGCGTCTGGCGTGGTCCTATCTGGAACCTCAGGAGGGGCGCTATCGCTGGGACGTGATGGATCCGCTCATCGAGAAGTGGACGGCTCGGGGGTTCGGGATCGCGTTTCGCATCTCGTGCCGCGAGACGGGCACCAGGCCGATCGAGCAGCAGTTCGCCACACCGAAGTGGGTAATCGACGCCGGCGCCAGAGGGGGGCACTACTACAAGGGCAAGAGGACCGGGCCGGAAGGGCCCTGGGAGCCGGATTTCGACAACCCCGTTTACCTCGCCAAGCTGGACAACTTCCTCCGAGCGTTCGCGGCCCGCTACGATGGCAAGCCCTGGCTGCGCTATGTGGATATCGGCAGCATCGGGGACTGGGGGGAGGGGCATACGACTTCGGGCAGCGGCGCGAAGTACGATTTCGCTCAGCGGAAGCGTCACGTCGACATGCACCTCAAGTACTTCCGGAAGACCCCGCTGGTCGTCACCGACGATTTCGTGCACGCCATTTCCGATCCCCAGCAGCGCCGGCGCATGCATGAGTACGTGGTCGCGCAGGGGATCATGTATCGCGACGACAGTATTCTGGTCGACTGGTATGTCAAGACCTACTACGACACAAGCACCGTTCGGAGTCCCGAGTATTTCGACGCTGTGTGGCGCCGGATGCCCACGGTTCTCGAATTGCAGCACTACGGCATGGCCAAGCGGATCGGCAACTGGCAAGGAGCGGCCGGCTCGACGATCGCTCGGAAGGGGGACGGCAAGACCGGGGCGGACATCTTCCGGGAGGCCATCGATCTGCTGCACGCCACCTACATAGGCTACCATGGCTACGCCCGTGAGTGGCTGGCCGATAATCCGGAGTTGACGAAAGAACTGCTCAATCGCTGTGGGTACTGGTACTTCCTCCATAGCGTTGCCGTTCCGGATCGCCTGGTGCCGGGCTGCCCCTGCGTCCTTCAGTTTGCCTGGCAGAATCGGGGAGTCGCGCCGGCCTACCATCCGTTTGCGCTGAAGATGCGCCTTGTCGGCCCGGAGGTCCATGACTTCACGCTCGACTCCGGCAATCAGAAATGGTTGCCCGATAGAACCGACGATCCGCTACTATGGACCTATCAGTTACATCTTCCCTCGGCGATGAAAGCGGGGCGGTACCAATTGAAGCTAAAACTGGTCTGCCCGCAGACTAGACGGGATGTGCTGCTGGCTCTGGAGAAGGACCTGATGGATGCTCAGCGGTTCTATGTGATCGGGGAGGTGCTGTGCGGTTCAGACACCCTCGCGGCTCGTACGGAATGAACCGTCCGGGGGCGAGGCCGGGGACGGTAGATCTATGACAGGAGACTGTCGATATCGAGAAGGTTCTCGAGGCTGGTGATCACGGGGGCCGCGATGTCTCTGTCCGGCTCGGGCCAGGATCGGGACAGTTGGTGGTGTTTGATCCAGATGGCGTGCAGCCCCGCGTCGGTCGCGCCGCAGATGTCCGCATGCCAGTCGTCGCCGACAAAGACGGCTTGGCTTGGTTCAACCCCTAGAGTTTCCAGGCACGCCTGAAACACGCGAGGATCCGGTTTCGGGGGAACGCCTTCTTCACCCGCGATGATCACGGTCTCGAAGCATTTCATCACTTCCGGCATTTGGACCAGGCGATGTTTCTGCGAGCCGGCCTGCGCCTGGGTGTTGGAAATGGCCGCAAGTCGGTAGCGACCAGCGAGGTTCCGCAATGTGCTCAAGGCCTCGGGAAACAGGACCGTACGATCCTTGACCGCCTGCCAGTACTCATCCTCCCATTGATCGAGCAGGGACAGATCGCAGTCCCGGCAATAGTGCCAATAGACTTCTTCCCAGAGGGCTTTCCGAGAAAGCTTGGATTCGGCGTGACGCTGCTTGCGCAGGGGGCGATAGACTAAGAGGAAGTCCTCCCATGAGTTGACGCAAATATTCTCGAAGATCTTCTTCTGCGCTTGTTTTTCGGCGTATCGGAAGCCGTCGGTGGAATCCACGAGCGTCTGGTCGAAATCGAGGAGGATGGCCTTGATCATAGGAGAATCCGATTACGTGTTCGCCTGCCGTATGATCTCGGGGCCCGACGTTTGAGTGCATCGGGCCCCGAACGTGTCAACAGAATCGAGGAGGGCTAGTCCCTGCCCCACTTCGCCAGGTAATCGCCGAACAATTCCTCATCGCTGGGGATGTGCTCGGGAACTGGAATCGACAGCCAGGTGAAGTTGAGGAACTGGCGCCAGTTGATGTTGTCGGTGGTCATGTTGCCGGCCCACGATCCGCAGCCCAGCGAATCGGTGGTCGGTTGGCCGTTGAACCAACTGCCGCTGTTGGCCGCGGCGTGGGGCATGTTGCAGTTGACCCGGCCCACGTTGGTTTTGAGCGCCAGTTCGATCCGGCGATCGTCGTTTGTACTGTGCAGCGAGACCGAGTGGCCTTCGCCCGAGAATTTCAGGATGCGTCCCGTCCGCTCCACGATCTCGCTGAAGTCCGTCCACTTCCAGACGGTCAGAACCAGGGAAATCTTCTCGCCGGAGAAGCGGTCCTCAGCGCCGACCTTCTGGCCGATGACCATCAGGAAACGCGTGCCCTCGGGGACCTTGATCCCGGCGTTCTCGGCGATGTACAGGGCGGGTTTGGCCACAATGTCTCGGTTGAGCGTCTTGCCGTCAGGCCACATGTACGACCTGAGTTTCTCTCGCTCTTCGTCGCTGCACATATAGCCGCCCTCGGCCTTCAGGGCCTCGATCATGTCGTCGTAGACGGCTTCCTCGATCGCCACGGCGTTCTCGGAAGAACACGAGGCCGAATTGTTGGCCGTCTTGGACTTGACGATTTTCGCCGCCGTCGAAGGCAGGTCGACCGTATCGTCGATGATCGAAACCACGTTGCCGGCTCCGACCGTGTGGCACGGCTTACCGGCCGCGTACACAACCTTGACCAGCGCCGCGCCGCCGGTGGCGATCGCGAAGTCGCAGTTCTTCATGAGTTCGACCGTCTTCTCTTTGCTCGTCTCTTTGATACACTGCATCAGGTCTTCCGGGGCGCCGACCTTGCGAAGGGCCTTGCGTATATGTTCGACGGTCAGGTACGAACTGCCCTGGGTTCTCGGGTGGGGCGAGACGATCATCGCGTTTCGGCACTTCAGGGCGCTGAGGCTCAGACAGCAGACCGTCGACTCGGGATTGGTGCAAGGCACCACGTTGGCGATCACGCCCATGGGCTTGGCGTAGACGCGCAGGCCCTTTTCCGTGTCCTCCTCGATGAGACCACAGGTCTTGGCGCCGACCATGTCGCGCATGATGCCGCGGGTCTTGTTCTGGATCTTGTGGACCTTGTCCTCGTACACGCCGATCCCGGACTCGTCCACCGCCAGGCGGGCGAGCTTCTTGGCCGTCTCTTCCTTCTGCAGTTCCCAGCCGACCGCCGCACACATTTCGTCGACCTTGTCCTGCGGCCAGTATTCGATGATCTTGAACGCGGCTCGCGCCTTCTCGTACATTTGTTGAATATTGTCAGCCATCGTAACTACAAGCCTCCTTGAAGTGCGAATTGTCTTCTATGTCGAATCATCGCAGCGCTTGCTGCCTGCGAGACTTCCTACAGTTTCTTGCCGACGGATTTGATGCCGGTCTTCTTGCTCGGGTCTTCAATCTCCTCGTGGATGGAATAGCCGCTACCCAGGACCTTCTTGCGATCTTGCTCGGCTTTGTTCCACTGGTCCAGATCCTTGCAGAGTGCCGACTTGGCGTGCTTGTCGCGATCCGCCAATGGCGGGACCGGTCGATCGGCTTGCCCGTCATAGCATTCCTTGGGCGTCAGGGGCTGGCCCAGCTTCTGGTAACTGCCCCGTTCGACCTCTTCGATGTAGTGGGCGCCGGCTGCGAAAGATCGCGTCACGGCCAATATCGCCCAAGTCGCTTCAGGCGAGAAACCGAGGTCCATCATGACCGATCCCATAGCGCCGAGCATATCGATATCCACCGGCGTGTCGCTGGCCTCTTGAGCGGCCTTGGCGATGGCTTTGATCAACTCAACGTAGGTCCCCGCGACACCCAGCTTCTCCGCTCGGGCAATCATACGCTTGGCGGCCGGGTCCTTGAGCATCAGGTCGGAAACGCCCAGCGATTCACTGCCCAAGTGCTCCTTAACGATTCCCTGAGCGATCTGCTCGATGCTGAGCCCCTGGGCCTGACCGGCTTCGAGGCTGTCGAGCAGCATATTGCCAAACGCCGAATAGGCGCCGTAGGCATGGCCGAACGCCAGGATCGAGGCGCCGCAAGCCTGTGTCAGGAAGGTCTTGCTCTGCGCCACCAGCCGGGAAATCGCCACCGGCATGGAGAGCCCGTCCTCTAACGCTAGGATCATGACGTAGTTGAGCATCTTGTCTTCTTCGGTCGTGGGAATCCGGGCCTGGAAATCCACGAAGAGAACATCCGTGACGCCGTAGCCTTCCTCGACCAGTTCGGTGGTGTCGTAGCCGCGCGCCACGATGCGATGCACATTCTTGTACGCGACTTCCGAGACCCACTGGAAACGCGCGCGTTTGTCGTCCAGCGGCACGGTGCCGTATTCACGTTGACTGTAATCGTAGGGCAACCCAGGGTTATCTAGATTGCCAATGCCTTTCTTGTCACCTAGATCACCCATTGCTTGTACTCTCCTTCCTCTTTCTGCTTCTTAGCATATTCCTGTCGATCCTCTTGCTTGGGAACGACGCGGTCTTCCGGCCCAACGTATTTGATCATGCTCAGATCGATGACCTGGACCATCGGCTCGCGGCGCGATGCGCCCCAGGCCCGTCCTCGTTTCATATTGAACAGGGCGTGGGCCGCACAACTGAAGCCGCGACACACACTGCCGATGCACCAGGCGGCGTTCGGAGCAAAGCCGATGTCACACAGCGCCGTATTGCCCGCGCCGACAACGTTCACGCCGACGTAGGAACGACCTTCGGCCTTGCGTCGGGCGTGGAAGTGTTTCTCGATCGCCCGCTGCATCTGGAGGTAGACGCCGTTGAGTTCGAGTTCTTCCTGCTTCAAGTGAATCGGTTCGGCCCGCGGGTCGCTGTCAATGTGCTGGGGCTGCCCCATTCCCATAACGGGCTTCTTGTTGTCGAGGTACTCGTCGACGAGAATCTTCGCCATCTCGTCAACGGTCTTGCCCTCGTCGTGGGCTCGCTTGAGGTACTTCTTCATCATGTACCCGTGAGCGGCTCCCGGGCCGTGCACGCCGCCGAACGTGGTGATGGACGCGGCGATCGCACAGGGCAGATTGGGCCGGCCGATGCTCACGCCAATGGCGCCGACAGCCGAGGGGGACATCGAGTGTTCCAGGAAGACGCCCATCTCGTACTTGAGCATCTTCTCTTCGGGCTCCGTCGGAAGCCTATCCTGGAACAGCACGAACATCGCATCGTAAAACGAATAGCCCTCTTCCGCCAGTTCGCTCAGGTCGTACCCGCGCAGGACGGTCTTCTCCTCCGTTTTGTAAGAGATGGAGGTCTTTCTCTCGAGCGGTGGCTCTCTGTCCATGTCTTCAACTCCTTATTGGTCAGACAGTTCTGTCTTCTGTTCGTGAATGATCAGCCGACGTTTCTTCAGTTCCGCGAAAATGACTTCCGGGTCAAACGCCTCCTCGGGAGTGATGACGCCGGTCTTCTCCACCTTGCCCTGAGCCAGCAGCGTTGCCCCGATCGCCATGGGAATGCCGACGTTCCGGGTATAGGCGCGGAGCTTCTCCCAACCGGGTTCGGAGCCGTCCGAGGCGGGGTGGGTGTGGGTCAGAATGTACTGGTAGGTCTTGCCATCCTTCTGTCCGATGACTTCGATGTACAGGGCATAGCCGTACAGTTCGGTTTCCGTCCCTTCGGGGCTGTTGAGCAGATACTGAGCGATCAAATCGAGGATGCCCGCTTCAGCATCACCGACTCTGACCTTGTCGTTCCGCATGAAGCCCCAGTCGTACAGCGTGCGAACGAGCTGCATGTTCTTGGGGGGCCACGTGCCGCGCACCTCGATCAGGCGAACGCCCTTATCCTTGAGGGCTTTGGACAAGGTCAAGGTCTCGGCGTGGGGGATGATGTACTCCGGATGCGTGCCGTAGGGTTCCGGCAGCGCGATGTCACGGGGTCGAGCGAAAGGCGGAACCTGCTTGTACTCGCCGTCTTCGTAGACGATGCGCCCGGGCAGATTGGGGTCGTATTCGTAGCGCGTCGTCTCAGCGATTGCCGCCGAGAAGGCAACCGGTCGAAAGGCGCCGTGACTGACGCGGATCGTGTCGACGGTGTCGAGTTGGTTGGCGGCCGACATTGCCATCATGTTGGTCGTGCCGGGCGTCATGCCGAAGCCGGGCACGCAGGTCCTACCGTGCTTCCGGAATTTGCCGTCGTACTCGTCTTCGGCACCGAAGCCGTTCAGATTAATGCCGTGAATACCCGCCTTGGCGATGCAGGCTGTCGAATCGCCGTTCAGGGCAATCGTCGTCCCGTCCAGCGCGACGCCGTAGCCCTCCAGAACCTGGGCCGTCGCGTCATGGTCAGTGACATCGACACGTACGAAATCGACGCGCGGGTCGTTCAGCCATTCCGCAACCTTGCGTCCCTCCGCTTCGTCATAATCCGCCACCGTGATCTTCTCAAAGTCGGAGAACTCAACCAGGTCGAACAGGGACTCACGGGCGATTCGACCCGCTCCACCCAAACAGATTGCTTTCATCAGTCACAACCCTTTCTTTCCGCTTCGCTGAGGCACTGATCCAGTATGTCCAGCGCCTTATCCATTTCGTCTCGGGTGATCGTCAGAGGGGGAGTCAGTGTGATGATGTTGCCCATCGTCACCTTGAAGCTGAGCCCTTTGTCCAGGGCGCTGTACATCACCTGCTCGGCCATGTCCACGGCCGGTTCCTTCGTCTGGTGGTCCTTGATCAATTCAATGCCCATCAGCAGACCAAGCCCCCGGGCGGCGCCAATTGATTCGTGCCGCTCCTTCATCGCTTCCAGTCGGGTCAAGGCGTGCTCGCCCATGCTCCTGGCGTTGGCGATCAGGTCGTCCTGTTCCAGCGATTCGATGGTCGCGAGCGCCGCCGCACAGGCGACGGGGTTCTTCTCATGCGTATAATGGCCCAGCGCGATATCCTGGGCGACATCCAGGTCTGCGCGAGCGATCAACGCCGCCAGCGGGAAGATCCCGCCGCCCAGGCCCTTGCCGATGACCAGCATATCGGGAACGACGTCGAAATTCTCGCATGTGAACATTCTGCCCGTGCGCCCCAGGCAATGGGGGATCTCGTCGAGGATCAGCAGTGCGCCGTACTTGTCACACGCCTGGCGGACTCGCTTCCAGTAGCCCTTGGGGGGAATGACCGACGTGCTGCGCGTCGTCTCGGCGATCACCGCCGCGACATCGCCTTCCTTGCGAAGGACGTATTCAATGTAGTCGACGCATTTGAAGGTGCAATCGTCGGCGCATCCCCACATGCAGCGATAGCAGTCCGGTGGTGGGGCGTGTTCGGTGCCGGGCAGCAGGGGGCCGATGTCCTTGCGGAAGATCGTCTCTCCGCCAATGGAGATCGCATCGAGCGACGCCCCGTGGAACGAGTCCCACATCGAGATCGTCTTGAACCGGCCCGTCGCCAGCCGCGCCAGTTTCAGCGCCATGCCGATGGCGGTGGTCCCGCCCGGCGCCAGAAGAATCTTGCCCAGGTTGCCCGGTGCCAGTTCAACCAACTTCTCGGCGAGCTGAATCGCCGGAACATTCGTATAGCGACGCGTGCAGAACGCCAGTTCCTCCATCTGATCCTTGACGGCGTCGATCACGCGGCGGTTCGCGAACCCGACCTGATGGACATTGTTGCCATGAAAGTCCATGAACTGCCTGCCCTGCAGGTCGGTCAGCGTGATGCCCTCGCAGTGGGACAGCACGTTCAGGCACGGGGTCGAGAGCGACTGACGCAGGAAGTACCGGGCGTCCAGATCGAGCCAGCGCTGTGTCTCGGCGTCGATGTTCTCTTTCGCCCACGCCGTGCGGCGCGGGGAGATGTTGAGATCGCCCTCGGATTGCATGCTTTCGTGGTGTTCTTCTTTCGATGACATTGGCGCTCTTCCCCAATCGTCAGACTGTCGACTCACCCGGTTCCGTAGAACCCGTTCACCGGAGCTTGACGCCCATCTCAATCAGCGTCTCTTGAATGGCCGCCAGAAGGGCGCGAACGTCCGACTCGGAGATTCGGCCGATGTTCCCGATGCGGAAGCAGTCGGCGTCGCTGACTTTGCCTGGATAGATCACGTAATCCTTTTCATTCAGGTGCTCGTAGAACGCTTCGAATTGGAAATTGGCGTCTTCGGGGTACAGGAACGAGGTGATGATGTACCCCTGGTCTTCGCGTGCCAGGTATTCCTTGAATCCGAGCCGCTGCATTCCCTCCATGAGCGTTTCGTAGTTGTGCCGGTAGCGGTCGCCTCGGCCGGCCACGCCGCCTTCGGCCTCCAACTCCGCCAGGGCTTGTCGAAACGCGATCAGCGTATGGGTCGGCGGTGTGAAACGGAACTGCCCGTTCTTCTCCAGGCCGCGGTACTGCTCCAGCAGGTCGAGGCTCAGGGTTCGCGAATAGCCGGCCGTCTTCTCCAGAGCGTCGATCCGGGCCAAAACAAACGAGAAGCCGGGGACGCCTTCGATGCACTTATTCGCCGAAGAGACCAGGTAGTCGATGCCGCACTCCGGGAGATTGACGGGCACGGCCCCGTAGCTGCTCATGGCGTCGACGAAGTAGGTCGCTTTGGTCTTGCTAACGATCTCGCCGATCGCGGCGATGGGATTGATGATGCCCGTCGTCGTCTCACAATGGACGACGGCGACGTTGGTGATTCCCGGGTCGCCGTTCAACGCCGCTTCCACCTGCTCCGGGATCGGTGTCGTGTTCTCGGGATACTCAAGCGTCACGGTTTCAATCTTGAGCACCGATGCCATCTTGACCAGCCGCTTGCCGTACGCCCCGTTGACGATCACCAGGAGCTTGCCGTCGGGCGGCACGGTGGAGGAGATGACCGCCTCCAGGCCGAACGTGCCGCTTCCTTGCATGAGAACCGTCGTATATTCGTCGAGGCCGGCTTGGCCGAGTTTGACCAGTTCGTCGCGAATCTCCTTCACCAACCCAATGAACTCGAAATCGCGAGACCCGAGGTCCCTCAGCATGGCTTGCTTGACCGTCCGACTCGTCGTCAGCGGACCCGGGGTGAAGAGCACTTTGTCCTTCCAACCAGAGATAGTCGCTTTGGGCTGCATGATCCAGACTTAACCTCCACAAGCAATACGTCAAAACGAAGTAGCATCGGAACCCAATTCCGGGCGGATTATGCGACAGATGCCCGATTCAGACCATGCACAAAATTGTTCATTACCTGGATTATTCTGTTGTTTTGCGAGTGTTAGGAAAGACGCCTCTTCATCAGGGTGTTCGCGCCGTGATGGGCGTCACAGAGAGGCTCTGCGGATGTGGGTGCGGAACTCTCCGGGCGAGACGCCGCTGATGCGCTTGAACATGCGTGAGAAGTAGAATGGGTCGTCAAAGCCAATCGCCTGGGCGATTTCATAGACATAAAGGGATTCGTCGGCGAGCAGTTTCTTCGCACGATCGACACGCATCTGTTGAATGTAGCGCATGGGGGGGACACCCAGGACCGACCGGAACACGTGCGTGAGATGGCACGGGGAAACGCAGCAGTGCTCGGCGACTTCGGAGACGGAGACCTTCCGCTGCAGGTTGCGTTCGATGTAGCCGGCGGCGCGTTCGGCCAGGATGGCGCCTTTGCCGGAGGCTTTCTCAGCTTCCGGTGCAGGGCGGTCGATCTGACAATAGCGTCTTATGCGGCTCATGATCTCCAGGATCAGCGCCTCGATCTTACTTTCGGTTCCGGGCTTGTCCTTCCAGATCAGATGGAGGATCTGTTCGAACAGATGGGCCGACCATCTCTCAGCGTTGCTGAGATGCTGGCGCTCGGGAGGGCAATCCGCCAGGAATTCTCGGGACCCGCCGGTCTCGTCCAGCAGATCGAACCGAAGTGTGAAGATATCCAGGTGCTCGCCCAGTATTTCTTCGCTGTGGAGTTGCCCGGGCTGGACGAAATAGAGATCCCCATCGCTTCCGATGAAGTCGGCCTGGTCGATACTGCAGCGCATCCGACCCTTCTTGATGAGGACCAGTTCCGTCTCCCGGTTGGTGTGTTCGGGCCAGACCCAGTAGCGGTTAATCCTCGCTTTGTGGATGCGCAGAAACCGGGGTACGAGACTCTCTTCGCTCATGTGTCACATCCCATGATGGCGCCGTTCCAGGCGGCTCTCACCGTTGCCCTCGATTTCCAAATTTTGATTGTGCTGGCGAGTGAGAACACTATAACACATTGGTTGACCACGGGGCATCTCAAATGATCCCGGTGGATGCACGACACATACTGACACCGGCGCTGCCGGCGCCACGGACGGGAGCCAATGACTGAATCTGCCGTACGAGCGATCACCTTCGATTTGTGGGACACACTTCTTATCGACGATTCGGACGAACCGAAACGCGCGGCCCAGGGGCTTCGCTCCAAGCCGGCTGAGCGGTGCGCCCTCGTTCAGGAATTCCTGGAGCGTCATGAGCCTATCTCCAGAGAACTTCTGGAGGTTGCCTACGCGACGACCAACGCCGCCTTCCGCCAGGTCTGGTATGGTCAGAACGTTACCTGGACTGTTCGCGAGCGCCTCTCGGTTCTGCTCAAGGGCCTGGGACGTACCTTGCCTGAGCCGGAACTGGACGAACTGGTGCGCCTGCACGAGGAGATGGAACTGGCCGTCAAGCCCGATCTGGCGCCCGGGGTTGAAGAGGTCCTGAGCGGTCTGAAGGGCAAGTACCAGATGGCGGTGATCTCCGACGCGATTTTCACGCCGGGCCGTGCTCTGCGCCAGATACTGGCGGATTACGGCCTTCTCCAGTACTTCGACGCCTTTGTGTTCTCCGACGAGATCGGCTGCTCCAAGCCGGCCCCCCTCGCCTTCGAGACGGCCGCCCAATCGCTGGACGTCGCCCTCGGCGAGATCGCGCATATCGGAGATCGTGAACCCAAGGATATCAAGGGCCCTCACGCTGTCGGCGCCCGGGCCATTCTGTGTACGGTCGTCAAAGACCGCGGGAGCCAGAGCACCGAGGCTGACGCCATTTGCGGCGATCTTCTCGACCTGCCGGCCATTCTGGACGATCTGAACAAACATTGAACGGAGGAAAGACGAGTGACAGCAGGATTGCGGTTTCTCATCATCGATGGCTATCCCCGGAAGAGCCGGGACGACCTTGAAGCGGCCGGTATGAAGCTCGCGTGGAAGCTCTACGCCGACATGCTCCTGCAGCACCTGCCCGATGCCGTCTACGATGCTCTACTGCCAAGTGACGCCGGTGTGGACATGCCCTCGGCCCAGGACCTCCACAACTACGCCGGTATCATCTGGACAGGCTGCAATCTGTCCATTTTCGACCTGGAGAACCCGAGCGTTGTCAATCAAATCGAACTGGCCAAAGCGGCCTACGAGGTCGGCGTGCCCAGTTTCGGGAGTTGTTGGGGAATCCAGATGGCCGCCGTCGCCGCCGGGGGCGAGGTCGAGCCCAATCCGAAGGGCCGCGAGATGGGAATGGGCCGCAAGATCCACCTGACGCCCGAGGCCCACACGCATCCCATGTTCGAAGGCAAGCCGCCCGTCTATGAGGGGTTTGTGAGCCATGACGACATGGTGACCAAGATCCCAGCGGGGGGGACGTTATTGGCGGGCAACAGCTTTGCCAGTGTCCAGGCCCTGGAGGTCAAGCACAAGAACGGGGTCTTCTGGGCGACTCAGTACCATCCCGAGTACGACCTCCACGAAATGGCGCGATTGATTGTCGCTCGGGAGAAGAAGCTTGTCAAAGCCGGGTTCTTCCGGGGGCACGACGATCTGATGGACTACGTGGATCGCCTGGAGGCGCTGAGCGCCGAACCGGATCGCAAGGACCTGCGCTGGCAGTTGGCAATCGACGACGATCTGCTCTCCGACCCAATTCGGCAGTGCGAATTCGTCAATTGGATCAGTAAGCTGGTCCTACCCACCGCCGGCCGGTAGCGAAACTCTCGGATGAGGAACTCTTAGAGCGTCCACTCCAGACCGAGTTCACGCAACTTGGCCTCGGTGGGGTTGCCGGTTTCGCTGTCCCAGCCCATCAGACCATAGTAGGCGTCCAGCATCTTCGGGAAGGACCTGCTCTCGACGCACTTGCCCTGGGCCGGCCCGTCGGGCAGCGCCTTGTTGAGCCTCTCGGGGAGACGGTCGTGCTCGCGGGAAAAGCCTCTTCTGGTGTTGAGTTGCCTCATCATATTGATCCGGCGCTCGCCGACCTTCATCAACTCCCAGAGTGTGCACTCCCAGCCGGTCGTGTAGAGCAGTAGATCCTCGAGGTCGCGGTAGGTGAAGAGATTGCCCGGCCCCCAGCAGAACATGCAGAGGCCCAGCGTGTCGAGCACGCTGTAGAAACACTGGGAGTAGGCGGTCATCCGCACTTTGTCTATCTCATTGGATTCCAGAGCCTTGCGGATTTCGGGCTGTTCCGCAGCGGTGGTGTTCTGGAAGATGCCCAGTCCATTACGTGCTTCAGAATCACTGGCCAGGAGCCAGTCATGCTCCGACGACATATGGTCCGGCCCGATCGGACAAGCCGCGTACATCAAAGCCTGGCTCGGTTTGACTTGCGCCATATGCACGGCCAAGCCGCTGTTTCTGACATGTATCGCGAAATCAGCCGTCTGTGGACCGAGGTGTTCTATCGCGGCCGTGAAACCGTCGGCCAGTATGTCACCTATGCCCTTGCGCTGCGCGACGGCTTCTATGAGCCAGAACAGTGCCTCGGGATCGCCAAAGCTCAGCGACTTACCGTCCGTCGCTTCGGCCGTGATCGCGCCTTCTTCCGAAGATTCGAAGAGGTACGCCGCCAGCCCTCCCATCGTGATCGTGTCGATTCCGTAGTTGTTGCACAGCTCATTCGCCTTGGCGACTGCGACCGGGTCGGTGATGTCCAGGTTGGAGCCAAGGAGCCCCAGTGTCTCAAATTCGGGGCCGCCCAGCCGGTCGGTGACCTTGTAGGGCTTCTCCGCCTTCACTTTCTTGCGGCATCCGACAACGCAAGCGTAACAGGTCGTGAAGCCTGCTCCTATTTCGGGTTCGTACGTGGACCCGTCCAGCTTCTTGTAGTCCTGGTGAAAACTGCGCGAGTAGTTGTGTGTCGCCAGGTTCCCGGCCTCGGCCTGAAATCCCACCACGCCCGGCGTGCCGTGTTTTCTGAGGGTCGCGGGGAACCCGGAATCGGGCAATCGCTCCGAGGCCAGGCGGCCCAATCTCTTGAGCCCATCCGTGTCCGCGAAGTTGACCTTGTTGTCCCCTCGAACCACCACGGCGCGAAGATTCTTGCTGCCGAAAACGGCGCCCATGCCGGTTCGGCCGGCGACGTTGTTCAGGTCCGCCACCAGGCATGCGAATCGCACGAGGTTCTCGCCGGCCGGCCCGCATTGGAGGATGCTGAGCTTGCCGTCGCCCACCTCGTCCGTCAGCGCATCGTACGTATCCAGGACATTGCGTCCTTTCAGATAACTGGCGTCTTTGATCTGTATGTCATCTCCGTCGATCAGCAGATAGACCGGTGCTTCTGATTTGCCCGTGATGACGACGGCGTCGTAGCCGGCCCGCTTGATCATCGGTCCGATGCTTCCGCCGGTCTGGCTGTCACCGATGGCGCCGGTTGCCGGCGACAATGCGGTGACACTGCAGCGACTCACGCCGCTGACGGCAGCCCCCGTTGTGACTCCGGGCGCGATGGTCAGTATGTTCTGTTCGCCCAGAGCATCGACGTCCGGCGACGTTTCCCTGAGAAGGAAGTACGTTCCGACGGCGCCCCCGCCCAGGTACATGCGGTAGAAGTCTTCGTTGAACTTTGGGGTCTCGATGGCACCGGTGGTCAGATTGACTCGAAGAATCGTTCCTGTAAAGCCGTTAGGCATGACATATCTCCATAGCACGCGAGCGCACCTGACATCAAGTCCGGCCTAGAATGCTTCCTGGTAAAGCGCCAGCAGGTCCTCTTCCGTACAGGGCCGAGGGTTCGATGGGTGACATGGGTCCTCGAAAGCCTTCTTGGACAGCATTTCGAGCTGGCTCTCCTCGATCCCGACCTCACGCAATGACTTCGGTATTCCGATACATTCGTTGAGTTCTACGATCGCCTCAATCGCCTTGTCGGCGGCCTCGGCGTCCGACATCTCGGAGGTGTTGACGCCAAAACACTGCGCGACTCTGGCATACTGAGCGGCCGAGACTTCCTTGTTGTATCGCATCACCGGGGCAAGGCAAATGGCGTTCGCCAAGCCATGCTGAACGCCAAACTCGCTGGACAGCGGGTGCGAGAGAGAATGAGCCGCTCCGAGATCCTTCTGAAAGGCGACGGCTCCCATCGCCGCGGCCACCTGCATCATGCCGCGCGCCTCAATGTCCGAGCCGTCGGCGCAGGCTCGGGGCAGATACGTCCAGACCATACGGATCGCCTCGAGCGCAACGGCGTCGCACATCGGGTGAAACACGGGGCACACCAGCGCTTCGATCGCGTGGGTCATGGCGTCCATGCCGGAGCTG
>JANQFY010000382.1 GCA_028277585.1 Sedimentisphaerales bacterium
TCCTCGAAGTGCAAGACCTTCGTCGGTGTCCCGGGGCCCCAGTAGCGGAAGGGCGAGCCTGATTCCACCACGTTCATCAAAGCCTCCTCCTCACGGCGATCGAAGAACTGCGGCCCGATGAAGCCCGGATCGATATGCGGTGGCGCCGAGTTCGCGCTTGCCTGTCCCCACACCCGTCTCGTCCCTAGGCCGACCCCCACGCCCGAAGCGGCCAGACAACTGTCCGCCAGGAACCGCCGCCGCGTCAGATTCCGATTCCTGGTATTCCGTGAAGTGCTCCGCGTCTCCATGTCCAGCCTCCCGACAGTGACACTGTGTTGGCTTCCGCGAGCGGCCTGCAGGTCTCTATCAGCGCCAAGCCGCCTACCATCCGATTCTAAGATCCGCCCCGCGCCAAAGGCAAGCAGATTGTCGCTATGTAAGATGACGGCTTCGCCTTGCTCAACTTGATGCATTCTGGCATAATGGATTCAGTCGTCGCGGGCGGGACGCCCCGAATACGACGGAGCGACAGATCGGAAGGGGAGAGACCGTGCGAACCGGAATACGACTGAGCCTTTGTCTGCTGCTGTTGCTTCTGGCCGGGTGCGGCACGAAGACAATGGAGCGGATGATGAATAAGATCACGCCGCCGGAGGACGATGCCCTGGCGCGGGAACTCATTGCGGCCCTACTGAGGGAAGACTCCGCGTTTATCATACAGAAGATGGACAAGCGGGCTCTGGGTGAGACACCGGGAGAGAGTCTGAAGCTGCTGTACGAATACATCGACCATGCCCCAATTCGATCGGTCGAGCTTGTCGGCTTCAACATGGCCTGGTCGAGCAAACGACGTGAGAGCCGGCTGCTCTATCAACTGGAGTTCCCGCGTTCCTGGTACACTGCTGAGTTGGCGATTGTCAGTGATGATGGGCGGCAAAAGGTCATCCGTTTTCACCTCAACAGGATGACTGCGTCGTTGGCCGAGACGAATCGTTTCACGTTCCGAGGCAAGGGAGCGATCCACTATGTCATTCTCCTCAACGTCATCGGATTGCCCGTCTTCATTCTCTACGCGTTGATCCAGTGTGTCCGGACCCGCATCAAGCGCAAGTGGCTGTGGATACCGTTCATCCTGATCGGGATTGGTGAGGTTACGGCGAACTGGACCACGGGGCAAATCCGACTTCAGCCTCTTGCGGTTCACCTTCTGGGGGCCGGGTTTGCTCGTTGGGGGCTCTACGGGCCATGGATGGTCAGTGTGGCGTTTCCCCTCGGCGCCGTCCTCTTCCTGAAAAAACGCAGGAAACTCCGGGCCGCCATGCTGTCGGATGCCGCCCAAACGCCGGACGTGCGCGAAGACCCGTCCACAACCGCAGGCGAGCCTATCGAGGTCGGCTCTGTGGATATGGAGCCTCGGGAGGACCGGCCGGGAGCTTGTGATGATGAATAGCACGAAAGACAAGAAGAAGCGAGAAGCGGCGGGGCGTCCCCGCTGGCGGCGGGTCAAATGGATGAGCCTGGCTCTGTTGTTTCTCCTTCAGACGGTTACGCCTATCGTATTGCGAACGGCTGCCGGTACGCCTTGGGGTTGGATCGGAGGAGGAGTGATAGCAGGCCCGATCATGTTTGCCTTCTGGGCGGGTTTCTGTCTCTGTTGGTGGCGCATCCTGGAAGTGTCGGGCCGATGGAGCCTTAGAAACGAGGTTGCCGGCCGCTTCCTTTTCTTGCTGCCGGTCATCCTGATCAGCACGCACGCCGTCTACTGCGCCTGGCCCTCCGT
>JANQFY010000411.1 GCA_028277585.1 Sedimentisphaerales bacterium
CTCGGTGAAGAAGGTTACACGCTCGAAGTGACGCGCGAGCGTGTCACGATGACGGCCCCGAAGCCGGCGGGGCTGTTCTACGCCATCCAGACGTTCCTGCAATTGATGCCCCCGGCCATTTTCAGCGAGACGGTTGTAGGTAACGTCGCATGGAAGGCGCCCTGTGTGACGATCGTCGACAAGCCGCGTTTTCGCTGGCGGGGCCTGTTACTCGATCCGGCGCGGCACTTCATTCCCGTCCCTGCCGTCAAACGGTTCATCGACATCATGGCGGCACACAAGTTCAACCGTCTGCAGATTCACCTGACCGACAACGAGGGCTGGCGCATCGAAATCAGGAAGTACCCGAAGTTGACGGAATCCGGTTCGCAGATGGACTGGAACCTTCGCCGGCGCGGTGGAAACGGGCCGCGCTGTTTCGGATTCTACACCCAGGACGACATCCGAGAGATCGTATGCTATGCGGCGGATCGGTACATCACCATCGTGCCGGAGATCGAGATGCCGTTCCATACCGGGGCGGCGATCGTGACGTATCCCGAATTGGGCATCAACCCAGGTTCTCTTGGCGCCCTTCCGCTCGAGCAACGGTGGTTCAGAACCCGGGGGCTCATCGCTCCGCGCCCCAAGACGGTTGCCTTCTTGCAGGACGTCCTGACCGAAGTGATCGAGCTGTTTCCGGGCGAGGCCATCCACATCGGTGGCGATGAAGCCAACATTGGGCACTGGACCAACGACCCTGAAATGCAAGCGCAGATGAAGCGACTGGAGTTGAAGGATGCGCACGAACTGCACAGTTGGTTCATCAAGCAGATGGACGCGTTCTTGACCGAGCAGGGCCGGCGCCTGGTGGGTTGGGACGAGATCCTGCAGGGCGGGCTCGCCCCCGGCGCGACGGTCATGTCCTGGCGGGGCGAGCAGGGCGGGATCGCGGCCGCCAACGCCGGGCACGACGTCGTCATGGCGCCGACCTCGCACACGTACTTCGACTACTACCAAGGACCGCCCGAGTCAGAACCGCTGGCGATCGGAGGCAATCTGCCCTTGGCGAAGGTCTACTCCTACGATCCCATTCCCGCCGAGATCGCCCCCGACAAGGCGCGGCATGTCCTGGGCGTGCAGGGGCAATTGTGGGGCGAGTACATCCCAACGGCCGAGCATCTCGACTACATGGCTTATCCCCGCGCCGCGGCACTGGCGGAGGTGGGGTGGTCTGCGAAAGAAGCCAAGGACTACGAGAACTTCGCAGCCCGGCTCCGGCGTCACCTGAAGCGGCTCGATGCGATAGGGGTCAATTACCGTCCGCTGGACTAGTGACTCGAGGCACGGACGTCATTTCGTCTGCGGCGTGTGCGGTACGAGTTCGATCTCGTAGATCTTGGGCCAGCGTTTGCCCGTGACGAGTAGGTGTTTGGTTTCGGGGATGTAGGCGATGCCGTTGAGAACGGAATCGTCCGCCGCCTGCGGAGGCGGCGTGTACAACCCGCGCAAGTCGATCAAGCCGGTAGTGCGTCCGGTCTCGGGTGCGATGATTACGATGTAGTCGGTGGGCAGGACGTTGGCGTAGATCTTCCCGTCAATGAATTCCAGTTCGTTGAGGTAGCGCAGCGGGCGTCCATGGTGGCGCACCCGGAGCTGGCCCGTCTCGGCGTAGGTATTGGGATCGAGGAAACGTAGCGTGTCGGTCCCGTTGCTGAGGATCAGTCGGGCCCCATCGTGGGTCAGCCCCCACCCCTCCGTCTTGTAGCGGAATTCGCCGAGCAGTCGAAATGTCTCGCGGTCGTAGCAGAAGCCGCGGCGTGATTTCCAGGTCAGTTGGATGATCTTGTCGTCGAACAGCGCGATCCCTTCGCCGAAGTACTTGCGGGGCAGTCGGGATTTCTTGATGATCCGACCGGTCTTGAGTTCGCGTCGCGTCAGGATCGATTGCCCGTAGAGGCCCGTTCCCTCGTAGAGGAATCCATCCTTGTAGACCAGGCCCTGGGTGAAGTTGCGTGTGTCGTGCGGATAGCTCTTGACGACCTTGTACCGGTAGTAGGCGACGGGGGGCTCGGCGGCCTGTGACGCGGTTGCCGCGCCGCCGGCGATCAAGACGGTTGCAGCGATCCAGTTCCAGGGCCGCGATTTCCACATGAGGCTCACCCGTACGCAGGTCCGTTCATTCCCGACGGCGACACCGCCGCTCGGTACGGATTATCGTAACTCTCAGCGGCGTGCAGGTCAACAGCAGGACGTGCCTGGCTGGCCCTCCCAGGTAGGGGAATAGACTTGACGGCCGACGACGCGCCCGGTAGGCTGAATTCAGGTAGGTTGAGCCGGACTTCTTGGAAGACACGGGTATCGCAACAATGACCACATCAGGCGAATTCATCACGTGGTGGGGGATGAATCCACAGACGGGACGGGAGGTGTGATATGGGTAAGGTGAAGCTGGTATGGCTCACGGTTTTGGTTGGCGTCGCGATCGGCGCCGGTTCATGCACGCGGGTGTCGTTGCCGGGTCGCACCGGCGGCGAGGATCTGCTGGCGACGGGACTGGTGGGTTGGCAGCAGATTGGTGGACGGCAGGGGAGTTGGCAGTTCGCCGATGGCGTTCTCTCGACGGAGGGCCAGGGGGGCAACTGGCTGTCCACTGTCAAGCAGTATGAGGATTTCGAGCTGTCGCTGGACTTTCGAGTGGGACCGGGAGGCAATAGCGGAGTCTTCGTCAGGGCGCCGCACCGGGGCGATCCCGCCTACGCGGGTATGGAGATCCAGATCCTGGATGATCACGCCGAGGCCAATCGTGCATTGCGACCCAATCAGTTCACGGCAAGCATCTACGGCGTCCAGGCGCCCTCGGAGCGGGTGACCAAGCCGGCTGACGAATGGCAGAAGATGACGATCTCTTGTCGGGGTCCGCATATCCAGGTCACTCTGAACGGCCGAACCGTCGTCGATACGAACACCACCTACTTTCCGTACAAATACGAGAGCCATCCAGGCCTCGCCCAGAAGCGGGGCTACATCGGGTTGCAGGATCATGGCAGCCCGGTCGCCTTCCGCAATATCCGCATCAAACCGCTGGTGAAGTAACGTTCAAGAGGATACCCACAGAAGGATTGCCTATGCATCTAGATGGTGATGTTTCCCGTCGAGCTTTCATTAAGACATCAGCGGTTTCAGCGGTGGGCCTGGGGGTCGCCGCCCGCGCCCACGCGGCTGGCTCCGACGTGATACGGGTTGGCCTGATCGGTTGCGGTGGTCGGGGCACCGGCGCCGTGACCCAGATACTGCAGTGCAGCGACAAGCCGGTCAAGCTGTGGGCCATGGGCGATCTTTTTCAGGACCAACTGGACGCATCCTACCGGATGCTCACCCAGGGAGCTGAGGGGCGGTACGACCGTGATGCGTTTGAATCGCTCGCGCCCAAGATGGACGTACCTACGTCGCGTCGCTTCGTCGGTTTCGATGCCTATCAGGGCGTTATCGACAGCGGCGTGGATGTCGTTCTTCTGACGACGCCCCCGCATTTTCGCCCCGCCCATTTCCAGGCGGCGGTCCAGGCGGGCAAGCATGTCTTCATGGAGAAGCCTGTAGCGGTGGACCCGGCGGGCATTCGGATGGTCCTGGCTGCCGGTGAAGAGGCCCGCCGCAAGGGGCTCACCGTCGTCGCCGGTACGCAGCGCCGCCATCAGAACCACTACATCGACATCACGAAGCGGGTCCGAGACGGGGCGATCGGAGAGATTCGCGCCGGGCAATGCTACTGGAACATGGGATTCGCGTGGGATCAATTCAAGGCGCCGCAGAGCGCCGATATGAGCGATATGGAATGGCAGTGTCGCAATTGGTTCTACATGACCTGGCTCTCGGGCGACCACATCTGCGAGCAGCACGTACACAATCTGGACGTGATCAACTGGGGAATCGGCACACCGCCGCGACAGGTCGTGGGGATGGGGGGACGCCAGGCGAGGACGGGGCCGGCGTATGGCAATGTCTTCGATCACTTCGCCTGTGAGTTCGAGTATCCCGGCGGGGTCCGCGTCGCCAGCATGTGCAAACAGATGCCTGGTTCGGCCTATCATGTCTGCGAGCGTCTGGTCGGAACGGAGGGACAGAGCTATACCGATCAGGCGGTCGGCTTCATCAAGGACCGGCGGGGCAACACGATCTACAAGTACGAAGGGCCTAACGAGAACCCCTACTACCAGGAGCATCGCGTTTTGCTCGAGAGCGTTCGCCAGGGCAAGGCCATCAACGAGGCGCGAGACGTCGCCGAGAGCACCATGTGCGCCATCATTGGACGGATGAGCGCTTATACGGGGCGCGCCCTGAAGTGGGACTGGGCAATGAAGGCGTCGAAGCTGGATTTGCGGCCGGAGCAATATGCGTTCGGCGACCTGCCGCTCGACCCCGTGGCCGTGCCCGGCAAGACCTCGCTGATATGATCCGTTTTCCTCCATATGAAGATGAATCCTGACCCACATAGAGAGGTGCCAAGATGAACGATCGGAATGGAACGATGAACTTATCCAGACGCGGTCTTATGAAAACGGCGGCTGGTGTGGTGACACTGGCGACCGTGCCGGCCCTGAGTTCCCGGGCGTACGCGGCCGGGAGCGACAAGATCCGCGTCGGCGTTGTCGGTTGCGGCGGACGAGGGACCCACGATTCGTCCCGCTGTTTGGCGGCCGACGACAACGTCGAGTTGGTCGCGATGGGCGACATATTCCCCGAGCAGGTGGAGCGATGTCGCAAGACGCTCGCTCAGAGGTTGCCCGGGAAGGTGAAAGTCTCCGACGAGATGTGCTTCTCTGGGTGGGACGCCTATAAGCAGGTGCTTGCGGCGGATATCGACATGGTCATCCTGACGACCCCGCCGCAATTTCGCCCGCTTATGCTCAAAGCGGCAATCGAGGCGGGCAAACACGTCTTCATGGAGAAACCCGTAGCGGTTGACCCCGTGGGTGTTCGCTCGGTCATTGCGTCCTCGGAACTCGCGGATCAGAAGGGGCTGACCATCGTGGCCGGCACGCAGATGCGCCGGATCTCGCATCTGGTCGAGGCAGTCAAGCGCGTCCGCGACGGTGTGTTGGGCGAGATCCTCGGCGGCCAGTGTTTCCGCCTGGGCGGGGGCATGACCGGCTGGGGTCCTCAGCAGCGTAAGGCCGAATGGTCGGACATGGAATGGCAACTGCGCCGGTGGCTGTTCATGACCTGGTTGTCGGGTGACTTCATCGTCGAGATGCACGTGCACAACCTCGACGTGATGAACTGGGCGATCGGATCGCATCCGGTCCAGTGTGTTGGCATGGGTGGTCGTCAACAGCGAACCGATCCGAAGTTTGGAGATGTGTACGACCACTTCGCCGTGGAGTACGAGTATCCCAACGGCGTCCGCGTCTCGTACAAGGGGGCCCAGCAGGACGGCATCTCGAATCCGCACTATCAGCGGGTGGTCGGCACCAAGGGCTCGGCCCAGCTGGACTTCGGGCGGGCGGTTATCAAAGGCGCGAACGCCGCCGAGATCGGCTGGAACGAGTACGATCCGTGTCTGACTCAGCATGCCGATCAGATGGCGGCCATCCGCCAGGGCAAGCGCCTCAACGAAGGCAAGCAGATTGCCGAGAGCAGCCTGACGGCGATCATGGGTCGCATGAGCGCCTATACGGGGCGTGCGTTGAAGTGGAGCTGGGCGTTGAAGGCTTCGAAACTCGACCTGACGCCTCCGGCGTACGAGTTTGGCGATCTGCCGATGCCTCCAGTGGCGATTCCGGGCCAGACCAGGCTGATCTGAGGAAGCCGACGCCTGAATCGGCCCGATAGTTCAAGTCCTCTGTTCTATGGGAAAGGAGCGCACATGAAGCGGGTCATGACATTTCTAGTGGTCTTGCTGTTCGCGGCATCGTGGGTCATAACACCGGCGGTTGCCGCTGAGGTCGTCAAGCCGACCGTTCCCAAAGAAAAGATCGTACTCTTCAATGGCAAGGATTTCGCCGGCTGGAAACTGTTCCTGGGCGATTCGTCGGCCGATGTGACGAAGACCTGGTCGGTGAAGAACGGCGTACTGCGCTGTGAGGGCCGGCCGCGCGGTTATATGCGAACCGAGACGGCCTATGCCGACTATCACTTACACGTCGAATGGCGCTGGCCGGCCAAGCCGGGCAACAATGGCGTCCTGGTCCATGCCGTCGGCCCCGACAGGGTCTGGCCCAAGAGTCTCGAATGCCAGTTGCATTCGGGCAACGCGGGCGACTTCTGGGTGATCGGTGGGGTCGAAACCGCCGAACACGCCAAAGGCGGCGACCGTGTCAAAGGGCGTCGAACCATCAAGCTGCAGGAGAGCAGCGAGAAGCCGCTGGGGCAATGGAACACCTATGACATCATCTGCAAAGACGATTGGGTGGTTGTGATGGTCAACGGCGTCCTGCAGAACGTCGCCACCAAGTGCTCGGAGAAGGCCGGCAAGATTTGCCTCCAGAGCGAAGGCGCCGTTATCGAGTATCGAAACCTATACATCGCACCGCTGGAGTAGGTCGAATCGGAACCGGCCTCCGCAGAGCGCCAAATGAAAGGTAATGCACCAATAATGAAAGTCATGATGGCGGCAAAGTGTGGGTTCTGCCCCGGCGTTCGCAACGCGATCAGTACGGCTGAGGAGATTCTGGCCCAGCCGGATTCCAAGAAACCGGTCTACAGTCTCGGTCCTATAATTCACAACAAGGACGAAGTCGAGCGGTTGCGCAAAGGCGGCTTGCTCACGGTCGATTCGGTCGATGAAATGGATTCGGGCACGGCGCTGATCCGATCCCACGGGGTCGCGCCGAGCGAAATGGAGCATCTCAAGGACCAGGGATTCCAGATCGTGGATGCGACTTGCGTTCTAGTCAAGCGTCTTCAGCATATCGTCCAGCAACTGGAGGCCGACGGCTACGAAGTGGTCATCATCGGCGAGGAGAACCATCCTGAGGTGCAGGGCGTCGTGGGCTGTGTCAGCGACGTCGTCGTGGTCGCCACCGAGGCGGATCTGGACAAATTGCCCCGTAACGGGCGGCTCGGGATCGTCTGCCAGACCACCCAGAGCCCCGAACACCTCGGTCGCATGCTCGGCGCCATCGGGCGGGGCAGCTTCAGCGAACTGAAGGTTATCAACACGCTCTGCAAAGAGGCGATCAAGCGTCAGGAGTCGGCGATCGAGTTGTGCAAGCGGGTCGACATCATGTTCGTCCTGGGCGGGCTCCACAGCGCCAACACCCGTCGGTTGGCGGATCTCTGCAAAAAACACAACCAGGCGACCTTTCACTTGCAAAACTGGGACGAACTTGATAAAAGTGTTCTCTTCGGGAAGAAGGTCGCCGGTGTGACGGCCGGCGCATCGACACCGAATTGGGTCATCGAGGAATTTGTCAAGCACCTCGAGGGATTTGGCGAAGATCGGTGATGAGACGCGTGAATCGCGATTAGGATGAACTTGGCTCCGCTGCGTGGGCGGGGCGATTCCAATATCAACTTGGATTCGTGCAACGTGACGTAGGGCTCGGTCGGCGTGTATGTGGGGCGTCGGCGGGTCGCACAGAGAAACTCCACAGGGGAATTAGGGTTTATGGTAGATCGAAACATTGTCAACAAGCTGGGGCTGTCCGATGACACGCTCGACGCGCAGATCAACGAGATGTTCGGCGATGGTGAGAACCAGTATCTCGAGGAAATTCTGCAGAACAAGGTGGACTCGCGTCTGCCGGGCGCGATTCTGAAGGGGACCATCGTCTCTCAGATCGGCAACGATGTCATCGTCGAAGTGGGGCTCAAGAGCGAAGGTGTCGTCGACGCCGGTGAATTCGCCAGTCCGGACGAGATCGCTCCGGGCAAAGAGATTGAGGTCCTGCTGGAAGACACCGACTCGGACGGCGGCCTGATCCTGCTCAGCAAGCGGAAAGCCGACACCATCCGCGGCTGGGAACACATCATCAATACGAAGCAGGAAGGCGATGTGGTCAGCGGGCGCGTCATTCGGCGGATCAAGGGTGGTCTGCTGGTCGACATCGGCGTCGCCGTGTTCCTGCCCGCCTCGCAGGTTGACATTCGCAAGCCTGGGGATATCAGTCGCTTCATCGGCAAAGAGGTCGAGTGCAAGATCCTCAAGATTGACGTGGATAATCGTAATATCGTCGTCTCTCGCCGCAAGCTCATCGAGGAAGAGCGACGGGCCAGCAAAGAAAAGATCCTGGCCGAGATCGAGGTGGGCCAGCTTCGCAAGGGTGTCGTCAAGAACATCGCCGATTTCGGCGTCTTCGTCGATCTGGGCGGTCTGGACGGGCTCCTGCACATCTCCGACCTCAGTTGGGGCCGGATCTCGCATCCGTCCGAGGTCGTCGACCTGGATCAGGAAATCGAGATCGTGGTCATCGGGGTCGACAAGGACAACGAGAAGATCTCGCTCGGACTCAAGCAGAAGACGGCGAGCCCGTGGGAGAACGTCGAGGATCGTTACCCCGTCGGCGCCAAGGTCCAGGGCAAGGTCGTCAACGTCATGAACTACGGCGTTTTCGTTCGCCTGGAAGACGGCATCGAGGGCCTCGTGCATATCAGCGAGATGAGCTGGACGCGCCGGCTCTCGCATCCGAGCGAGATGGTCAACCTGGGCGACGAGATCGATGTCGTCGTGTTGAACGTCAACAAGGAGAAGCAGGAAATCTCGCTGGGCATCAAGCAGACCGAGCAGAATCCCTGGGAACTGGCGGCTCGCAAGTATCCGTCCGGCACCATTGTCACGGCCAACGTCCGCAGCATGACGAATTTCGGCGCCTTCGTCGAGATCGAGCCGGGCATCGACGGCATGGTCCATATTTCGGACCTGAGCTGGACCCGCAAGTTCGGGCATCCCAGCGAGGCGCTCGAGAAGGGCCAGGAAGTCAAGTGCGTGGTCCTCGAGGTCAACGAGGCCAAGCAGCGGATTTCGCTGGGCATCAAGCAGATGACCGAGGATCCCTGGATTCGGGCGATCCCCGAGAAGTACATCCCGGGCCACATCATCAAGGGCACCATCGCCAAGCTGACGAACTTCGGCGCCTTCGTCGAGCTGGAGCAGGACCTCGAAGGTTTGCTGCACATCTCGGAGTTGGCCGATCACAAGATCGACAAGCCGCAGGACGTGGTCAAGCCGGGCGACGAGGTGGAAGTGAAGATCCTCAAGGTCGATCCGGAAGCGCGGAAGATCGGCCTGAGCCTGCGACGAGTGCAGTGGGCGGCCGAAGAGCACGCGGCAGCACCTGCTCCTTCGACGGCCTCGTCGGCACCGCAGCCCCAGGCGAGAGCGGAAAGCCCCTATCCCTCCGGTGGCGACACGCTGGGCATTACCCTGCGTTCCGTACAGCCGGCTGAGCCGGAGCCGACCCCCGAGCCGGCCGCAGAGGCTGAGCCTCAGGCTGAGACGCCGGCCGAACCGGCGGCTGAAGCCCCCCAGGCTGAGCCGGAAGCCGAGCCCCAGGCCGACGCGGCTGAAGGCGAGGAGAAGCCGGAAGGCGCCTAGCGGTTGATTCAGAGAAGTGATTCACCAGGGCTCTCCACACGTTGGAGAGCCCTTTCTCTTTGGCTGATGCAGCTGGTCCGGCACAATCGTGCTCCGGCGAATCAGGTGATTCGGGAGCGAATCCGCCCTTTGGGGGCGAATGATGTGATTGTTGCAGGTGTTACGACCGATACACTATAATGGACGACAGGATCAGTCTGTTGAATGGATGCGCCTTCATTGAAAGGTCATAGTGATGTTGCTTTGGTTGTTCAGAGGGATTTTCATCATCATCGTCATGTCGGTGCTGGTGGTGAATGCCTCTTCGATGGAACTGAGCAAGACCGAGAATTCGGCCAGTTGGTGGACGGTGGTGATCAGTGGCGTTGGGTTTGCTATCTTCTTCTTTCTATTGGATGTTCTCACGCCGAAGCGCAAGCTCAGTGCCCTGGCCGGGGTCTTTTTCGGTCTTCTTGTGGGATTGCTGATCAGCGCCGTGCTCGCCAGCGCCGTAGACATGATCGACCAGTCGTATCGCATTACCCTCATCGAGCCGGCCAGCCTGGCCATCAAATGGATGCTGGGAATCTGCATTTGCTATTTCACGGTCAGCATCATCATGCGGACGAAAGACGACTTCCGGTTCGTGGTTCCGTATGTGGAGTTCGCCAAACAGACCAAAGGCGCTCGCCCGCTCGTATTGGATACCTCGGCGATTGTGGATGGTCGCATTTACGATCTGTGCGAGAGCCGGCTGTTCGACGCCCCAATCGTTGTGCCGCGGTTTGTTCTGAACGAACTGCAGTTGATTGCCGATTCGGCCGACAAGCTCAAACGCAATCGGGGCCGGCGCGGTCTGGACGTCCTCAAGAAGATGCAGAGCGCTTCGACCATCGACGTGGAGATCGATGAGACCTCGATGGCCGAGCTGGACGAGGCCAAGGGGGTTGATCAGAAGCTTCTGGTCTTCTCCAAGGTCTACAACGGGCGTCTGGCGACGACCGATTACAACCTCACGAAAGTCGCCCAGGTGCGAGGCGTCGATGTGATCAACATCAACGACCTGGCCAACTCCCTCAAGGTCGTCGTCTTGCCGGGCGAGATGATGCAGGTCAAGATTGTCAAGCCGGGCGAGGAGGCGGATCAGGGGATCGGCTATCTCGACGACGGGACGATGATCGTGGTCGAAGGGGGACGCGGCAAGATCGGACGGTTCGTCCAACTGAGCGTCACCAGTTCCCTGCAGACTTCGGCCGGTAAGATGATCTTCGGGAAGTTCGAGTCGATGGCCGGCCCTGAGCGGCCCAATGATCGCGGCGGACGATCCTCCAACGACCGGTCGGCCAATCGGCGTCCCACACGTTCGGCGAGTCGCTCCTAAACACCGGCCCGGGACATCGGGGTAGAGACGTATTGACCGGCCGGCCAAGAAGCCTTGCGAACTGAAGCTGGGCTTCGCTACTCCCAGCGGAGCCTACACTTTCCGAGTCGTAGAGACGCTCCTTCTCAGCGGCGCCGAGAAAGACATCCAGGCCCTCATCGACAACGCGTAGCGTTGGTACGGCAGAAACTCCTTGAATGGTGGGTCCGCCAAGCAGTAGAATCCAGGAGCAGTGAGAGAATGGGGATTCGGCGGAGATTCCCCTGGTGTGCGGATTGGCGTATCAGGGAGAGCGATGATCTCGACACGACACAGAACGCGGGGCCTTACCCTGGTTGAGGTTGTCGTGCTGGTCGTTGTGCTCAGCTTGCTTGTCCTGGTGGTCATTCAGTTTCCTCGTCGGATCCGCTCCACGGCCTATCGCATGACCTGCGGAGCAAATCTGGCGGGTATCGGCAAGGCGATGCTGATCTACGCCTATGACAACGAAGGCCCATTTCCTCGTGCTGGTGGGCCGGAGGGTTCATGGGCGGCGCGGACGCCCAACTGGGCCGGTCAGAACCGCGCTGAAGCGTACGGTGCAGATCCCCTTACGCCGGCAGGCGGCGCGGCGAGTGTCAGTGCGAGCCTCTATCTGTTGGTCAAGTACATGGAAGTAACCCCCAAGTCCTTTGTCTGTACGAAGGACAAAGGAACCAGGGAATTCAACCTGGCCAAGGTGCGGCGCGTGCCGAAAGGGCTTGAGCCGATCGACGCCTGGGATTTCGGACCAGAACCTCCCAAACACGTCAGCTACGCTTATCACATGGTCTATGGGGTCCACCGGCTGACGACGGACAGCGACCCCGGACTAGCTCTAGCAGCCGATCGCAATCCCTGGATCGCTTCACCGTTTGGCAAGGCCCGGGGCTTCTCGACGTTTCAGCCGAATATTCCTCCATTCAGTGGGACAACGGAGGCCGCGCGGCTTGGGAACACCATTGCCCACCAGGGCGACGGCCAGAATGTACTCTTCGTCGATAGCCATGTTGAGTTCGCCAAGCGGCCCTGTTGCAGTCTCGACGATGACAACATCTATACGTCCTGGGAGGGCGACGACAAGGCGCGGGGCGTCGCCGCGAAGTTCGGCAGTACCCCGGCCGATCCCAACGATTCACTCCTGGTCAACGACCCCGCCGTGGCGACCCAGGCCAGATGAGAGACGGCCATACGCCATAGAGGGAGACTTAAGATGACGAGACAACTCAGAATGAGGGGAGTGACACTTGGAGAGGCCGTTCTTCTGGTACTCGTGCTTGGGCTGGCTCTGGCCATTATCATCCCTGCGCTTTGCAGGGTGAGGCATGTTTCGCCCAGCACTACGTGCGGGGCGAATCTGGCGGGTCTTGGTAAGGCGATGCTGATCTACGCGAATGATTACGATGATGAATTGCCCCGCGCCGGCGGGCCGGGCGCGTCCTGGGCGGCACGAACGCCCAACTGGATGGCCCGAGATCGCTTCGAAGCGTATGGCATGGATCCCAATTCGCAGACGGGGGGACAGGCGAGCATGAGTGCCAGCCTATATCTACTGGTTAAGTACATGGAGGTGGATCCCAATAGGTTCGTATGTACGGAAGAAGAGAACGAAGTTGCCGCGTTTGAACTGGCTGGGATGGCAGAGTTGCCCGAAGGCTCTGGTCTGATCGACGCCTGGGACTTCGGGCCGGAACCTCCAAACCATGTCAGCTTCTCGTATCACATGGGATACGGTTCATATCCCCTGATGACGACCTCTGGTACGCCGGAGGTGACCGTTGCGGCTGATCGCAATCCCTGGATTGCTTCGCCGTTCGCCGAAGCCCGGGACTTCTCCAAGTTTCAGCCAGACACTTCTCCGTTTGCCGGAACTGTAGAGACGGCGCTGCGTGGCAACGCGACGACGCACAATGGGGACGGTCAAAACGTCCTGTTTCTCGATAGTCACGTCGAGTTCTGCAAGCGGTCCTATTGTGGCCCCGACCGCGACAACGTCTACACGTCCTGGAAGGGCGACGATAAGGTGCGGGGCAACCCAGCTAGGTTTGGCAGTGTCCCGGCCCATCGCGAAGATTCGCTCCTGGTCAACGATCCGGCCAAGCCTTGAGTTCGAGGAGGATGGACCCGTTCCCTGTGGTTCTCAGGCGTCCCATTCGAGTTTCTCATCGTTCTTGAAGTAGAACCGGCCGAGCAGGTGGGCGACGATCAGCGTTTGGTAGAAGGCCGCCGCCTGCAGGACGTAAGACCAGTGCCAGTTCAATTTGTCGAGGATAAGGCTAAAGGCCAGGGGGACAACCTCGGACAGGGCGTAGCAGAAGGGCACCAGCAGGAGATAGTGAACGGGTGTGCGGAGGATCGAGCGGAAGACGAGCACGGGATTGAGTCCGTTGATGGTCTCGTGCATGATTACGCTGAGCAGGGCCATGGGAAAGGCCAGGGCGCCGAGAACGGTCAGTACCAGGTGCAACGGGTCGGCCGCGCCGCGATAGCCCGCGCAGATTACCGCCGGCAGGACACATAGTAGGATACAGGCGAGGAGTCTGACGGTCTCCAGGATAAGGTCCCAGAGTCCCGGCGTCATCGCAACCGTGTTGGGGGCGCGGATCCCTCCTTCTGCGCTGTCACGAACGCATGTGAAGAAGTACCAGATCACGTACATCCCCAGCAGAAGCTGAGCCAACCAGTGGATTACGATGAATAGGTACCAGACGATCAGCATGACGGGGACATGGATCATAGCGACCATGGCGAATTTCACCATGACGCGCAGGAGGAACGGCCCCCCCACGCAGATCAGGACCATGGTCAGGGCCGAGAGATTCGCCGGGTAGAGGAAGATG
>JANQFY010000467.1 GCA_028277585.1 Sedimentisphaerales bacterium
AGGGCACCGTGGACTTCAGCAGGCCGGCCAGCCAGGCCGAGCTGACGACGATCGCCAGGGTCGCCAGGGCCCCGGCGCCGACCATGAGCCGACGCCGACGAGCCAGATAGAGTCTATAAGCCTCCTCTTCCTGCCGGCGGCGTTCTTCGGCCATGAATCGTTCAAAGGCCTGCTCGGCCGCCTTCTTGATGGTCTCCTTGCGTTCGGACGCTTCGCGCCGGGCCTCTTCAGCCGCACGCTGAGCGCCCATGTGCTCATCCTCTTCGATTGCTTCGAGAAGATCCGAAGAGGACCCATCAGGGGCATCGCAGTCGACCTGTTCTTTCCTCAACTCAAAGTCATGGGCGAACTGCTCGGCCGTTTGCTCGGCTCGATGCCGCTCCCAGAACGAGCGGACGAACTCCTCGCCGCCGTCCATTTCATCGCCGGCGTGGGAAAGCAGGTTGCTCAATTCCCAATCCTTCAAAAAGCGGGCCCGCAGCGTCTCGTCCTGGCGCAGCCACCGGGCCAACTCTTTCGATTGGGCCTCGCTCAGGGTGCCCTCACAAAAGGCCTCGAAATACTCCTGGAACTGTCGGGCGTCCGTCATAGCTGTTCCCTCGCCAGTTCGCGCTCGACACATCGAGCGAGGATCGTACGAATGCGATGCAGGAGCATCGACGTTCCCGCCGCGGTTTGGCCCAGATTCTCGGCGATGTCCTTGACCGCCGCATGGGCGTGATAGCGCAGATAGATCAATTGCTTGTGCTTGGGGCCCAGTTTCTTGACACAACCCTTCAGGGCCTCGATGCGCTCGAGGCTGTCGTCGCTTTTGCCTTCCAGCCGCTCCACCTTCTCGACCAGGGCGTCATTGATCAGTGACTGGAGGGCGCTCTGATGCACTTTGCTGCGCCGAAAGTGATTCATCACGCGATGGCGGCATATCGAGCGGAGCCACGTGACGAATTCTCGATCGAGATCGTACGCATCCAGGTGGCGAAACGCCTCAAGGAACACGTCCTGTACAATGTCGTACACGTCGTCCCGACTGGCGATGTAGTGGGCGGCCAGCGCCCTGATGCGCCCTTGATAGCGCCCGATAAGCACACTGAAGGCCTCGGCCTGACCGGCGCGGGCCTGGAGCACCAGTTCATTGTCTGTCAGCGCTTCTCTCATATCGTATTGGGTCATGCGTGATGCGTGTTGCGTCAAACGCGATCTACACGCTGCAATACGGGATACGGCTCCGTGGCCCGACCCACAGAGCCCCTGTATACAATTAACGCCAGATCGGGTAATCTAACACTTTTCTTCGACCTTTTTCATGTTTTGCTTCGAGGGATGAAGACGATGACGGCATCGACCGGCAACGGCCCGAAGACGATCCTGGCGGTGGGGGAAGTGTTGTGGGATCTCTTGCCGGACGGCAAACGGCTGGGCGGGGCGGTGTTTAATTTCGCCTATCGGGCTGACAGCCTGGGCGATCGGTCCCTGGTCGTCAGCCGTTTGGGGGCCGACGAACTGGGCGATGAGGCCTTCGAGACGATTGCTCGGTTCGATTTGGATTCGACGCTTCTGCAGCGCGACGCCGATCATCCGACGGGAACGGTTCAGGTCCAGTTCGATGCGAACGGGATCCCCGACTATTTCATTGTCCCGAACGTGGCCTACGACTGCATTGCGGCGACGGACGTACTTTCCGAGACGCTGGCGCGGGCGGATTGTCTGTGTTTCGGCACACTCGTGCAGCGTAGCGCGACCACCCGGCAGACACTTTACGGTCTCCTGGAAGAGGCGACGGATTGTCTGAGAGTTCTCGACATCAATCTCCGCAAGGATTGCTACAGCCGCGAAACGGTGGAGTACTCACTTGGGCATGCCGATCTGCTCAAACTCAACGATGACGAGGTCCGCGTATTGGACGAGATGCTCGATATCGCCAATGGTGATCCGATTGGGTTCTGCAACACGATCATGGATCGGTATCCCATCGAGCACTGTCTCGTCACGTTCGGAGCGCACGGGGCGCTGGTCTGCTCGCGGGATGGCGCGCGGGTCTACGAGCCGGGGTGCCAGGTCAACGTGGTCGATACGCTGGGCAGCGGAGATGCGTTCACCGCCGGTTTCGTCCATCGTTTCCTGCGCGGAGCTTCGGTCCGCGACGCCTGCCGGTTCGGCAATCTTCTCGGCGCCCTGGTCGCCACGCAAGTGGGAGGGACCGAACCGGTTTCGCCCCGGATGGTGACGGCTTTCGAAGAGGAGATCAATGAACGCAACACTCTACCGGAATTCGAGCGATTCATTACTGACTAGCAAAGGAGTCCTGATGCTGAGACGCGCTGTACTTCTGATTATCATTGCCTTCTCATCAATTGCGCCGGTGTTTGCCTCACCCGTACCAGGCGATGTCTTCCGAGAGTACACCTGGTACAGTGTCACCGGCGATGCCGGGCAGGCCCTCCGCGTGGGCGGAAAGCGGGGCCAGTACCACCCCGATCGAGGTTCGGCCCATGGCTACGTCAACGCGCCGATCGAGTTGCCCGACGAGTTCGATCTGCAGCTTGCCGTCAAGGCGGAGGTCGTGATCGAGAAGATCCTCTGTCACGACGGGACGCGGGGCCTGGCGATTCGGATCAACGACCATGGTTGGATCGAGGTCCCGGAATGTGCCAACATCCCGACCCCGCAATGGGATTATCAGCACCATACCTACCCCGTGGTGCCGATCCCATTGGAGCAACTCAGGGCGGGGATGGGCAATACGTTCCAGATGCGGGTGGCGCCGGAACAGGAATGGAACTGGCCTCAGAATCTGATTAACGGGGTGCATTTCCGCATCTACTACGACGCAGCGAAGAAGCCCCATCCGACCGGCCGTATCGCTTCGTTGAGAACTGAGGAGGGAACCCGAGAGGGCGTTCAGATCGAGGTCGAGGCAAGCAGTCCCAACGGCGCCATTCGTCGCGTGGACATCATTGGTCGGTACGAGGACGTCAACTTTGAGGGAGATGGTCGCTACACCCAGTGGCACTACCATCACTTTCACGGCGCGATCACCAACCACATCGGTTCGGTGCAGAAGGCGCCCTGGCAGGTCGCCTGGGACACGACCTGGGTTCCCGACCAGAAGGAGCCCATCAAGATCGCGGCCCGAATCGTCGACGAGACGGGGCTGATTTTCATGACCGCGGCCGAACGCTGGACGCTGGACCGCCCGGGCGTCTCGGTCGAACTGTGCAAGCCTTATGACATTCCGAAGAAATGGGTTACACGCAGCGGCGAACACGCCGAGCACTTCGATCTGAAGGGCGACCCGGCCCAGGCGGCGGCGATTCAACTGGCTTGGTCGAGTTGGAGCCCGGGCTACATGAATGGGCTCTACATCAATGACGTCAAGGTCTTCGATTGCGAAGGGCCCAAATACAAATACTTCGCCCATCGCGTGACTGTGGATGATGTGAGTATGCTCAAGCGGGGGCGCAACACGTTGAAGACGGGCAAGACGCCCCTCTACAACGGCCAGATGGTGCATGGTATGGAGGTGAACTGGCCGGGCATTATGGTTCTGGTCCGCTACGAAGAGAACTAGTCGATCCGACGAGACGAGCAGAGGTGAACACGACGAGGAGAAGAACGATGCAGAACCGAGACACCCGTTCGAACGCGCGCCAACAAGCGATGACACGACGGAACTTCCTGGGAAGCGCTGCGGCTGCGGCCGCTTTCACGGTCGTCCCACGTCACGTTCTTGGCGGCGCCGGCAATGTCGCGCCCAGCGAGAAGGTCAACGTCGCGATCATCGGGACTGGCGGTCAAGGCATTGTCAACATGAAGCAGCTCTTCACCCAGCCGGACGTGCGGATCGCGGCGCTGTGCGACGTCAACGAAGAGAGTGACTACAGCATGTTCTACTATGGCGGGACGGCTGGGCTCAAACCGGCGGCCCGACTGGTTCAACAGAAGTATGGTCAGGCGTGCCCGCCGTATCGTGACTACAACGAGATGCTGGGCAAGGAAGACATCGACGCCGTGTTGATCGCCACGCCGGATCATTCGCACGCCGTTGTCGCGCTGGCCGCTATCGCCAAGGGCAAGCACGTCTATTGCGAAAAGCCGCTCTGTCGCACCGTCTACGAGACCCGCGTGGTGACCGAGGCGGCCCGCAAGGCGGACGTCGCGACACAGATGGGCAATTTCGGTCACTCCAGCGAGGACATCCGTCTGGCGTGTGAGTGGATCTGGGACGGCGCGATCGGGGACGTTCACGAGGTACACGCCTGGACCAGCACGGGTGCTCGACGCTGGACGAGTCTGACAGATCTTCCGAAGGAGAAGCCTCCGGTGCCGGCCGGCCTGGATTGGCAGCGCTGGCTCGAGCCGGTGCCGGCCCGTCCGTATCATATCGACTACGCGCCCGTGCGTTGGCGGGCGTGGTGGCAGTTCGGCTCCGGCACGATCGGGGACTTCGCCTGTCACCATCTGGACCCGGCCTTCTGGGCCCTCAAGCTGAATCAGGCCGACAGCTTCACCGTCGAGGCCAGTTCCCACGGAACCACGAAGGAGACCTGCCCGGCCGCGTCACTGATCTATTACGACTTCCCCGCCCGCGCCGGGATGGGGCCGGTCCGCATCACGTGGTATGAAGGGGGCGTCATGCCGCCGCGACCGAAGGAACTGGAAGCGGGACGTAGCATGGGTGAGCATGGTGTGCTGTTCGTTGGAACCAAGGGCTCGATCCTTGGAGGTGGGTGGTCAAGGTCGCCGCGTCTTATTCCGGAGACCAAGATGCGGGCGTACAAGCGACCGGCCAAGAGCCTGGCCCGTTGTGCGGGTCACCATCGAAACTGGCTCGACGCCTGCAAGGGCAAGGGCACGGCGAGTACGCATTTCGACTACGCCGGTCCTCTGACGGAATTCTGCCTGATGGGCAATGTCGCGCTGCGGGCGGGCAAGAAGCTTCAGTTCGATTGGAAGACGATGAAAGTCACCAATGCGCCGGAAGCCAACGCCTTCGTTCAGCCCGGCTATCGTGAGGGGTGGACGATCTGATCTCTGTATAGGTCCTATAGGTCGTATAGGACCTATAGTCGACCTAAACTCTAGGTCGACGTTTTCTTCAGTAGCCAGGCCATGTTGTTGCCCAGGATCTCCATGGTCTGGAGACCCTCTTCGTCCTGTTCGACCTCACCTTTGCCCAGGCCGAAGCCCATGTTCCAGTAGATCGAACCCGGGATGATCATCTGGCTGAGCAGGAAGAAGTGGTTGATCGTGTCGAAGACGTGGACTGCGCCGCCCCGGCGGACGGCGACGACTGCGGCGCCGACCTTGCGCTGGAACATGTCGTCGTTGCCCCGCGCGACGAAGCCGGCCCGATCGATCAGGGCTTTCAGTTCGGTCGAGACGCTGGCAAAGTAGGTCGGGCTCGCCAGGATCATCCCATCGGCCGCGAGCATTCTCTCAATGCACTCGTTGGCGATGTCGTCGTCGATGACGCAGCGCTGGTTCTTGTTCTTGAAGCACTGACCACAGGCGGTGCAGCCGCGAATGGTCTTGCCCGCCATCTGGACCATCTCGGTCTCAATTCCTTCGGCCTCCAGCGCCGAGAACGCCTGTTTGATAAGGATCGCTGTGTTGCCGTCCTTGCGAGCACTGCCGTTGAACGCCACTACTTTCATGATTTGCTCCCGGAGGTTCCTGGATCATTGATTGTCTGGGGCCACTCTGCTTGCATGCTACCTCGGGGAAGGCAAATATTAAACAGCAAAGATCAAAATTGCGGAATCGCCGCAGCACGACAGGCTGTAGGCCGCAGGCCGGAGGCTGCAGGGTTCCCTCCTGCCTGCAGCCTGCGGTTCTCAGTTACAGCGACGGGCCAGGGTCGTGAGTTTCCTGTCCTGGGAGAAGTGACGTCCCCGAAGAAACAGGGCGTTGCGCTTGTGCCAGAGAACTCTTGCGGCCCTGTCCAGGCTGTACTGATCGACGTGTTTCCTCAGGTCCGACCAGCGGGAGCGACAGCTGTGACATGTGTCGTGCTGCTTGTCGTACCACCACAGTTGGAATCCGCCGAAACTCTGACACGAGTCGTCGCGGACGCCCAGCACGCAGTCGGAATAGAGGAGCTGTTTGATATCGCTTCGATTGTCTACGGTGATCCGTTTCATTTTAGGATCCTCCCTGACAAGCTGATTTTTCTTCTCTCTACCCTAATAAGGCCGCCAGAAGTCGCCGCGTTACATCGCCATTTCCCATTTCCCGGGCGGATGCCTGATCTTGTGTTTTCGGACCCAAGAGCATCCCGCCGCGTCGCCCCGGCGGCTCTAATGGGTACGGACGCACGACTGGCGGGACTATCGCTGCGAAAGCGAAAAAAATCTCGCAGGCGGTCCTGGCGGTCACGGCGAGGCGATTTTTCCCGGCAATAAATCCGGATGGCCCCCGACGACTCTAACAGGGCCAAACGATGGCCCAAGACAGCGAATCAACTTCGGTCAGCAGGAATTAAGGAGTACCACAATGATTACGAAATGGCTGAAAATGGGAGTGCTGGGAGTGGCCGGTTTGGGTCTTGTCGGCGGCATGATCTTCGGCAAGGACGTGGTCAGTTACGTGCGTAGCTCGGCCAAGAGCGTCCGGACGGTGGTCAAGGACACGGTTCCGATCGAGTTCGAACTGATGCGGGCCCGCGACCTCGTAGATGACATCATCCCGGAGATGCACGCCAACATCCGGCTCATCGCCCAGGAAGAGGTGGAAGTCGCCGCTCTGAAGGGCGAAATCAACAAGAGTCAGGAGAACCTCGAAGAAGAACGCAACAAGATCAAGACGCTCCGGGGCTCCCTGGAAGTGCATCAGGCCAGTTACACCTTTGGCGGACGGCATTACACCCGCGGCGATGTGAAGGCGGATCTGGCCGCTCGGTTCGAGCGCCTCAAGGAAGGCGAACTGGTCCTGGCCAGCAAAGTACGACTGCTGGAATCCCGCGAAAAATCGCTCACGGCCGCCATGCAACTGCTCGAGAAGACGCGCAACGAGAAGCGCATCCTCGAGAATCGGATCGAGACGCTCGCCAGCCAGCACCGCTTGGTCAAGGCCGCGGCGGTCGGATCGCAGATCCAGGTCGACAACGGCAAACTGGCCCAGACGAGCAAGCTGATCGCTCAGATCCAGAAGCGGCTCGACGTCGCCGAACGCGTCCTGGCCCACGAGAGCCGATTCATCGAGGCCATCCCCGTCGACAGTGTTCTCGAAGCGGATCTGGTTGCTCAGGTCGACGAGTATTTCCAGCAGCAGGAAGGTCCCGTGGAAGAAGAGACCGTCGCGATGGGCGACGAATTCTGATGCTGTTTGAGAATAGGTCCTATAGGTCGCATAGGACCTATTCCGAACGCTTTCAGCGTTCGGCCGGCATTGCGGAACAGCGAAGCAAGTGCTAGAATCGAACCAGGCCAACTTCACCGGCAATCGTAGCGAAAAGGAGCCTTGCAGTGTTGATCCTGCGAATAAAACAAGCTGAGTGTGCGTTGGCCGACGACCGGCTTGATGAGGCCTTCGAAATCGCCAAGGCCGAGGACGTCCGGCGTCACCGCCACGGTCAGCGGCTCATCAGTCGGCTCACTCGAGCATATCTGCGAAGGGGTCACCAGAGCCTTGACGCCGGCCGACTGCAGCCGGCGCTGGCCGACTGCAACAAGGCCGACAAGCTAGCCGGCAATTCGTCCGAGGTGACCGAGTTGCGCGACGCCGTGTGCCGGGCCATCGCCGAGCGGCAGGGGGGGCATCAGCAGGACGCCTTCCGGGTCGCTCAGGCCCGCAACAACATGGCTGACGGCTGGCTCTCGGTTGGTGAGCAAATCCTCGGTGACGTCCCGAAGGA
>JANQFY010000509.1 GCA_028277585.1 Sedimentisphaerales bacterium
TCCAGCGATCGTGAAGGTCGGATTCCGGCGAGTCCCCGATAGCCGGTCCCTCGGCCCAGTCGCTGCAGGAGTGTTTCCGCATTGTCGTTCATCTGGTGGCCCGTGGCAATCCAGGCGCACCGGTGCTCGCGGGCGAGTTCGCCGAGTGAGATCAGACGCGCCTGTCGACCCGCAGTCTCGGTCGAGAGCTTGTGGGACCTGCTGTACGCCTCGACGTCAACTCGCGTTGTCATCACAGGCAAGCCCAGTTTCGTCGCCTCCTGGACCACAAGGACCTCATCCGCGTCCGAAGCGGCGCCGCGCAGTTGATGGTTAATGTGGGCGATGAGAAGGTCCGCGTTGAGAATCCGCTGCGATGCAAGCGTCTGTATCACGTGCAGCAGGGCCATCGAGTCGACGCCCCCTGAGATAGCCAGGAGGATGCGCCTAGCGCCGTCGAAGAGGCGATGGTCCTCAATGAACTGCGCGATTGTGTGTTCCAGCGGCTCCAAAGCAACGGCTCCCGATCAGTTGATCCCACATCACGGCTGAACAAAAAAAGGGCCCGACGCAACGTCGGGCCCTGGTGTGCCATTTCATAGGGCGGTGCTCTTTAGCGCCCGTCGTCGGAACTGCTCAGTTCCTTGACGCGCTTCTGTCCATACATCTTCCACTCACTGTAGCGCTCGCCCTCGCGAAGCAGCGCTTCCTGGTAGAGTTCCAGGGCTTCGCCTCGGCGACGGAGCTTCTTATCGAGCAGCGAGGCGGCGTGGAAACGAGCCGGGTAGGGCGTGTCCGGTTCCCACTGATAGGCCCGCTTGTAGTAGAGCAGAGCGACCTCGTAGTTCTTGAAATACTCATAGATATCGGCGGCCCTGTAGGCGGCGTCATCGATCTTGTCGCTGCTGGGATACTGTTTGATTAGATCCGTGTACTTCTGCAACGCCGCACGCAGCAGTTCCTCGTCCTTGAGGATGCCAATTGGCTCGGCCTGTCGCTGCGTTTGCACGGCGTCCAGGTACAACTCATCGGCCGCCGGGATGCGCGCGCCCGCTACGAGAGTCTCCGGCATGACCTGGGCATCGATGATATAGCGGTACTGAGGCATCCGATCCAGGGAACGCAGCTCTTCTTTGGCCCATCTGAGCTTCTTGTTGTCGCCTACAATCGTGTAGTGCTGGACGAGCAGTGTGAGGCTCTGGCGATAGTCACGCCGGAAGGTGGCGACTTGCTCGACGAGGTCGATCTCGTCGGTGGAGCTGGTGGCCTGGGTGTCGGTGACCGGAGGGGCGTAAACCGTCCGCCGAGGCAGACGTGCGTCCAAGCCGCGATCCGAGGGCGGGCATCCGACGGTCATGACCAGCAGAGAAATGATTGCTATCGTGGTAACGGTCCTTGTCATTGTATAGCCTCCTTTAAGCTATAAGATCGCCTATCTGCTGGTCCTGGCGGTGCTCCACGCTACGAAGAAACTCCAGGGTAACCCCATGTTACGGCGCCGTCGCGCCCGATATGCACAATAAAGCCAAACTTGCCGGGCGCGTCAAGGCCCAATGCGGGAAATCGTACCCTCTGGGCGTGCTAAATTCATCTTTGTCGGATTGAATGTCACCGATGCACCGATTGCTTTGGCGTACGTCTCCCGACGCAAAGGCGAGTTCGTCTGGACGGGCAGCGCTGTTGCCGCCCAGGCGGGGATTCCTCTGGCCCATCACCGCATCTATTCTATACTAATGACTGGGCGCTGAAAGGCCCTAATGGGCGACAGGAGGTCTCTATATGGCGAAGACATGGGCGGCGCCGGAACTCTTAGAGGTGGTCCGGGCGTTTCAGCCGGCTTGCGTGATCATGGCGGCTGCGGATTTGGATCTCTTCACGGCATTGAACAATGGACCGATGATGGCCTCCGGCCTGGCGGAGGCTGTTCAGGCTGATCCGAGGGCGACGACGATTCTGTTGGACGCCTTGGTGGCTTTGGGTCTGTTGGGCAAGAGCGGGGATACCTACGGGGTTCTACCCGACGCGACGCGCCTGCTCGGCGAAGGAGCCCCGGGCAATGTCCTGGCGGCGGTGCGCCACCAGGCGAATTGCCTGCGGCGGTGGGGGCAGTTGGCGCACGTTGTGCGGCGGGGAACGCCGGCTGAGCGGATACCCAGCATTCGGGGCGAAGAGGCCGATTGCGAGTCGTTTATCGGGGCGATGAACGACTTCACGGCTTCGGTTGCTCCTGATATTGCTGCTCGGCTGGAATCGGTGCGGCTCGACCGTCTGTTGGATGTGGGTGGGGCGTCGGGGACGTGGACAGGCGCGTTCCTGAGGGCCGCCCCCGACGCGACGGCGGTGCTCTTCGATCTGCCTGAGGTGATTCCCCTGGCCAGGGAGCGGTTGACGGCGGCCGGTCTGATCGATCGCGTCACGCTCGTCGGGGGGGATTACAATGTCGATCCACTTCCGACCGGGGCGGACTTCGCCTGGCTTAGCGCCGTGGCCCATCAGAACTCCCGGGATCAGAACCGAGCGTTGTACACGCGGATTCACGCCGCTTTGGTCTCCGGCGGCACACTCGTCATTCGAGACATCGTGATGGACAGTTCCCGTACGGTTCCTCCGGCCGGCGCCCTCTTTGCCGTCAATATGCTGGTCGCCACCGAGGGGGGCAACTCGTATACGTTTGAGGAATTCCACGATGATCTGGCGCGAGCCGGCTTCGTCGATATCGAGTTGATTTGCCAGGACGACTGGATGGATTCCCTGATTCAGGCTCGCAGGGCTTAGACGCGATCGGAGTGATTTCTGCACAGCCGCGGCGCAGTTCCGCGATCAGTCCTTCACCAGGGCCTTTTCGAAGCCGTCGACGCGAGGCGGTTTCTTGCCCTGGCCTGGAATGACTGTATGCCCCTCGCCCCGAAGACGCGCGGCCTGAGCTTCGGCGCCGCCGGCGAATTTGGGATTCAGACTCCCGTCGTCCTTGACCACGCGCCAATAGGGGGCGATCCGTTTCTTGCCGTTCTGCCGATCCTCCTCGGCGGCTTCCGAAATGATGCGGAAGAATATCCCCAGCGTCATCGGGCAGGTTGAGTCGGCCTTAAGCTGTCGGGCCAGGCGTTGGCGAATCTGCCCAACGGTGATCAGCTTGCCCTTGCGTACCGTGCGAATCTCCTTATCGGCCATCAAAGGGGTCGGCACTAGGACATTGCGCCCGCCCTGCGCTTTGCGCCATCTCTCCGGCACCTCAACGACCTTAGGTAGTTCTGCGGGGGGATTCTCCAGTTTCTCTCGCCAACTCTTGTGTTTGTATGCCATAACCATCCCTTGCACGACAAGGCGTCTCGTTGCCTCGGGAAGCCTGCTCAGCCAATGCGTTGCCATGTCCAGTAAAGGGATTCCTTCCACTAATTCAAAGAAAAACACGAAAAGTGGGCTTGATGTCGAACCGAAGAGGTGATATAGTTGTAATAGTCATAGTAGTACAACTATGAGGTGGCTCATGCAGTTCCGTATCGACAATGCATCGGAGAGGCCCGTGTACTTGCAGATCATCGATCAAGTCAAGCGGGATATCGCCCTCGGCCGGTTGGCGAAAGAAGAGCGACTCCCGACGGTTCGTCAGCTGGCTCAACAGTTGGCGATCAATCCGAATACGATCGCCAAGGCCTATCGCCAGCTTGAGCAGGAGGGGATCATTGTCACCAAGCCCGGGGCCGGGGCCTTCGTGGCCCGCATGGACAGTCAACTCAGCAAAGCGGTGCGGAAGCGAATCATCTGCGAACAGCTCGAGCGGGTGATTGTGGATGCGTTTCATATGCAGGTGGAAAGAGCCGTGCTGGCGGACTGGTTCAACAACGCGGTGGAAAGGTTCAACCTGTCAGAGGGGAACACCTGATCCCTGTGGGGTTAGCGAGTGGAACGATGGATGCTGTGGGACATTCGGCGACACCTTTGATTGAGTGCCGGGAGGTCACGAAGACCTATCGGAGTATCTGGACCGGTCGGTCGCAGGCGGTCTGTGCGTTACGCGACGTCTCCCTGGAGATTGGCGCTGGAACGATTGTGGGCCTGATCGGTCCCAATGGCGCTGGCAAGACCACGTTTCTGAGTCTCATCGCCGGGCTGATTCATCCCAGCAAAGGCTTGGTTCGTGTGGGTGGGCATCCCGCCAGATCGATCGAGGCGCGAGAACTCCTTGCCTATGTCCCCGAGTCCCCTGTGTTCTTGGCGCGCTACTCAGCGCGGGCCGTTCTGCGCTATCACGCTGCCCTGCATGGTTTGTCGCGGCGCGAAATCGGGGACGTGACCGAGCGGTTGCTGAAGCAAGTGAAACTCCGAGAATACGCGCGACGCCGGGTTGGCGGCTTCTCGCAGGGGATGAGACAGCGTCTGGCTCTTGGCGTGGCGCTGATAAACAGGCCCAGATTACTGTTGCTGGATGAACCGAGCAACGGGCTCGACCCCATTGGCGTCATTGAGCTTCGCCGCGTGCTGAGCGATTTGAGACAGGCTGGGGCGACGGTGGTGATAAGCTCCCATCGCCTGGGGGAACTGGAGAAGCTGACATCAGAGTACATCTTTCTGGATAAAGGGCGCATCGTTCGATTTGGCGACGAAGCGGCCTCTCGACAGGAGGCGTTCGTGCGTGTGGATCTCTTGCCGTCTGGAGCGGGTATTAACGCCGAACAGGTCGCGCCGCACCGACTCCTGGAGCGTTCACCGACGCGGATGCGAATCGCCGTCACGGGTATTGAGGAGGTGCCGGACGTGGTGCGCCGCTTGACGGACGCGGGAGGGCGAATCACCGGCGTGCAACTCGAGTCCGAAGATGTGGAACAGGCGTTTGTGCGACTATGTCAGGAGAGGGCGTCGTAGATGAAGGCTTACGAAATCATCATGGAGACGCTGTTGCGGAAGACCTTTCTTCGCGTCATCCATCTCGCCTGGCTTGGAACCTACGCGGCGCTCTTCCTGATTCCCTGGCCGCCGGAAGTATGGAACTGGGGCGCTTGCGTGTTCGGCTGGAGCGGCTGCCTTTTGCCTCTGCTGCTCAGCGCCGGGATCTTTGGCGATGACATCGCTTCGGGGCGCATCAGTCTGCTCGTCACTAAGCCGATCCGGCCGGAATACCTCTATGCGTGTCGTTGGCTCGGCGTGTCGTTGCAGGGGGCGATCCATCTGGCGATCGCTGGGGGGGTGATCTTCACCTTGCACGGCTTCACCGGGCGCGGAAACGCGGAGCACTTGGCCCTTTGGCTCCTGGCGGCCTGGTTGATCTTCAATACATGGGCGGCTCTGTCCACCTCCCTGTCGGTGGTGGTCAAACGTGAGCATAATGGCATGTTGCTGGTCCTCGGCGCCGGGATGGTGGCGCTGGGTGTCAGCCTATTGACGGGGCTCTTCCCGGGCAGCTACGGGACGAAGCTGTTCACGGGGTTCGTTCGATGGGCGTGTCCACCGGTGGAGCTTCTTGTGGATCTGGCGAAGGCGCGACGCAGTCTTTGGGGAGGCCTGGGCGACGTGGGGCACAGTATTATGCTGACCGTGTTCTATGGTGTCTTAGGGATGATCCTGCTCAGTAGACGCGAATATAAACGTACAGGAGACTAACAGGGAGTCCTTCTGCGATGGATTGCTCAGGAAGATGTGAGGTTCGACATGGGTGACAGTCCGATTGTGATGGAGAATCTGGTCAAGTACTACGATGGCCGCCGCGTACTGGACGGGATTGACCTTGAGGTCCCGCGCGGCTGCATCTACGGCCTGCTCGGCCGCAACGGTGGGGGCAAGACCACGATCATCCGCATTCTGCTGGGGTTGGAGGCGGCCACGCGGGGGAGCACGGCCCTGCTCGGACAGGATTCAACACAACTGACGGCGCAGACGCGCAGCCGGATCGGCTACGTCGCGGAGGGGCATCATCTGATTCAAAACTACAGGGTCCGGCGGCTCGTCGGTCTCTGCAAGGGGCTGGCGATCCACTGGAACGATGCGTTCTTCGGGCAACTCATCGAGACGTTTCGGTTGCCGATGGATCGCAAGGTCAAAGAGCTTTCGGCCGGGATGCGAGCGGAACTCAATCTCGCCCTGGCGATGGCGACCGATCCCGAACTGCTCATCCTTGACGATCCGACGCTCGGACTCGATACCGTCGCCCGACGTCAATTCCTTGAGTTGGCTATCGATTTGATCCAGAAACAGAACCGCACGATTCTCTTCAGTTCCCACATTCTCGCTGATGTTGAACGCATTGCCGATCGTATCGGTGTCCTGGTCGCGGGGCGGCTCGTGGTCGACTGCGAATTGGAGGAACTCAAGAATCGCGTCAAGAAGCTTCAAGTGCTCTTTCCCACCGAGGCGCCGGAGGACCTCTACATCACCGAGATTGTCCAGCAGCAAACGGCGGGGCGTGAGATGGTGCTCACCGTGGCGAATTGGAACCCGCAGAAACGAGCCATTCTGGAGACCTTCGGGCCTGAGAGTGTCACGGAGTTGCCCATGACGCTTGAGGACATCTTCATCGAATGCACGAAGCCGGCGGTGGCGCCCATATGGCAGAAAGGCGAGGTCTAGCATGCGTACCGTTCTGACGCTAGTGAAGCGGGAAATCATCGATCACCTCGGCTACTTCGTGGGCGCTGCCTTGCTTTCAGCACTCATCACCTTCTTGATGGTCAGCATGGTCCTGGGAATGGAAGGAAGAGAACTGGCGCGTATTGTCCCCGGCGCGTCCATTCCTCTTGTCTCGCTGGCCGTCGTGGGCCTGTGCGGTCTGGGGGTCGCGCAGATGTATACCGACCGTACGCGGAGGATTTCGGCCTTGCTGATCGTGTTGCCCACCACGCGCTGGCAGATCTTCGCCGCCCGCGTGGCGACGGGGCTCCTGGCGATCCTAATTCTGGTGATTCCCCTGGCGATCGCCGGCGGCATCCTCATGGACCTGCGCACGGGGGAAGTCCCCCTCTATGTCGGCGTGTTGGGCGACGTCTTGCGGAGCGTCTTCCTGGTCTGTCTTGCCTGCTACGCAGTCGGGCTCTACGCCGGTTGGGACAGACGCTCATTGACACCCACGCTGGGCGTGCTGCCCGTCGTCGCCCTGATTCCCCTGTTGGTGGTCATCAAAGGCTTCGGCCTGGAGGTGGCTGGGATTCTGGTGGTCTTCATCGCCGCTTGCCTGACCGCCACCTGGTGCCGATTCGCATCTTCGTCACTCTAGGAGTTCACGACCATGACACCATCGATGAATTACCGCACGAAAGCACTGGCCACCGGATTCATGGTCCTGGTCCTCTTCTCGATTCCGCTGTTCTGGGCGCGCTACTTCTGCGAGATCGGGTTGCGAGCCAGCTTACCGAACGAGGCCAAACAAGTGGCCATCTCACCGTCAGGGCTTCTTCCCGAGAGCGTGGAGAACGATCCCAACACGCACCGCCAATCCAGAGTCAGCGCTAATATGAAGGGCGATGCTCTCCTGAACACGCTGGGCATTCGCGATTACATTCTTTCCCAGACGCCGGGGGGACGCCGTTCGAGTGTCTTTCGCTATAACGAGGACAGGGCGTGGATGTATTTCGACCGATCTACAGGCCATCTTGTCCTTCGCCATAGGTTTCTGGAGGAGCGCAAAGGGAGAGATGTCTCTCGCGTGACGGTTCCCTACTATGCTGGCCCTAATGGGGTTTCCAAGTCCCCGGATGCCGATGTTGGGCGATTCATCGACCCCATCGTGCAAGAGGGCGAGAGCTTACCGAGGTTCGTCTATGACAGGAAGCTGCGGCGTTTCTTCCGCATCTATGTCGACGTGCACACCGTAGAGGTGCAAGCCGGCCCCGAACTCGATGCGGCGGCCGCCTTTGAGCCGGTCTCGATCGGTTCGTCCGGGGAACGAGAATCCGTGCGTGTGTATTGCCAGCCGACCATGCGCCGCGTACCGCGCGAGAATCAAACGAATCCCGATCGCCAGTACAACTGGCGATGCACCATGCTATGCGGGATGGGGAATGCCCGCGAGTGGCTACCTGTGGTGGACGCATCGGGGCGCATCGATATTCTGGATTACGATACCTTGAAACTGACCAAAGGTAACAGTCATCTGCCCGCACCGAAGACGCTCTATGGACAAGGGGTGGCCCGGCCGGATCAGTTGCTTGACTACGCAGTGCTTCCGGTCCGTTTCGGCCACAACAGTGAACAACTGGGCGTCGACTGGCAACATACCGGTTTGTTGGCCGCCAGCCTCTCCAGGCAGGGGACCTCCATGACGCTGGCTGTGTTCGATGAAGACGGCGAACTGATCCGGTCCGCCGTCAGCCAGGCCATTCCCTATCATTTGAAGGCCTGGACGATCGAGAATGCATTGCATGAACGGGCCCAAGAGGGCAAGCCGGGGCCGGCGCAACTGCAGGATCGCAGGGTCGGGGCGGCATGGGCGGCGATGTATGAGGTCCCTGGCGGGCCGCTGCTGACGGCGCTCAAATACGGGGTGGAGAATCTGCACCCGCCGCTGTTGACGGCAGCTTCGTATTTCCTGGCCCACCGCATCGAGGCGAGTGCCAGCCACCGGACGCTGTTTCTGATACCGAATTCGTTCGCAGCGCTCCAGCAGGATGTGATGGGGTACAGTATCCTCACGCGGTTCGGTGGGGCACTGGTGATGATGTTGCCCGCGATCCTGCTGGCGGTCCTCCTTACCTGGCGGGTTGTACGCGACGCGAAAACGGTTGGTCTTTCGAGCAATGCGCGTCTCCTATGGATGCTGGGGACGCTGGGTTTTGGCTTGCCCGCCTACATCACCTATCGCCTGACACGTCCCAAGGCGGTTCTCGTGACCTGCGCCAACTGCGGTTTACCACGCCGACCTGATATGGAGCGTTGTCATCGCTGCAATGGTCCCTGGCGGACGCCGGAACTGGACCCACCGACCTGGTCGGTCCTGGAGGGAGACTCCCGGCAGATCGATGGGCCTTGTGCGACAGTTGGTGACAGCCCGGCCGAATAGGAACTCGGCCGGCAGTGCAGGTTTTTCGTTACCCTCGGCGCATGGACGGCCTCTTGACTATGAGGACCGAAATCATGAATGAAGAAAACGATACCATCTCGATACTCGCCGAGGCACGCTCGGGCAGCCAGGCCGGAATGGGACGCCTGGCTACCCTGGTCTGGGACCGACTGTATCCGTTCGTTCTGAGAACGACCCTGAACCAGGACGCGGCCGAAGACATCTTGCAGGAGACGCTGCTGGCCATGATTCGCGAGATCGGCGCGCTACGCGACCATACGCGGTTCTGGCCCTGGATGTACCGCATCGCCTGGAACAAAATGCAGGACACGTTCCGCCGCCGGCGCTTGCAGTCATCGGTCGAGAACTCGCTTCTGCAGGCGCTGCGGCATGTCGATGGCGGGAAGGAATCGGGCAGCAATCTACTGGATGCGAAGATTCGCGACGAGACGCTGCAGCGGATCAGGGCCGAGGTCAAACGGCTCAACGATCAGCATCGGGACGTCGTCGAATTGCGCTGCTACGAACAGTTGCCCTACACGGAAATTGCGTCGCGAACCGCGACCACGCCGGAAAAGGCGCGTGTCCGCTTCCATCGCGCCAAGGAATCCCTTAAAGCCCGCTTGGTCTGCTCCGTCTGAGTCCCCCAAAGAACACGAGGCAGGCCCGAAGGCCTGCCTCGTCAATGCTAACTCACCTTGCGTCTATTTAGTCAGCTAGGGCCAGAACTGGCGCAGGTACTCGATGCTCTTGCGAGCGATCGTCTCCGGATCAGGATCGTACTTGAAGACTTCGACCGAGAGCCACTGATCCCACCCGACGTCCTTGACCGCTTCGGCGATCGGGGCGTAGTCGACATCACCCATGCCGGGCCCGTAGAGATTCGCATCGTTGACATGGAAGTGACCAATCTCGTCGGCTGTCACCGAGCGAATGATCTCAGGAACCGGGGCGCCTTCAGAGCACATCGCCTTGACATCGAGATGGACTTTGAAGCTCGGGTGATCGATTTCCCGAACCATCTTCATCCCCTCAGCGACCGTGTTGATGAAATCGGTCTCGGCCGGGGAAAGAGGTTCGAAGGCGATCGTTAGTCCCTGATCGCCCGCCTTCTCGAGCACGGAACTGAGCAGGTCGAGGGCTCGTTTCCAAGCGCCGTCGGGCGTCTGGCCTTCCACCAGGCTGCGCTGCTTGGGTGAGCCCAACACCAGGACCTTGCCCCCGAGGTCACTGCACAAATCGAGCAGGGCGGCCAGATAGTCCCGTGTGTGCGTCCACACGGCGTCATTGGGCGTGGTCATATGCAGTCCCGAGGGACCGGCGAACAGCCAGTGCAATCCCACGCATTCAAGGCCGTGATCCGCCATGGCCTCGCGGGCCTCTTTCCGCTGCGCCGCGGTGACTTCCGTTGCTGACGGCGCCAGCGTAAATGGCGCGATCTCCAGGCCCTGATAGCCCAGGTCCTTCACGACCGGGCAGATCTCCGCTACCGATCGACCTTCGAACATCTCGTTACATAACGCTAGCTTCATTAGACGTTCTCCGGCACGACGAAGGGCTCACGGTAGTTGCGTTTGACATACATGTTGGCCATGTCGCTGAACTCGCCCACGAAGGTTTCGGTCTTCGGATCGAGCGAGAGCATCGGGCCCATGGTGATCGGCTCTTTGTCGAAGTCGATCTCATTGGCCTTGAGGTGCTCGACCATGCGATCGAAAGAATCCATCAGGTCATCGTTGTCGATGTTGTTGCGGATTTCGTCGGGCGTCATCTGCTTGCCCAGTCGATGGGAGATATTGCCCATATGACACAGCGAGCTGGAGATATGTCCCTTCTCGATGTCGGCATTGAGGTCTTCGACCTTGTGACTGCGTACGGCGTTGATGAAGTTCTGATGGTGTCCTTCGCCGCCGAGACCCTTGAACTGCTTGATCTTATTGCCGTCGTTGTCGTAGGCCCAGCCACCGCCGCCGCCACCGACGAAGTAGCCGTCCTCACACTGAATGCACATGCCGACGCGGGTGCCGCGGAAATTGTCCATGCTGCGATCGCCGGCCTTGCGGGGCAGGCCACGAACTTCAAAGATCAGCGGAGCCGGCTTGTAGTCGAGGAAGAGGATCTGCGTGTTGGCCGTCTCGCCGGCGTCGTCGACGCCCACGCGGCCGCCAATGCTCATCACGCGCGGCGCCAGATGGTTCGGGTCGCCCAGCGCCCACCGGGCGAGGTCCACCTCGTGGATCCCCTGGTTGCCCAGATCGCCGTTGCCCGTGTTCCAGACCCAGTGCCACTTGTAGTGCAGGCTTTTGCGACGCAGCGGTTCCATCTCGGCCGGCCCGCACCAGAGGTTGTAGTCGATCGACTTGGGCAACGGGTTGGGGCCGTTCGTGCCATAGACGATTCCATTGGTGCCTTTGTGCCGGGGTTTGTAGCAGAATCCGCGGGACCACTTGATGGCGCCGAGATGGCCCTCCTTGATGTATTTGTAGGCTTCCATCAGGCCCTTGTCGGAACGTTTCTGGGTCCCGGTCTGGACGATGCGATCGTACTTGCGGGCGGCCTTAACCATCTGGCGACCTTCCCAGATGTTGTGGCAGACGGGTTTCTCGATATAGACGTCCTTGCCCGCCTGGCAGGCCCAGATCGTCACGAGCGAGTGCCAGTGGTTGGGGGTCGCTGACGTGATGGCGTCGATCTCTTTGTCCTCGAGTAGCTTGCGGACGTCGGTGTAGGTCTTCAGCGCATAGCCTTCTTTGTCCTTGAAAGCCTTGGCCTTGCTCCGGACCTGGTTCTCATCGGCGTCGCAAATCGCCACCAGACGAGCGCCCTTGCAGCCATGGAAGTACCTCATGTGGCCTCCCCCCTGACCGCCGACGCCGACGACGGCTACTCGGATATCGTCATTGGCGCCGAGCACGCGTGACGCCGGTCCGGCCACGGCCAGGCCCGCTCCCACCGCCATTGAACTCTTAATGAAACTACGACGCGTCACTGTACTCATAACAGCTCCTTTCTTCTGCCAGTTTCTTCGCGAACGGATGCCCATCCGCGTCTCTTTCGTCAGATCCTGTTTCAGGAGGCGTACTCTCGATAGTGCTCGGCGACCTTCCCCTGTTTCTCATCACCTTTGTGGAAATAGAAGCGCCATCGGAAGGTGACGCTCTCGCCGGCCGGGACCACGAGGTCGCCGGTGCCGCGCGGCTTCTTCTCCAAGTAGTG
>JANQFY010000517.1 GCA_028277585.1 Sedimentisphaerales bacterium
CGATTGTGAAGATCCGGTGGAAACGCTGACGCAGACTATCATGGCGGCCTGCGAGGGCCTGTCGGACGACGAGATCAAGCTGGGTTGCCCCCTGAACAACCTGGCCCTGGAGATGTCGCCCGTCGATGAGCCGTTCCGCCAGACGATCTGCGAACGGTACGATCGGTGGCGGCAGGGCATTGCCGACGCGTTGCGGCGCGGTCAGGCGGCCGGGCGTGTCCGGGCCGATGTGGACGCCGAGGCCTCGGCGGCTTTTGTGGTCGGGGCGCTGGCCGGCTGTCGCAGCGTGGCGAAGAACGCCCAGAGCCGGGATATGCTGATGACCTGCGTCGAGCAACTGTGCAGCTATCTGGGAACGCTTAGAACCTAAGGCCCTCCGATTGGGCTGATAACTCCGTAGAAACGACCGTCGGATCACCGGCGCAGAAGGTCTGCGCGCGGTCGGTCCATTCCTACAACTTCGCCCTCCGAAGACGGGGGAGGTGCGCGCTCGGACAGAGCGAGAAAGGAACACTGCAATGACAAGCGTGGGTATTCTCAATTGCTCGAACATGACCCAGGACATCGGCTGCTCCTCATTTGGCTGCCTCGATAGCGTCAACCAGGGGACCGGCGCGTTCGAACGTTATCCCGACGGAGCCGAACTGGTAGGGATCATCAACTGCGCCGGGTGCCCGACCTCGCGGGCCCCGGAGAAGCTCCTCAACCGACTCCGCACCCTGACCGAAATCGGGGTCGAAGCCATCCATTTCTCGGCCTGTATGCTGGGATTCTGCCCTTTTCGAGGGCAATACAAGGCTCTGATCGCCGAGCACTTTCCCAGCGTCGCGGTGGTGGAGGGGACTCACGCGATCCCGGAAGGGGCGGCGGGCGAGCAACTGGTGGCCGGCATGAAGGAGTTGCTCTGCGAACGCCGCACGAACATGGCCGAGTACATCAAAGAGATCGGCATGATGAACAGCTAGAGCGGCGTTTTCCGGGCGTTTTCCATCCGTTCTGGGGGCGGCTTGGCGCCGGGAGGGCGGCGCCGAGTCGCCGGCGGTTCGTCTACTCGGTAAAACAGGCTTGCAATTTGCACTCAGACGTGGTTTAACCTCAATAATCGTCTGTTAGAACACGTCTTAGAGTGTATATGGTCGAAAGCTATCGTCTCATACTGGAAAAAGGCGCCCACACGCCTTCATTGCTGCACGCCGTGCAGAGGACCCCGAGAATTTCGCCTGGAGGAGGTCGCTCCTGCGCACCGTTTTCGGGAGGGCGTATGAGGAGAAGCTCCGCACTAATTATCGAGTTGGAGAGCTGGACATGATGCACAAACAGAAGTTGACACGAAGAGACCTCCTGAAGGGGTCGGCCCTGGCGGCCGGTTCCTTGGTTCTGACCGGTCCGGCCGGTCATCTGGCCCGGGCGCAGGGCAGTGATACGATCCGCGTCGGCGTCGTCGGCTGCGGCGGACGCGGCTCGGGTGCCGCGCATGATTGCGTCAATTCGTCGCCGGGCGTCAAGATCGTCGCCCTGGCCGACGCGTTCTCCGACCGGCTTCAGAAGCTCAAGACGGACTTCGAAGTGCCCGAGGATCGGTGCTTCGTCGGTCTCGACGCCTACAAGAAGCTCATGGCGCTGGACGACATCAACATGGTCATCCTGGCGACGCCTCCGGGGTTCCGGCCGGTGCAGTTGGCCGAGGCGATCAAGCAGGGCAAGCACGTCTTCATGGAAAAGCCCGTCGCGGTTTGCCCGGCCGGTGTCAAGGTGGTCATTGAAGCCTCGGAACTGGCCAAGACCAAGGGCCTGGGCATCGTGGCCGGTACGCAGCGGCGTCACCAGGCCGAGTATGTCGAGACGATGAAGCGCGTCCAGGACGGCGCGATCGGCGATATCGTTTCGGCCCAGTGCTACTGGAACATGGGCGGGCTCTGGTGCCACAAGCGTCAGCCGAACGAGAGCGACGTCGAGTGGCAACTTCGCAACTGGCTGTATTTCACCTGGCTCTCGGGCGATCACATCACCGAGCAGCACGTGCACAACATCGACGTGGTCAACTGGGGCTTCGGCGACATTCTGCCCGAGACCGTCCACGGCATCGGCGGGCGTCAGTACCGCACGGGTGAAGAGTACGGGCACATCTTCGACCACTTCGGCGTCGAATTCTCCTATCCGGGCGACGTTCGGACGATCAGCACGTGCCGCCAGATTGAAGGCACCAAGGGCAACGTCAGCGAGCGCATCGTCGGCACCAAGGGCTGGACGAACTGCCATGGTGCGATCGAAGGCGAGAACCGCTGGCGCTATCGCGGTCCCCGCACGAATCCCTACGTCCAGGAACACACGGACCTGATCAAGAGCATTCGCGAGGGCGAACCGCTCAACGAGGGCGTCCGCATCGCCAACAGCACACTGTGTGCGATCATGGGTCGCGAATCGGCCTATTCCCGTCAGCAGTTCAAGACGTCCTGGTTCACCAGCCGTTGCACGCTGGACCTTCAGCCGTCGGCGGATCTGCAACTGAGCGATTCGATGCCGGTGCCTGAAGTGGCGATTCCGGGCCAGTACGCGTTGGCCGGTTTCCCGAAGCGGAATCGCCGCGGCTAGGCGATCGATTGAACTGCGATACGGCTTGAAGATATCCAACGAAGGAGATTCGTGATATGGCATCGTCAGACAAAGACACTAACAGCATGAAGCACATGGCTACCGCCGGCGTGGCGGCCGCGGCCGCAGCGATCGGTCGCAAGGCGCACGCCCAGGGCGGCGGCAAGATCAAGGTTGGACTGCTCGGTTGCGGCGGACGGGGCAACGGCGCGATGCGGCACTGCCTGCAGGCCGATCCCGGCGTCGAGATCGTGGCGCTGGCCGATCTGTTCGAGAACAAGGTCAGGAACGCGCGCGAGCGGATCATGAAGGACGAGAAGTTCACCGGTCGCATCAAGGTCGATGACGACCACATGTTCTGGGGCTACGATTGCCACGAGAAGCTGGCCGCCTGCGATGCGGACCTGCTGCTGATGGCGACCGCCCCGGCCTTCCGGGGTCGCCAGATGATGGCCGCCATCAAGGCGGGCAAGCACATCTTCACCGAGAAGCCCGTCGCGACCGACGTCGCCGGCTGCAAAGAGGTCATGGCGGCCTCGAAGTTGGCCGAGGAGAAGGGCCTGGCGATCGTCTGCGGCACCCAGCGTCGGCACGAGTTCAGCCGCGTCGAGTTGATGAAGCGCATCCACGACGGCGCGCTCGGCGATCTGGTCGGCGGCCAGTGCTACTGGTACGGCGGCGGCATCTGGTTCCGCGGCGCCCAGGACGGGATGACCGAACTCGACTGGCAGTGCCACAACTGGTACCACTTCACCTGGCTCTCAGGCGATCAGATCTGCGAGCAGCACATCCACAACATCGACGTGCTCAACTGGTGCTTCCAGGGCCCGCCGGTCCGGTTCATGTCTGTCGGTGGTCGCCAATGGCGTTGCCACAACGAAGGCCAGGTCAAGCTCGCCAAGGAAGCCTGCCGTAAGTACAACAACGGCAGCGAAGAGAACTGGGTGAAGTACAACGGCGACATCCTTGACCACGTGTACGCCGAGATGGAATACGCCAACGGCGCCCGCTGCCTGAGCTTCAGCGGTCACAGCCCGGGCACCGGCCGTAACGGCGAGAAGATCGTCGGCACCAAGGGCACCAGCAATTGCCGGCACCAGATCGTCGGCGAGAACGCCTGGACCTACGAGGGCAAGAACGTCAACGGTCAGCAGCAGGAGCATATCGACCTGATCAAGAGCATCCGCGGCGGCAACGTCCTCAATCAGGGCCAGCGGATCGCTGAGAGCACGCTGACCGCGATCGGGGCGTATATCGCCGCCTGCACCGGTCAGGACATCACCTGGGATTGGCTGATGAACGAGTCGAAGCATTGTCTCGTGCCGACCCAGGCCGAGATTATGGCGGGCGAGCCGCTCTATCATTCGATTCCCACGGGTCGCGACCCGATGGTGTAGGTGAGTCGCCAGCTTGACTGAGGTTTCAGGCCCGATGGGCGGGACAACGTTCCCACCCTCGGGCCTTTTTCTTTTCTGCGAGGGAGGCTGCGTCATGTCGCTGTTGTTCTGTACGCTTGCGCTGTTGTCGTCGGTCTCGATCGATCAGCCTCCGGAAGCGATCCGCTCGTTCTTCGCACCGCCACCGGTCTATGCGAACGACTATGGCGCCTATCGCTCGCCGCTGCGTTTCGATGATGGATCGCTGGTCAATACGCCCGAGGCTTGGCAACGACGCCGCACCGAAATCCTCGCCATCTGGCGCGGCCTGATGGGCGAATGGCCGCCCCTGATCGCCAAGCCCAAGATCCGCTACATCGAGCAGACCAAGCGAGAGAACTTCATCCAGCACAAGGTCACCGTCGAGATCGCCCCGAATGATCAGGTGGTCGATGGCTACCTGCTCATCCCCGACAAACAAGCTGGGCCGACGGGTGCCCAAATCCGAATTCCCCAATCCGCAATCCCCAATGAGCCCGGCGCCTTCGCGGCCGTCCTGGTGGTCTACTACGATGCGGAGGCCGGCGTCGGTCTGGGTCGAGAGCTGCGCGATTTCGGCCTGCAACTGGCCCGGCGGGGCTTTGTGGTGCTCTCGATCGGTACGCCCGCGTTTGCGAGCCTCAAGGCGCCCTACAAGCCGCTCTGGGATGGTCCGGCCGGGCAGGCTCAACTCCAGCCGCTTTCGGCGCTGGCGTACGTCGCCGCCAATTGTCATACCGCTCTGGCGAACCTGCCCCAGGTCGATCCCGAGCGGATCGGAGTCGTGGGGCACTCCTATGGGGGCAAGTGGGCGATGTTCGCCTCCTGTCTGTACGAGAAATTCGCCTGCGCCGTCTGGTCCGATCCCGGGATCGTCTTCGACGAGACTCGGCCCAACATCAACTACTGGGAGCCCTGGTACCTGGGCTGGGACGCGGACGTCCAGCGAGAGCGGGGCGTTCCGAGTGACACGAACCCCCGTACGGGTCCCTACCACGAGATGATCGCGAGAGGCCGCGATCTGCACGAGTTGCACGCCCTGATGGCCCCGCGTCCCTTCCTCGTCTCCGGCGGCGCCGAGGATCCGCCCAACCGCTGGCAAGCCCTCAACCACACCATCGCCGTCAACGATCTGCTTGGCACCAAGAACCGCGTCGCCATGACGAACCGCCCAACCCACAGCCCCACCGAAGAATCCAACATCCAGATCTACACCTTCTTTGAGTACTGGCTTGGATCGACTTCGCGCAGTGGTGCTGATTGATGGACCCAATCGGATCTGATTGTATTGCTGTGATACCGGTACCCAGACCCGTCTGTCATTCTGAGCCAGAGGCGAAGGATCTGGGCTTAGCATGAGAACCAACGTCAATCACAGTCCCGAGCCAGATACTTCACTTCGTTCAGCATGACAACTGTGCCTTCATTCATGACATATCTCCCAAGGGGGACCGACAACTCCGCCAATCATACCACCTTCGTCGTAGCAGAAACTCCGCCCCAGTCCAAATCCGATTGTCCGGCGCTGCGGCTCGACCCCATGTCAATCATTGACCTGGAATTCGAACGCCCAGCCTTCGTCTTCGCCGGCGTATCGGGCTTGGCAGTGGAGTCGGAAGCCTTCGGGGGTGATCTCGTAGATGAACGGCTGGTCGCTGGATGGGTCGTTGGGGGCGTGGTCCGGGAGGGTCTCGGGCAGTTGCCCCATCTCGGCTTTCGCCAGATACAGTTCAATCGCGGTCCTGACTACGCTCAAATGGCATTGAATGCGCACGTGAAGCGCGAACAGCCTTCGGATCTGCCAATCCCTCTGGACGACCAAGGACCATCCGAGCGGGCGGTTGTTGTCAGGGTCAGTCTGGAATCCGGCCATGAGGCTGTCGATCTGCTCGCACTTCTGTGCGTAGCTGATGTCGCTGTCGATGATCCGCCCAAGCTCATTCAGCAGTCCTGTGGATGCCTCGCGCGCGTGGGCGATCATCTCGTCATCGGTCAGATTCACAGCGGCGTCATCGCCTGGGTGTCTCTCGGCCCAGTGTTGTCTGGTCGTATCGAGGAACGCGGTGTTGGTCCGGTAGAAGTCGAGGAGCAGTTCGAATTCGTTCTCAAGGGTCTGAACGAGAGACGGGGGAGCGGACGGCAACTTCGCCAGTTGGCCGCGCAGCCAGATGAGGGTTTTGCCGTCAGGTGGCAACTGGCCCAGGATGTCCTGCAGGGCGTTGGCCGCCACCGCATCGACACCGGCTGAGACCGACCGCATGATGATCGTCTCGGCCCCGATATGACGAGCCAGGCGCCGCTGGACCAGACACCGCGCGAAGGCGGCCCGATAGTGTCCGTCCGTCGCCAGGGTTCGAGCGTCGACCGCCAGCAGGAACGCGAGGCGGCGCAGCGGAGACGTTGTCGTCAGGGGAGTCGGTCGGGCATCGACCGGTTGCAGTCCCCAGGTGCAGTTGGGAATCTGTGAAGCCATTTCCGCAACATGAATCGCGTCGCGACTGTGCCCCAGATAAGTCCGGATAGTCGCATCCGGCTCAGCACCGCGCAGGACAGCGTGAATGAGCATGGTGGTGTCGCTGTCGGTTTCGGGGTGAAGAAGGAAGGCTTGATAGTACAACAGGGCCGCGTTGTCCGCGCTGGGTACGGCGGCGCTCTTGGTCCAGGGGACGATCTCAGCCCCTTCCTCGGCGTATCGCTGGCGAGCCGCGGCGTCCATCCACGCCAAAGGATCGAGCGGCCAATCCGGATCGATGAAGGAGTTCGGGTCGATACCTCCCTCGGGCCACTGCGCAGCGGCCGTCGCGGCGGTGAATGCGACAACGAGTGCCATGAGCCCGAAGACGCCGATGCCCCTGCTATAATTATGATGCTGATTGTTCATCTCGGTTCCTCCTCTTGTGCCGGGGGTGCGCTGACATCCTCAATGTCATTCTATCATTCCGGCTTCGGGGCGGCCAGTGGAATCGCGCGGAGCCCGCTAGCGCGTCGATTTTGGTCTTTTCCCGAAAGGGGGTTGGCGTTAGAATCTGGGCGAGGTCACCGGCGGTGAGCCGTGGCGACGGACGATTGCCTTCCCTCACTTCTCATATCCCAGTGCTCCGACAGCGCCCGCCATGCCTCCCATGGCAAGCGGCGCCGATAGTCTCATCTTCACATCGCGTCAGAATCAGGCACAGCAAACTCGAATGGCTGGAGCCCTCCGCCCGGTATGTTCTCGTCTGCGTGGCGCAGCAAGAACCCCGTCTCTGTGATCTGATAGTCGAACTTCCTGCCGGTCAAAGGATCTGTTGGCCAATCGTCGGCAAGATGCTGAGGCAGCTGGTCGGTCTCAGCGATTACCAGATAGATCTCGACAGCTGTTCGAAAGAGGGCAAGTCGCGCCTGGTGACGCGCCTCTGCGTCTCCCAGGTCCTCCACGCGACATGCAATGACGAGTGAGTGTGCGACTGGGTCGGTGGCGGATTCTGCCTTCAGCTTCTTGCCGAGGCGCTCGATTTCGGCGTGCTTCTGCGCATAAGTCATGTCGCTGCCCATCACTTGCAGCGCCTTGTCCAAGAAGGTCACATAGGGTTCTCTGGCGTGCTGAATCAACACCTCTTCAACCACAGTTCTTGCTTGTTCTCGCGACTGTTCATCCTGTGCCGTTGTGACGAGTAGATCTCGCATGTTTTCCAAATTGCCCCGGAGTGATTGGATCGCCATCTCCACATCTGCTCGCAGCGCCCCACTGTAATCCTCGAAATCCGCAATTGGTTGGGCAAACTCGCGTCTCAGCCACTGCAGCAGCGCAACGTTCGGTGGCATGACGCCGAGAACGTCCCGGACGGACGCGAGGGCAATCCGCTCAAGATCATTCGAACCGATGTGGAGCACAAGGCTGCTGTGACCGATGTGCCTTGCGATTCGCCGGATTGTCAGTGCTTGTCGCAGGGCTCCAGCGTAATCCCCGTCAGAGGCGAGTATCTGAGTATTCACACGAAGCAGAGCAGCTAATTTGCGGGCTTCCGGGAATTGAGGTTGTGGTGCACGCAGCCCCAGGGAGTATGGGACTCCCCAGTCGCATTCCGGCACTCGGACGGCCATTTCGACCAGTTCGAGCGTCTTCCGGCATCTTCTTACATAGCGTCTGACTTCTGCATTGGGCTGATCGCCACGGATCACATCTTCGTATTGAGATTGGATTCTGGCGGGGACTTCCGGGAGGAGGAGAAATGCCTGGTAGTACAGGAGGGCGGCGTTGTTCGGGTCTGAGAGCCGCGTCGAGCCATGGGTGGCGCCTCTGGCCAATCCAGTAATTGCACATACACAGCAAAACACAATCGTTGCTCTGGGGTTGATCTTCCTCATCTGTTGATTCCTCTCCAGGTGTCTTAGCAGAGATATCACTTCAAGGGCATAGTGCGTGTTCCATCGACATAGACGCGTGACCATCGAAAACAATCACCATCGACCAGCGATTCATCCTCTGGATGTGGATGTCGTGGAACTAACCGTATCCATTCTACCCCATCACATGGTTACAGACGAGGGCGATGTTGTCTCAGCCGGTACGCGATTTTTGGTCTTTTGCCGGAAGGGGGTTGGCGTTAGAATCTGGGCGAGGTCACCGGCGGTGGGCCGTGGTGACGGGTGATACGGATATGACATCGGGAGACCGAGATGAGCACGCGATTCGAGAGTGTCGACGCAATTCTGGACTTTGC
>JANQFY010000527.1 GCA_028277585.1 Sedimentisphaerales bacterium
GACGGGCAGGGTCGCCTCGACAGTGATGCGGACCACCTGCGGCTCGATCCGCCGGGCGCTGACCGACTTGATCTTCCTCTCGGGCCCCGCTTTCTTCCAGACGCCCAGCCGCTGCGGCATGCGGTTGCCGTTGTCGTTGTCGATCGGGACGCGCCAGAAGTTCGGCGCCAGCGGCGCGGTGATCAGCTCGGCGCCGTCCAGGGTCAGCGATTCGATTGCGCCGGTCTCGTTGCCAATCGCGACGGTGAAGCTCTCGCCCTTGACGATATACGACTCATCCGTCTGGCTCAGTTCGACCTCGGGCATGAGGTTCAGATCCGCGGTCACCGCTCGCGGCGTGTCGAACGCGACAGGGAACTGGTCCCACGCAACGACGTGACCCCGCTCGGCCCAGGGGCTGTCCTCGGCCAGCGCGAAGCCGATCTTGAGCCAGTACTCGGCGCCGCGCTGCGGCTCAGGTTCGTTCAGCGGTATTGTGATGTCCTGCTTGGACTCCGGCGCCAGGCTCAGCCGGGGCAGTTTGCCCGCCTGGACGATCGCGCCGTCGCAGGTCAGCTCCCAGAGCACGTCGGCGAAATCCAGACTGATGAAGTCGTATTCGCTGGCGACGGCGAAGCGACCCTTCGAGGCGTCGATCGGCGTGACGTGGATCCGCTGATAGACCTTTTTGACCTCGGCCAGCGAGGGGTTCGGTTTGCGGTCGGGCTGGACGAGCCCATTGCAGCAGAAATTGCCATCGTTCGGGTTGTCGCCGTAGTCCCCGCCGTAGGCCCAGAACATCTCGCCGTCCGCGGTGTACTTGCGGAGCCCCTGATCGACCCAGTCCCAGATGAATCCGCCGATCAGACGCCGGTGGGTTCGGATCGCGTCCCAATACTCTTTGAGGTTCCCAACCGAGTTGCCCATCGCGTGGGCGTATTCGCACAGGACCATGGGCCGATCGTCGACCGGATTGGTGGCGATCTCGACGATCTGGTGGATCCGAGCGTACATCCGGCTGATCATGTCGACGTAGTACGGGTCCTTCGGGTTGCCCACGGCGCCCTCGTAATGGATCGGGCGGGTGGGATCGTAGTCGCGGATCCAGGCAGCCATCGCGGCGTGGTTCGGGCCGCACCCGCTCTCGTTGCCCAGCGACCAGATGATGATCGAAGGATGGTTCTTGTCGCGCTCGACCATCCGAATCGCGCGGTCCACGAATGACGTGTGCCACTCAGGCTGGTTGGAGAGGAAACCGCCCTGCCCGTGCGTCTCGAGGTTCGCCTCGTCGATCAGGTAGATGCCGTACTCATCGCACAACTCGTACCAGCGCGGGTCGTCGGGGTAGTGTGACGTGCGGACGGCGTTGATGTTGTTCTGTTTGAGCAGCTTGATGTCTTGGACCATCCGGCCGCGCGGGACGGCTCGGCCGTGATCGGGATCGTGCTCGTGCCGGTTGACGCCGAACAGCTTGATCGAGTGCCCGTTGATGAGGAGTTGGCCGTTCTTGATCTCGACGGTGCGAAAGCCTACCTTGCAGCTCTCAGCCTCGACGATCTTGCCCGCGGCGTTGCGGAGGGTCAGGACGACCGTGTAAAGATTGGGCGTCTCGTCCGACCATTTCTTCGGCGCGGGGATCTTGGCTTCCATCAGAGCAAACTTGACGTTGTCTCTCTGGGGGTAGCGTTCGTTGGCGATGCGCTGAGCGTCGATCTTGAGCGGCTCAGCCAGGACGGCTTCCTTGTGGGCGTCGTAGAGCTGCGCCTCAACGGTCCATTTGTCCAGCTTCGTATCGTCGTAGACTGCCAGCTCGGGGCGGATCTGCAGGATTCCGTCGCGGTACTGCTCGTCCAGCTTCGCTCGCACGAAGAAATCGCGCATGTGCACTTTCGGAGTTGCGAACAGATAGACGTTGCGGTAGATCCCGCTCAAGCGCCACATGTCCTGGTCTTCCAGGTAGCTGCCATCCGACCAGCGATAGACCTCAGCGGCGACGGTGTTCTTGCCGGGCTTGAGGTACTCGGTGACGTCGAACTCGGCCGCCGTCATACTGCCCTCGCTGTAGCCCACGAAGCAGCCGTTGATCCAAACGTAAAACGCGCTCTTGACCCCGTCAAAGTGCAGGAAGATCTGGCGCCCATCCCAGTCGTCGGAGACGGTGAATTCCTTGCGGTAGGAGCCGACGGGGTTGTAATCGTGGGGGATATGCGGCGGGTTCGCCGGGTAGGGATAGGTGACGTTCAGGTAGATCGGTCGGCCGTACCCGTGCATTTGCCAGTTCGAGGGAACCGGAATCTCGTCCCAGTCGCTGACGTCATAGTCGGTCTTGTAGAACTCCTTGGGGCGATCGGCCGGCTTGCGCACCCAATTGAATCGCCACTTGCCGTTCAGCGATTGGTAGAACGGCGAGCCCTGCCGCCGACACGTCAGAGCGCTCTCGACATCCGGGTAGGGCATGAGCGTGCAGTGCGCCGGTTCTTTGTTGAGCCCGATGACGGCCGGGTTCTCCCAGTCCATGGGCCGAGCCGGGCAGCCGTCGGCCGCCAGAGCCGGGGCCGAGAGGAGAATCAACAGCAGCACGAAACTCGATAGCAGCAGGGATTTCAGCAGATTCGACATTTTGGGCCTTCTCCATTTCAACAGGCTTGTTCGTGGCATACAGCCGGTCCATGTCCGTCATCGCTATCGATCCCAGGCGGGACCGGGCCGGATGAGCGGCCGGGAAGCCGACCGGCGCTGGTGAGATCAACATATACCACTGAAACGGAGAATCTGCAAGCCTCCTCGCCTTCGAATAAGCGAGGAGGCTTGCGTGAAGACCCGATCTGTATCCGTTTGGGAGGCCGCCCGGAGTCGGCTCAGAACTGCCAGCCGTAGCGGAGCCAGAGGCTGTGGCGCTCGGTATCGGGGGAGTACTCCCCGTCGTAGGCCAGCGAGAGGCCGTGGCGCGCCTTTCTCAGCACGACCGAGCCCGAGAGCGTCAGCGCCGTGCGATCCCGCTCGGAACTGACCGAGACCGGCGTGGCGCCCGGCACGGACTGCCTGACCGAAGAATCGTTGTCGGTCAACAGACGTCGGATGCCGATCGAGGCCGAAGGCGTCACGTGGATATCCTCATGCATGAAGCCGCACAGCCAGTTCAACGATGCTTCGGCCTGCACATCGTGATCGTTCAGCGCCGAGTAGGTCGTGTCCCACGCCGGATCGCTCGCATCGCTCGTGTAGCGCTGGCGATGGCCCCATAGGTAATTGACGCCCACCTCAGGAAGCAGTACGTGCGAGCCCCGCTGGAAGATGCGGCCGGCCAGCACGGAGGTCACCACGCCGTAGCTATCCGTATCGCTCTTCTCCGTTACCGTCAACGACGACCCCGTCAGGCCCTCGTAGTCGTGCATGCCGTAGAAGCCGGTCAGACCGTATCGCAGCGTCCATTCGTTCCGTTTGGTCAGGCCGCTGAAGCCGACGCTGATGATGTCCTGGTCCTCGCTGTTGGCGCTGTAGCCGGCGCCGGTGTAGTCGATGTCCGCCCGGCCGTAGCTGAAGTTCAAGCCGATCAGCGTCTCGTCGAACTGGCGTTCGTAGCCGGCGGCAAACCCCCACAGGTCCGCATCGTAGCCCAGCGGGTTGCTGTCGTGTTCCATGCGCGAATAGTACGGCTCGATGAAGACCCCGCTCGTACTGCTTGTGTCCGAATTGGCCAGGCCCAGCACGTCGGCCGTCGATCCGGCGTCGGCCAGCAGGCCCGAGGTGCCGGCCGAAAGGACACCGCCCAACACCGTTCGCGTCATGTGCTGGTTGACCACCGTGATCGACTGGGCCACCAGTTGCTTTTCCACCGCGATCGAGCCGGTCGCCTCGGTGGCGCTGGGACTGTAACTGAGCGAGACCGTGTCGTCGGAGGCGTCGCTCGTCGTGCCCTGATCGTAATACGTGACGGCCGTATCGGGGTTGACCGCTTGAACGTCGTTGAAGTCGCCGGTGACGCTGTTGGTGTCCACCGTCTCGAACAGCCGGTATTCCGTATCCCAGGTGGTCACGCCGTCGATGCCCGTCACCGTCAGGAGCGCATCGTTCAAGGCCAACGTCGCGCCGGAGTCCACGTAGAACGAGGCGTCGTTCGGGTCGCCGTCCAGAGTTACATTATAGACACCCTCCAGCCTGGGGGTCCCGTGGGTGACATAGACTTCATATGTCTGGTCGCCAATCGTGCGAACGGTCCCGGTATTGGTCAACGTTCCGGAACCTCCCAGGTAGAAGCCATACGCGGTGGCCGTGCTCCCCTCTTCGGCCGTGGCGGTCACGGTGACGTCGCCGGCATTGTTGACATCGGCGCCGCCATAGATCCCATAGGCAGTGGCATCCCCAGAGGTGGTAGAGGCGGTGGTGACACCTCCCGCAGCGGTCACTGTGACATCCCCCGTGTTGGTCAGGGCGGCTCGGGCATAGATGCCGACCGCTTGAACAGAGGCGTCAGCGCGGACCGAAGCGTCATCCGCGTTGGCTGACGCGGTGGCTGTCCCCCCCCTGGCGCTGACCACCACGGCGCCGCTGTTGGTCGCCGTGCCGTGGGCTGCAATGCCAAGAGCGACGGCGGACGCGTACGCGCTGGCGTCGCCCTGGTCCGTCGTGGAAGTGGCGACACCTGCCGTCGCCGTTGACACAACATCGCCCGTGTTGGTCAGGGCGCCGTACGCGTCAATGCCGACGGCCCAAGCGTCAGCGTCGGTGTCGGCTTCGACCTCGCCCAGACTCACGGCGCGAGCCGTGCCCGCCCGGGCCGTCACGGTGACGTCGCCCGAATTGGTCACGGCTCCCTCGGCGTCAACGCCGTGGGCAGAGGCATCGGCGTAAGCGTCGGCGTAGGAACTCGGGTTGGTCGTCGCCGAAGCCTCGGCCCGGGCCGTGCCCCCGGTAGCCGTCACGGTAATAGCGCCCGTGTTGGTCACCCTTCCGCCCCCCTCAATGCCTTCAGCGTAGGCGTCGGCATCGGCGTCGACGTCCACGCGGTTGTCATTCGCATCGGCGACGGTCGTGGCGGTGGCTGTTCCCCCGGTTCCCGTCACGGTGACGGCGCCCGTGTTGTTCACATCGCCAATCGCGTCAATGCCTTCAATGTGAGTATAGGCGTCAGCGTAAGCCGACATAAGAGTGTCATTCGCATCGACGACCGTGGCGGTGGCCGTGCCCGCGGTGCCCGTTACGACGATCGCCCCCGAGTTATCCACAGCGCCGCCGGCGTCAATCCCATCGGCACGGACATCAGTGTCGGCATCGGCATCGCCGTACGTGTCGTTCGCGTCAGCGACCGTCGTGGCGGTGCCGCCGGCCGCTGTCACCGTGATACCGCCCGTGTTGTTCACATCGCCATCGGTATCAATGCCGTAGGCGTAGACGTGGGTTTCGGCCTCGGTCCAGATGCCGGCGACGCTCGCCGGAACGCTGGTCGTGCCCCCCAGGACCGAAACGAGGATGTCCCCGATATTGTTCACGTCGCCAACGGCGCGAATTCCATAGGCGCGGATGTCCGCATCAACGGAGCCATTCGCTGTCGTGCGTCCCCCGACGGCATTGACGTCGATCGCGCCGGTGTTGACGATGTTCACATCCGCCAGATTGCAGTACAAGCCGTACGCGTAGAACCGGACGTCGGTGTACAGCAGGGGATCTGTTTCACCCAGAGCCAACAGAGACACGTCCTGTGAATTGGTCTGTGGAGACGTCGATGCCGTGACTTCGAGGCCGTAGACCGGCTCGTCGTTGTGCAGATTCGGCTCAGTGACACTGATCTGCGCCGACGCGGCCATCGGCAGGAGGCTCACGCAGAGAATCCCCCAGAAGAGAGAGGATAGAAATCGTCCGTTCGGTCTTGCTCCATCGCTGCTGGGCATGCTCTTTCTCCCGATCCATCATGAGAACGTTAAGTTTCCTGCTTGTGCATTGCCGATCGCATCGAACGTTCTTGAGGAAACCTGGAGAACCCTCCTGAGGTCGCTCGCTTTCCCTGTTCAACCGACTTCAAACGCAACACTCGCAATACTGAGCGTGACATCGTCAGGTTGGGCTGAAAAACTTTAGAATTGCCTAGAGGAATTTGTACTTTTTGGAGCGCGCCGGGGTGTCTGAATTTGCAGCGGGAATTATATCGGTCGGTTGGCCCGGTTTCCTCTGCACCGCCCCTGCCCGCGCCGTGGACCGGCGCCCTGTCGGCCCCGCCCCGGACCACAGGGATTGGGATGATCCGGCGGCGCGACTTCGACCGGGCCGCCTTCGATGGAGAGGGCTTTGCCGTGGACGAGGGCGTCGGCGACTTTCTTGCGGGCGGCCTCGACGATGCGGCCGAACGTCTGACGCGAGACGTTCATTCGTCCGGCCGCTTCTTCCTGATAGAGCCCTTCGAGATCAGCCAGACGCAGGGCCTCCAACTCGTCGACCGTCAGCGCGACCTGCTGCAGCATCCGCATGGGGACGCCGCGCGGCTTGTAATAGGTCGCCTGGGGCAACTGGGCCACTCGTCGGCATTGTCTCGGTCTGGGCATAGGCGTATCCTGAAGTCACTTAGTGATCGCAGACATTATCGCCTACTTGCAGCGTTCCCGCAAGGTAGTCGCTCACCAACACCTCGGCTTCGTCGGTCGGGGCGCCGACAACGACCTCGATGTTCTGTTGCGTGAAGAGCCCCTGGGCCCGCTGGCCCATCCCGCCGGCGATGATCACGCTGACGCCCTGCTCGGCCAGCCAGGCCGGCAAGACGCCCGGCTCGTGGGGCGGCGGGGTCAGCAGCTCTTGACTCTCAATGGTCTTGCTCGCGGCGTCTACGCCGAGCACCGCAAACTTCTCACAATGACCAAAATGGGCCGACAGTTTCCCGTCGACCAGAGGGATCGCGATTCTCATATCAATTGACTCCTTCGTAACATTCTCTGATTCACTCGTTTCGTTTGCTCTCAGCAGCGGTGCGAACACGTGCTCCAGCACTTGGACGGTCGGGTTGTCTTTGTCGAAATCAATGAAAGGCCGCCCCGCATCGCAAGCCAGCGCGACCGTCGGGTCCATCGGGATACTGCCCAGGAAGGGAACGCCGAAAGCTTCGGCCGTCTCCGCGCCGCCCTGACCGGCGAAGACGTCCGTCCGTTTCTGGCAATGGGGGCAGATGAAGCCGCTCATGTTCTCGACCACGCCCAGGACGGGCAAGCTCAGTTGCTTGCAGAAGGTCAGGCATTTCCGTACGTCGGCGACCGCCACTTCCTGGGGCGTCGTCACGATCACGACGCCGTCGACCGAGCCCAGCACCTGTACGGTGGATAGCGCTTCGTCGCCCGTGCCCGGCGGACAGTCGACGACGAGGTAATCGAGGTCGCCCCAGTGGACGTCCTGAACGAACTGGCTGATGACGTTGTGCTTCATCGGGCCGCGCCAGATCACCGCCTCGTTCTGGTTGTCCAGCATCAACCCGACACTCATGACCTTGAGCGTATCGTTGTAGAGAACCGGCTCGATCTTCTCACCCATCGCCCGGGGTTTGGCGCCTTCGAGATTCAGCAGCTTGGGGACGCTGGGCCCGTGGATGTCCACATCGAGCAGCCCCACCTGAGCGCCCTGTTGGGCGAGCCAGGCGGCGAGATTGACCGCCACGCTGCTCTTGCCCACACCGCCCTTGCCGCTGAGCACCAGATACCTGTGTTTGATGCCTGCCGTCATGCACTTCTCCTACGCATTCGTTGTCTTGTCCAACTCGGTACGGACGGTCTCCCAGAGCGACGCGACCTGGTCCTTCAGAGACGCGGCGTCGTATTCCGGGATGGCCTGGCCCGCCACCTGGGCTTTCGTCACGTCGGGATCATAGGCGATCCGGCCGCCCGTCTTCAGGTTCCGCTGGCGCGCGGTCGCCTCGATGCGCTCGGTGGCGTCCGGATTGATATCCCATTTGTTGACGCACACCATCGCGGGGATGCCGAAGTGCTCCGCCAGATCCACCACGCGTTTCAGATCGTGCT
>JANQFY010000064.1 GCA_028277585.1 Sedimentisphaerales bacterium
GCAGGACGTTGTCCGGGATGCGGGGACGGATCTCGTCGGCGACCAGTTGGATCATCTCGGGCGTGCCAAAACTGCCGCCCCATTCCGGCCGCATATCGCCAGGCACGAAGCCGCCTTTGCCCGGGTTGAACGTCCAGCGGCATATACTGTGTAGGGATTGTCCTGCCATCTCAACTGCTCCTTATCTTGCGTCTGGTTGTGTCTTGCATGCGTCCAATAGACCCATTTCGGCCCATATCCTACTCCGAACCGCCTCGTATGGCAAGAACCGCCCTGGACACACCGACCCAGTTGCGTGGAAGGTGCGGTCCCAGGAAGCTTGCGCTGGAAAATCGCCTCAGATAGCTTCTCTGTAGCCGGGCAGGGGAAGGCGGGTCGAGACGGCGTGCAGGGCGATCTGGTGGAGCATCTCGTTTACGGTCGTGGTGCAGTCGGCGAGGATCGCGCACTGATACTTCTCGGCTGATTTCGAGATGGCGGTGTGGGTGACGCAGTTCTGGGTCATCATCCCGCAGACGAGCAGTTCAGTGACGCCGCGCTCGGTAAGGAGTTGCTCCAGGTTGGTCTGGACGAAGCTGTCGGCGAATTCCTTGACGATGATGGGCGCCTCGGGCGCGGCCGCCCGGATTTCCGGATGGAGTTCAGCGCCTTTGGTCCCCTTGTTGAAGAAGGGGGCGATTCCCATCTCGGGATTGGCGATGTGCTGGATGAGGATCACCTCCACGCTGCTTCTCTGCGCCAGAGCGATCGCGTCCTTGACGTTGGCGAGTGTGGCGTCCGTATTCCAGAGTGGAAAGCGTCCGGCCGGAAAGTAGTCGTTCTGCACGTCGATGACCAAGAGCGCTTTCGTCATGTCTACTCCTCGTTCGTTGAGTGTCGCGGGTCATGTGCCTTCGTGAACTGCTGGCTATATACCCTCAGGCGGCCGGAAGGTTCAAGCACGAAGCGGGTTGTCTGTTGAGGCCTGACTGTGGATATCCTCTACCACGCGCGAGCTGGCGGTGATCCGCCGGGGGCCGAGCAAGCCCTTTCGGTGGCATGGATGCGACCCGTACATGGTCAACGCATGGTGCTAGGCGAACAGGTAGCGGGCGAGCATGTCCTGTAGTTCGCGGACAAGTCGTTCCTGGCCCACGGGGGAATCGAAGATTACGGCGCGGTGGGCGGCTTCCTCGATGGCGTAGTAGACCATTTCCGCGGCCGCCTCCAGGTCGTCAACTCGGTAGCTGGAACGCATCGGCCGCAGGAACGCCAGAAGGGCCGCCACGAGCCTGGCTTCGCGCCGGCGGCACCACGCGCCCACATCCGGGTCCTGGATCTGCATGGCCAGGACCTCGCGGTGAAAGGTCTTGTGGTGTTCGTGCCCGGCCACGGCGAATCGGATCAACTCGGCGAGGACCTCGTGTTCAGGACGCCCTTCGCTCCTCATCTGCTCGCCCAACTCGAAAATGCGGCTGCCCAGCTTCTCCTCCATACGCAGGCACACCGCCATGAAAACGACCTTCTTGTCTCGGTAGTACCGGTAGAAGGAACCCGTGGCCACGCCGGCCTGGGCCGCGATGGCCTTGGCCGTGGTCCCGTGATAGCCTTCGCTGGAGAAGAGCTCCAGAGCCGCATCAAGGAGACGGCTCTTCTTCTCGTCGGCGCGTTTCTGTTTGGGGTGGTACTCTCCCTCTGGGCGGGTCATGCGTCGACTCCGCCATCTGGTTTCCGCAGCAGGCAACTCATCTCCCGCGCGACCTTCGGCCGGTCCGCCTCTTCGAAGCCCGCTTCCTTGGCCAGGGCGACCTCGGCTTCGAACTCGCAGGCCCCCAAGTGGCCCGGAGGCTCCAGGAGTAGCAGCTTTGCGCCTGGTTTGAGCAGAGCGAACAGTTCCTTCAGCAGGCCCCCGGGATCCGGCGTCTCATGCAGCGCGTTGCTGATGAGGGCGAAGTCCAGGTTTACCGGGGCTCCGATTCCCTGGCTCTCACACAGTCTGGGTTGGATGATGCGCTCCAGCCCTGCCCTGCGAGCCCGGGCCATGGTCTTGTCCAGCATCTTCGATTGGACGTCCACGGCGATGACTCGGCCGGACGGGCCCGCTAGGCGGGCCATGCCCAGAGAGTAGTGGCCGAACCCACAACCGTAGTCCAGGGCAGTCATGCCCGCCCTCACGTAGGCGCCGAGCACCTTTGCGGGCGGATGCATGATCCGTCGCACGGGGTTGTCGAAGAAGTACGCCGCCCACCAGGGGCAGACACCGTGTTTCCCCATTTGGGGGAGCGCCTCGGCCTGCATCGTCATATTTGTCTCCTTAGAAATAGCATCTGTACTTATAATATGAACTATAGTTCATGTTTAGTCAAGCAAAAAGTGAACTTTTATTCATGTTTTTATGGCGGCCCTCGGAATTCACTACATCAATCTACGTAATGTCCCGAATTGACAACGAGGCCTGAGAGGTCATAATAGGGTCCGGCGATGAGTGCGGCCGTCCATGGGTGCGGAAGGGTGGTCATGCTTGGCCGGACGCGTAATCGGGAACGCGTCGCGGCGCGGCGTTATCACGGATGGTCCCGATGAGGGGAATCAACTGATGGAACAGACGTTTCGCGCCGACGAGATCACCGTCGGCTTCCATCCCGACGGTTACCGGATCGACAAGACGACGGAGCCGCTGAATTGGTACACCAAACTGGAATCGGACGCTGAACACCCCTGGCGCCATCCCAAGCCGGTCCCCTTCGACGCGTTGCCCCAGGAGGGTTGGATCTGCATCGACCGGTTCGACTGGGACCGCTCGCTCTGCTGCGCCGATCGACTCTTCGACTAGCGGCCGCTCGCCAACTACCTTGACCCGAGGAGGACGTTGATGAATTCGCGGTCCGGCTGGTCGTCGCGGGTGATGATGCCGAAGCCGCCTTTGTAATCCCAGTTGGCCCAGGCGATGCCGTGCTTCTCCAGATTGGCGCGGACATCGCGGTACCAGTTCATCCGTGCCTCGCGCGGTGCGCCCTTGATGGCGCCCCATTCGCCGCAATAGAGAGGCAGATCAAGCTTCTGCGCCAGGGCGAGCGGCTTGGCGAGCAGAAGCTCGAGCCTTTCCCGGTCGTACACGCCGTTGTTGTTCTTGACGATCCGTGCAACGTCCTCCTCCAGGCCTTCGGTGTCACTGGGCTTGACGAGCTGGCCCGGGTAGTGCACCGGTCCCTTGTACTTGCCCACGCTCGTCCAGGAAGCCTTGTGGTGCGTCACCAACATTGGCGTGTAGAAGTGGAAGCTCAGGATGATGTGGCGATCGCCTTCGGGGATGCGCAGTTTGTCGAATGTGTTGACCGATTGCCAGCGGTTCGAGCCGATCACGATTTTGCGGCGCGGCTCATTCGCGCGGACCGTCTGCACCGCCCGCGCGACCAGCTTGTTCCAGTCCTCCGGATCGTCGGCGACCGGTTCGTTCATCAGTTCATACGCCACCAACGAGAGGGGGTACTGTTTCAATTCAGCCGACAGTTGGCGCCAGAGCTGGAAGAACCACTCCTGCGCTGCCGGTTCGGTCCAGAGCGGTTTGTCCTTGGCGTTGAAGTGGTGCGAACGGAGGATATGCAGATCGACCACGACGCGCAGCTTATTTGTGCGGGCCCAGCCGATGGCGCTGTGCAGCAGGGCGAATGCTTCGGGCTGCTTCTTGCCCCCTTCGTTCCACATCTGCTCCTCGTCGATGGGCAGGCGGATGTGGTCAAAGCCCAGCGAGGCGATGAACCTGACGTCCTTCTCGGTGAACCAGTCGCGTCGCGCCGCGCCACGTCGCCCGCTCTGCGAGAGCCAGTGGCTGATGTTGATGCCGCGGCGGATCGTGAATGTCTCATCGCCCTCGGCCGCACTCACGGATGCTACGCAGGACAGAATGGTCACCAAAGCTACGGCGCAGCGGATCATCACACTCTCCTTGCTCAGAGTTGGCTCTTCAGCACCTTCTCCCAGTTGGCGTAGGCTTGCTGGTAAGCCTCTGCCAGAGCGGGGTTGGGGGCGATCGTCTTGACCGGTTCGAGACCGACGAAGGCCTCTTCGGGACCGCTGTAGATCCCGGCCCCGATCCCGGCGCCGCGGGCGGCGCCCTGCGAGCCGTCGGTGTTGTACAGTTCGACGGTTGCGCCGCTGAGCGTGGCGAATGCCTCGGCGAAGAGCGGGCTTAGGAACATGTTCGCGTGGCCGGCCTTGACGGTCTTCAGTTCGGTGCCCATGTCGCGCATGATCTCGAGCCCATAGTTCAGGGCGAAAACGATGCCCTCCTGGGCGGCGCGGAGGAAGTGGGCCTTCTTGTGGATGTTGAAGTTCCAGCCGTGGACGGATGCGCCGATGTTGTCGTTCTCCAACGTGCGCTCGGCCCCGTTGCCGTAGGGCAGGATGACCAGCCCCTCGGACCCGACGGGGACGGTGCTCGCCAGTTCATTCATCTCGGGGTAGTCCAGCCCTTCGCCCCCAACGAAGTTGTGCTTGAGCCAGCTATTGAGGATGCCCGTCCCGTTGAGGCAGAGCAATACGCCGTAATGGGGATCGTTGGCGGCATGGTTGACGTGGACGAAGATATTCACCCGTGATTGCGGATCGTAGTTTTTCTTGTCGGTGACGCCATAGACGACGCCCGAGGTGCCGGCAGTGACGGCGATCTCGCCCGGCTGCAGCACGCTCAGCGACAGGGCATTGTTGGGCTGGTCGCCACCGCGATAGCTGATCTTGGCGCCCGCGGCTAGGCCCAGTTCCTCGGCCGCGGCGGCGGTTAGTTCGCCCTGAACTGAGAAGGTCGGAACCGTCTCGGCGACCAGATCGGTCGAGACGCCGTAGTTGTCGAGCACGAACTGCGCCAGTTCATCACCTTCGAAGTCCCACATGATTCCCTCGGACAGGCCGGAGGGCGTGGTCTTGATTTCACCTGTCATCTTCATGGCGATGAAGTCGCCGGGCAGCATCATCTTGTCGATCTTGGCGTAGACATCCGGCTCGTTGTCCTTGACCCATTTGAGCTTGGATGCGGTGAAGTTGCCCGGCAGGTTGAACAGGTGTTGGAGGCACTTCTCGGCGCCGATCTGCTCGGCCGCTTCCTGGCCGATCTGCACGGCGCGACTGTCGCACCAGATGATCGCCGGGCGCAGCACGTCTCCGTTCTTGTCGACCAGGACCAGGCCGTGCATCTGATAGGAGATGCCGATCGCCTTGACGTCGGCCGGATCGAATTGGACGCTGCCCTTGATCTGCTGGGTCACGCGCTTGACGTGCTCCCACCAGGTCGCCGGATCCTGCTCGGCCCAGTCGGCCTGCTTGGCGATGATATCGAGTTCCTTATCCGGCGAAGTTGCCGATGCAAGGGCTTTGCCCGTCTCAGCGTCCATGAGCGTTGCCTTGATCGAGGAGCTGCCGACGTCATATCCCATCAGTAATGCCATACGTATGTCCCCTTGTCTGTTCGGTTTCAGAATCGTGCCATCGGTCTTCTGTCACCCCTGCGTAGGCAGGGGTCCAGGGTACCTGCGAATGAGTCTGGATTCCCGCCTGCGCGGGAATGACATGTACTATCGTTCTATTCGACAAATGCTATTCATAATCCCATTTCATGATCCATGGGTCCTTGGTCTGTTTCTGGAAGGTCTTGAGTTTAGCCTTCATCCTGGCGACTTCACCCTTGTATCTTGGGTCGTCGACGAGATTGACCACCTCATCCGGGTCGTTCTGAAGGTCGTACAATTCGAACCTGTCGCGGTGCAGGTAGGCGTCGATGGTGCGCTTGCCGTAATACGTGTTGCCCCGCTTAAGGTTGCCTTGCCAGGTCGCCGATGCCCAGAGGTCGCTGGCGAACGGGTACTCCAGACCTGAGGCAATGTTCCAGATTAGTTTGAACCGCCGCTCGCGCACCACGCGCATCGGATAGTACATCGTGATCTCATGGAACGTGTGGGAGGCGTAGGTGGTGTCCCAATCCTCGGCGTGCCGGCGTTCCAGCACGGGCTTGAAGGAGCGGCCATGGAATCGGTAATCGCTCGGCGTCGCGCGGGCGAAGTCCAGAATGGTCGGTGTCAGGTCGGCGTAGTTGATTAGCGCGTCACAGGTGCCGTTCTTGTTCTTCTGCCAGGGCGTCCGTACGATACAGGGCAGGTTCATCCCGGGTTCGTACAGCGTTGTCTTGGCCCCGGGGAACGCGATGCCATTGTCGGGGATGTAGATGACGACGGTGTTATCGTATTGGCCTGCCTTCTTGAGTGTTTCGATCAGGCGCCCGACACCCTGGTCAACGCGGGAGACGGACTGGTAGTATTGCGCCAACTCGGCCCGACACTCGGGGATGTCCGGCAGGAAGTCGGGGACGATGACGTCCTCGGGGTCGTATTTTACCTCCTTGACGCCCGGATACCCGTCGTCGCGGTTGCCGAATCGGTCGGGCTGGTGGGGCAGGTCCTTAGCCTTGCCTCCGCCGCGATGAGGGTCGGAGGTGCAGAAGTAGAGGAAGAAGGGTCTACCCGCGTCGGCAA
>JANQFY010000080.1 GCA_028277585.1 Sedimentisphaerales bacterium
GACTTGATATGTAGCGGTGTGGGGGCAGCACCAACTTCCACGGAGTCGGCCCGAGGGCTCTCGACTTGCCGGTCAGCGCGGTTGCTGCTTCATTCGACTCCGGGTCTTGTTCCAAGACAACACTGCGCTTCAATGCTGTTGAGGCAGGCGGGCTACCGATCGCGACAAGCCCTGCGTATCCAGAACATCTCACTCCGACTGGGCCGGTAGAGGGGGCAGGTTGATAGATGCCTGGGACGTTGTTGTGGCCAAGTAGGAAGGAAGAGGGGGTGCTTCTTAAAGAGACTGTGAGAACCTAGGCGGTCAACCTCTGCTCGCAGTATGGGCATGCCCGCGAGGTTATGCGAGCGACCGCACTGCTGAACCCTCAGCTGGGCGAGGAGGCGAAAAAAAGGTTGGGTATTCCCATGAGCCAGAGCAGAATAAACTTGCAGACATTGCCCTCTTGCCGTAGCATTCACGATGATGTCGGGACATGGTGACACGGTGCGGTATCTCTGTATGAGGCGCCATTCGGGGAAGAACTTGGGCCGTGTCTGACTGTTCCTGGGATGGAATCGCAGTGTTGGCTAGGGTGCGACGTAAGGGGAGCAGCGTTCCAATGTCTGGATTCTATTGTGGGATCTCCTTTCGATCTGTGGCTGCGTGCTGCCCGGGCCCGCCGGGCCGAGCATCGTTCGCATGTTCTACCTGTTGACAATTCTGCAGCACCAGAAAGGACGGTGTATGAACGAACACCCGCGCACTGAGAAACAGAGACAAGGGGATCGTTTTTCACGTTGCTGTCGGTGCAGCGGATGTTGCAGGGCGCGGTGTGTGGATGAACAGCTGCTTGTCAAGAAACTGAGACGAGGGTGCCGCTCTTCACTGTGCTGTCTATACGCCAAATACCGGCCCCATCTTCTGCGGGTGGCGTGCGCGTTGCTGGGCCAGTCGGCGCAGGGTGAGGACGTAGTTCACGACGTCTTCGTGGACTTCGTACAGTCTTGCGAACGGTTTGAGCTGACCGGCAGTCTAGAGAAATACCTGGTTGCCTGTGTAGCCAATCGGGCGCGCAACACGAACCGGAGTAGGGGCCGCCAACTGTCGTTATGGGCTCGGGCAGCCGAGAGGAGACCTGTGCCGCAGGAGCCTCCGGAGCATGGAGCGATTCGTGATGAGGAGTCCCGACGCATCTCTGGGGCGCTGCGCAGATTGCCACCTGAGCAACGAGAAGTGGTGGTGCTGCGAATGGAAGGGGGTTGGAAGTTCAAGGAGATTGCGCGCCTTCAGGGCACGTCAACGAAAACGGCGTTGAGCCGGTATCGTTATGGTGTCGGGAAGCTGCGCAGGCAACTTCAGATCAGGGCTCCGAATTGCGGTCGATCAAGATGCGACAATTTCACATCACCAGGGAACATCCCGACGCCAACACGTCTTAAGGATTAGCTACTGTGAGCATATCACGACAGAGCGGTTCGGAGGATAGAGCAGGTGGCGTGGCTCAGTTGCCTGCTGACAAGCCCGGAGGCAACCACCATGCTTTGCGCAGTTTCTTGACAGAGCTACTCGTGGCCGGATGTCGTCTTGGACCGGCCGAAGGCGGTGCCATTCTATGGCAAAGAGAGAAAGACTCTATCGACGTGCTGTCACTTCATCCAGCTCTCCCGGAGGATGGTACGGTGCCCCCATGGGTCAGGGAGGCTGCGGAACAGGCCAGCAGGACTTGCAGATCGGGCCAGGCCATGCTGGTGGAATGGTCACCACCGGATGGACTCCCCAGTGAGCACGGGGCCCATATTCTGACGCTTCCGCTAAGCGTAGCGGGAGTGTCGTCGGTGGCAGCAGCTTTTCTGATCTGCGCGCCCGACAGTACTGCCCTGGAAGCTGTTCGGGAGCGTTTGGAAATCGGTCTGTCGATGGTCACTGCCTCCGAGACTCGGGGGCCGTCTCCGGCCAAGGGTGTGGCGGTGGAGCGCCTACGCCAGGCTCTGGAGACACTCGCAGCGGTTAACCGCCACCACCGGTTTGGCAGCACAGCGATGGCATTGTGCAATGAAATGGCTTCGCAGCTACGGTGTGAACGGGTTACCGTGGGCTGGCTGAAGGGACGATACGTCTGCGTGAAAGCTATGAGTCACACGGACGAGTTCAGCCGCAAGATGCGGGTGGTCCAGGACATTGAGGCCGTGATGGAGGAATGCCTCGACCAGGACTGTGAAATCATCTATCCGGCCATGCCGGAGGCGACCTATGTCAGTCGCAGCGCGGCGGAGTTGTCAAAGCGCCACGGTCCGGTATGTTTGGCGAGCTTTCCTCTCCGCCGTCAGGGAGAGGTTCATGCGGTCATGACTCTTGAACGCCCGCTGGGCCGGCCGTTCGCCTTAGAAGACGTCGAGACCGTGCGGTTGAGTCTGGAGTTGTGTTCCGCCCGACTCTTGGCCCTGCATCAGGAAGACCGCTGGGTCGGTGCGAAGATCCTCGCCGGGCTGCGCCGGATGCTGGCGGGGCTGGTGGGGCCTCGACACACGTGGGCCAAGGTCACGGCCGTTTTCATCTGTGGCGCCATGCTCTTCCTGATCATGGCTAAGGGTGCCTATCGGGCTGAGGCTTCTTTCGTCCTTGAGGGTGCGGAGCGGCAGGTGGTTCCTGCGCCGTTTGACGGATTCATCGAAACGGTCGATGTCGAGGTTGGGGATATCATTGAGGCCAACAGCACGGTCTTAGCGGAACTCGATACGGTCGAATTGCGTCTCCAATTGGCGACCGCCAAAGCGGAGAAGGCAGGGTATCTCAAGCAGAGTGCCGCCGCCATGCGGGATGGTGAAACAGCCGAGGCCCAGATTGCGCAGGCCAGCGCAGAGATGGCCCAGGCCCAAATGGATCTGTATCTCCACATGATAGAACAGGCGAGAATCCTATCGCCGTTGACGGGAACCTTGGTTGAGGGAGATCTGAAACGGCGGATCGGGGCGCCAGTGAAGACCGGGGATGTGCTGTTCGAGGTGATGCCTCTCGGATCCCTGCGGGCGGCGCTGCATGTCGCGGAGGATCAGATTGTCGATGTCCAGGTGGGACAGGAAGGATATCTGGCCACTGCGTCATACCCGGAACAGCGCATTCGGTTTAGAGTCGAACGGATTACGCCCATTGCCGAGGTCGTGAGTCGAGAGAACATCTTCAAGGTATATGTAGATCTGCTTGACACCCATCCTTGGATGCGCCCAGGAATGGAGGGAGTGGGCAAGATCGAACTGGGCAAGCGCTCATACGCCTGGATCTGGACGCGGAAGATTCTCAATTGGGTTCTCATGAAACTGTGGTGGTAGGAGGGCGACGTATCCCATGGCTATTGAACGTCCTACATTCCATGAGGCGTGGTACCGCGTAGCTCAGTTGCGGCCTCGGCTGCTGACCGGTGTGCGGATCTATCGGCAACAGTACCGAGGTCAGCTCTGGTATGTTGTGGAGAACCCGGCAAACAACCAGTTCTCGCGCGTCAGCGAAGAGGCATACCTCTTCCTCGGACTTCTGGATGGCCGTCGGACAGTCCGAGATGTCTGGCACACCTGCAATGAGCGACTTGATGATCGCGCGCCGACGCAAGGTGAGATTATTCAGCTGTTGGGGCAGCTGCATGCGGCCAATCTTCTTTACGTAGAATTGCCACCTGACAGCGAAGCGCTGTTCAGCCGCTATCGCAAGCGGGTGCGCCGGGAGGTCACGGGCTATCTCACGAACCTGCTGTTCGTACGAATTCCACTGCTGGATCCCGATAAGATCCTCAATCGCTGGGTCGGCCTGCTGGGGTTGCCGTTCAGTCTGACTGGACTGTTTCTCTGGCTGCTCCTCCTGGGGGCAGGGCTCTATGTGATTATTGGGAACTTCGGGGACCTTGTCAGTCAGAGTTCCGATGTTCTGGATCCGGACAATATCCTCCTGCTTTATCTGAGCATGGTGTTGACTAAGGTGATACACGAGTTCAGCCACGCTTTCGCGTGCAAGCGCTTTGGGCGTCTGAACGGAAACGCCGGTGAAGTCCACAAGATGGGGGTCATGTTCCTGATCTTCTTTCCACTGCCGTATGTAGATGCGTCTAGCGCCTGGACGTTCCGGAGCAAATGGCACCGGGCTGTTGTGGGCATGGCCGGTGTCATGGCCGAGTTGGCCGTTGCGGCTGTTGCGGCTATCGTCTGGGCTAGCACTTCTACGGGGACTTTGCACATCATTGCCTTCAATGTGATTTTCGTCGCCAGTGTATCCACGCTCTTCTTCAACGGAAACCCACTGCTGCGTTTCGATGCGTACTACGTCCTCTCCGACCTCATTGAAATCCCGAATCTGGCTCAGCGGTGCCGTCAGTACCTCCACTATCTGTTCAAACGATACGTCTGGGGGCTGAAGCGTGCCTGGAATCCGGCTTTCACGGTGGGAGAGCGTCTGTGGTTCGTCTTCTATGGGTGCGCTGCGATCTCGTACCGTATCTTCATCTCGGTTCGAATCCTGCTATTCCTTAACGACCGTCTGCCGGACACACTGTCGGTTCTGGTGCCTGCGTTGGCGTTCTCAGCGCTCGTAGGTTGGGTGTTGGTTCCGCTCGCGAAGTTCTTGCGCGTCCTAGCGACGGGGACGGAGTTGACGCGAAACCGCGGGCGCGCGATAGGCTCTACGGGAGTCCTGGCCCTGTCGCTGATGGTCCTGTTAGGATTCATCCGGTGCCCCGATTACTGTCGCGTGGAGGGTGTACTGGAGCCGGTGGAGCTGTCCACGATTCATGCCGCGACCGACGGCTTTGTCACGTCCTTCCTGCCGTCGAGAGTGGCAGCTTCTCCTACCGGGCCACCTCTGATTCAGGCGGTCAATCCGGCGCTGTCCTCTGAGGAGCAGGTCTTAACGGCGGGGCGTAGGGCCCTGGAGATTCGTCGGCGGAAGGCTCTCACGAGGGAAGTCGCTGCGGCCCAGATCCTTGAGGAGCAACTCGCCGCGCTGGACGACAAGATTGAGCGAGTTCAGCAGGAACTCGCATCGCTGTCTCTGGCGGCTCCCTCGTCCGGCACCTGGGTATCTCCCCAGATTGAGTATGCCAGAGGCCGGTATGTTCGCAGGGGGGAGGAAATCGGAGTGGTTGCCAAACTCGATGATCTGCTGGTCAGAGCCACGGCCGGGCAGAACATCGCCGCCATGCTCGTCGAGCAGGCTGAAGAGGGGGTGGAGATTCGAGCCAATGGACGCCCCGAGCTCACCATTGCCGGTACGATTGAACAGATCTACCCGGCCGGTCAAGGAAGGCTCCCGTCTCAGGCTCTTGGCTATGCCGTGGGCGGGTCCGTACCGGTGGATCTCCGTGATCCGACGGGTACAACAGCTGCCGAGAAGTTCTTCGAGGTGCGGATCCGGCTTCGCTGGGACGATTCAGCCCAGTGGTTGACTGGTCAGCGTGTGGTCGTGCGAGTGCGACTGAAATCCAAGTCATTGGCCCGGCAAGTGTGGCACTACGGTCGGCAACTCTTCCAGCGGAGGTATCACATCTGATATGCGTGCTGTGCCCAGCGCCACGTGGCGCACTCTGGACGAACGAATGATATCCAAGCCGCTTCCTCAGGGATTGGACGCTCTGTGGGACGCTGGTGTCGGCGTGGCAACGCGCCTTGTGCCGCAACAGAAACGGTACTTGCAGAAGGCCGAGAAAGTACTTGCTCTGGAGAAGCAGTTCTCTGCTATGGGCAACGGCAAGCTTCAGCAGGCAATTGGCCAGCTGCGCGAGACGTTCCGGCGAGGACGAGATACGGAGGAAGAACTTCATCGAGCCTTTGCCGCGATTCGGGAGGTTGCCACACGCCAGATCGGAGAGCGGCCGTTCCCTGTCCAGGTGGCCGGGGCGCCGGCTCTCAGCAGCGGCTGCGTGGCGGAAATGGCGACGGGTGAAGGAAAGACACTGACGGCGACACTACCCGCCACCATTGCCGGCTGGCGTGGGAGGGGATGTCACGTTATCACGGTGAACGACTACCTGGCCAAACGCGATGCGGAATGGATGGAAGGTGTTTACGGTTTCTGCGGCCTGAAGGTTGCCCACATCGAAGGCGATATGCCGCCCGCCCAACGACAGGAGGCGTATGCGGCAGATGTCACTTACTGTACGAACAAGGAGGTGACGGCTGATTTCCTGCGCGATCGTCTTGTTCTGGGCCGGTGTGGAGGACTGAGTGCGGCTTTGTTGGAGAGACTGGCCGGAGGACAGAAACCGGTGTTGGATCGTCTGGTTCAGCGTGGACTGGACTACGCGATTGTCGACGAGGCCGATTCCGTGTTGATCGATGAGGCGGTCACGCCGCTGATCATTTCCGGGCCGGCGCCGAATGTGGAACAGACGGAAGCGTTTCAGCAGGCTGCGGAGGCCACGGCAAGACTGGAGCCGAACTCAGACTATCGGATCAATGCCAAATATCGAGAGATCGAACTGACCGATTCGGGGCGGCGACGGCTGGCGGAGTTGACAGAGGGATGGGGAGGCCTCTGGCGCGCCACCCGACGTTGTGAGGAGCTGGCGGTTCGGGCGCTGACCGCCAAGGAACTCTACCAGCGGGGGCAGCAGTACGTCGTCGAACAGGACAAAGTCATCATTGTTGATGATTTCACCGGTCGTCTCATGCACGATCGACAGTGGCGCGACGGCCTGCACCAAGCGGTGGAGGCCAAGGAACGCGTGGAGGTGACGCCGCCCAAGGAAACCTATGCGCGCCTGAGTTTCCAGCGGTTCTTTCGAATGTACCGCAGACTGGCCGGTATGACAGGCACAGCGCAAGAGGCAGCCGCTGAGTTTTGGCAGATCTACCACTTGCGGGTGGTTGTGATCCCGACAAACCGCCCCTGTATCCGCCGGAAGCCTCCCGATGTAGTGTTCACTACGGCGGCCGCCAAATGGAATCGAATCGTAACCGAGATAGAAGCCGTGCATGCGACGGGTCGACCCATCCTGATCGGAACGCGGAGCGTCCGGAACAGTGAACATGTCAGCGGATTGCTCCGGGCCAGAGGACTTGAGTGCCAGGTACTCAACGCGGTCCACCACCAAGAGGAGGCGATGATTGTCGCCGGCGCCGGGCAGGCTGGCCGCATCACGGTGGCAACCAACATGGCGGGGCGCGGAACCGACGTCAAGTTGGGGCCCGGTGTGGCGGATTTGGGGGGGCTCTTCGTCTTGGCCACGGAACGCAATGAGTCGGGTAGAATCGACCGGCAGCTCTTTGGCCGCTGCGCTCGGCAAGGGGATCCCGGCACAGCTCAAGCCATCACCTCCCTAGAAGACGAGTTTGTCTCACGGCATGCCAAGGGCCTTGTTGCCTACCTCAAGAAGCACCACGGCCAGACAGAGGAAGACATCGCCGGTCGTGGGACAAGAGCGGCTTCTCGCCTCGCTCACCTGCGAGCGGAGAGACTGGCCTTGCGCCGGCGCAGAGCCGTCATGAGGGCGGACCATTGGCTTGACGAGCATCTCAGTTTCGCGGGCCGAGAGTAGGAACCGGCTGGCCCGCGGGGCCAATGGAGAAGGGCTTCGTTTCCGGCCGGAAGGGGACGTGCGATGGGTCTTCCTCTGAAGGTTCCTGAGTCGTTATCGTCTCCAAGGCATCTTGGATGCGATGCAGTCCCAGCACTGTCCCACTAGCCTGAGCCAGTTCAGCGAGGGCAATGTTGAAATCAGCCACTGCTCTGGTTTCGGCCACGCGTGCCTGAGCCAAGTCCTGTTGAGCCCGGAGTTTCACCTGCAGGAACTCCGGCGTCAGTTGTTCTCGGATCTCCTCCGTATCCTCAAGTGCTCGCAGGTGAATGAGTGCGGCGGCGGCGGCCTGCTGCTGCACGCCGATCTCCGCGTGGTTGGCCTCTACTTTTCGTATTCTCTCCTTTACCTGAATTGCCACCTGGTCAGAAACTGCGTGCAGGGCTGAGATCGCTTTGCGTCGCTCCAATCTCCTCTTATGGAGCTCCGCGAACTGTGCCCGGTTGCCCAGGGGGTATTCCATCACGATGCCGACGGCGTAGCTAGCGTAGTTGCCGAGGGTGTCTGTGGCATCGAGGTATCGCTCCCCTATGCCTTGGCTTCTTCCGGACGCCACCAAGTCAACGCGCGGCATGTACTGGTTCTTAGCCACCTTGATGTTGATCTCAGCGACCTTTACTCCGATGCGAGATTCCTCGATCAGCGGATGGTTCCGCATGGCCTGGGAGATGAGCCCGTCCACATCGAACTGGCCTTTCTCCCGGTAGGGGGCGGTGACCGGGACAATCTCGACATCCATTAGGATGGTTGCATCCGCGTCTGCCATGAGCGCCAAGAGCGCGTCCTGCATGTCGGAGACCCTCTTTTCGGCACGCAGCAGAAACGCTTCTCGGGAACGAACGGAGGCTTCCGTCTGCTTGACCTGAACGGCTGTGGCGTCAATACCGCGACGGCCCTGCACCTTATTCAGCGTCTCTGCGGTCCGAGTGAGAAGGTCCCTGTGCGCCTCAACGTCGGCGCGGGCCTGTACCAGAAGCCAGTATGCCGAGATCACCTGTGTGGCAATGGTTTCAGCCCTCTGTCGGAATCTGGTCAACTGAGTGTCATGGTTCAATCTGGCGACATTCACGCCAGCGAGGTTCACTTCCGGCCAGGCGTCGCGTAGGAGCGGCTGTCGTACCTCAAACGCGAACAATGGCTCGTATCGCTTGGGGAACGCTCTCCCGACGAGATCGTCCCAGCTGCGGGTCACACCATAGGAGAATGACCATTGTCCTCCGGTCGAGATTCTCTGTCGGATGCCCCCTTCGGCGATACGCACATCTGATTCTCCGGCTTGGTAAAGGCTGTTCTGGGGGTTATCATCCTGTGCGTAGTTGAGTCGGCTGAATACCGCGGGGTCAAAATCCGCCGCGGCTTTGGTGATCTCCACCTTGGCAATCGCGGGGTCAAAGCTGACGAGTCTGATCTGGGGACTGTTGGTCAGGGCCCGAATGATCGCCTGTTCAATGCTCATCTCTGCGATCTTCCTGCCCGTATTGGGATCTCTGGCAACCTCGACAGGCCCCGATTCGTCAGAGGGTATTTCAGCAGCGGGCGCCAGGAGGCCCAAAGGATGGGACGTATCCTCGCCCTCGGTATCCACGCGATCCTGAGGTCCACGGTCGGCGAGCAACTGTTGATACAGGCCAACGTCACCAGTATCCCCGATTCTGTCAGAGACGCAGCCGACCATAACTGTCACAAGCAGCACACTCACAAGCAGAATCCACGAACGAATGCCGCAAATCGTGCTATTGGAGACGCAAAGGGCGGCCTTTTTTGTGCAGAGGCCGCCTCGGTTACACAGTCCATCCCTTGCTGGATCCACTCCCTGAATCCTCCAACGATCTTCTCACTGCTCTGCTGGAAACCTGACTCGGACATGCTCACCTGCGGGGCGTCCAGCCTTATTGGACGTTTCAACACGTACGCGGAGTGTGCCGCTGGCGGCGTCTGCTACGGCCGCCACGAAAACTACTCTTCCTTCCAGAATGGCAGGCGGGGTGTCGGGAAACTCGATCGTCGCCTTTTGACCTGATGTGAGCTGCTGGCCCGTGGCCAAGGGCACAGGTACGTCGATCCAAAGGGGGGCCGTTCTCACCACCCTCACAACATCAGCCAGGGCATTGACAGACTCTCCGGCCTCAACATCGACCCTTTCAACAATGCCTGCTATGGGGCTGCGGAGGGCCATCCTCGCCACGCGGATTCTGGCCTCCTTGCACTTCATCTGGTTCTGGGCGTGCTCGAGCTTGGCGATCTGAAGAGACAGTTCCGCTATTCTCACGTTCAGCTTCGCGTGTTCTACTTCCAGCTCTGTAGCCGCGTCGCGGGCTGCGGCTCGCTGAAGTTTCTCCAAATCCACGCGCTTCTGAGCGAGGGACGCTTCGCTGGCAAGGATCTGGCTCGTGTCCCGGCTCTGGGCCTCCATCAGGGACAGCTGCACTCTCTCAATGCCACTGTCCTGTTGCACGAGGTTCTGGCCCTCCTGGACCCTGTCACCAGGTGCAACGTTGACTGCCGCGATCAGGCCGGGTTGCGTGAAGGACAGCAACACATCCTTGCTCGGCATCGTGACCGCGCCGAACCCCTCCGCGGCAACAGCAAACTTGGTGGACAACAGAAGTGACAGAAACAGAACAGACCAACCCCGCAAACGAATTCGTTGTCTCATGTCAGAAGTTCCTTGATTCAGCATCCACAAAGCAAACACCGCTCGTGGGCTTTTTACTCTATGCGAGTTCGAACAATTTCGGCGGAACTGATAGGGCAGGTTCCCGTGTGTAGACTCTGCTATCCACGCGGCCAGCGCTAACACGTGTCTTCAGGATCAAAGCCCGGCGTACCTTGTTGCAGCGTCAACACCCGTGACAGTCACACGCCAGCCCTCTGCTAGGAAGCCACCGCCGCACGTTGTGCCCAACAAGCTCGGGTACTGGTCATCACGAACGAATCCACGAGGGAATTGACCAGATCACCGATCCCAGGTATCAAGAGAACAAGCGTGACATCATCTCCATCATATGTCTGAGCGGAAGAACCGTCAGAATGCGCCCTGTTGTCGCCCGATCCCATCTCCTCCCTGCCTATCTCATTTCCTTGTATTCACACGAGTTATGCACGGAGGAGTCATTGTACTTTGCGCAGGCTTACAGAGTTCTCAGGACGACCACCGTGATGTCATCCTCTCTCGGGCCCGAACCACAGAAAGCACTTACCGCCGCCACAATGGTGTCGCAGATTTCCCTGGCCGTTCCATGAGTCTCATGAAGGATTTCGTACAGGCGCTCCTTGCCGAAGAAACTGCCGCTAGCGTCCCTCGCCTCCCAGATGCCATCTGTGCCGATCACGACCACGTCGCCGCGGCCGAGTTCAAGGGGGCCCGTCTGTTCGAAGAGAGCTTCTTCGAAGATGCCCATCAGCATGCCCGTGTTGGCTAGTTCCTCAATGGCCCCGGTTTCCGCGTGTCGCCAGATCGCCGAATCGTGCCCACCCGAGGCCCAGGTCAGTGAGCAGTCTTCATCGTCGAGGATCCCGCAGAACAGGGTCACGAACTTATCCTCGCCCGTATCGCGGACCAGATCGCGGTTTACGTGGTGAAACAGCGTCGTCAGGTCGGTCCCATGGTGCCGTATGTTCGTCCGAAGTGAACTTCGTACGGCAGTCATCAGCAACGCTGCGCCGATCCCGTGCCCTGAGACATCCCCGAGCACAACTCCGGTCTTGCCCTGACCAACGTCGATCATATCGATGAAGTCATAATAGTCACCGCCCGTTTCGTCACAGTACAGACATTGGGCGGCGATATCAAAATGCTTGAGCGAGGGAGCATCTTTCGGAAGAAGACTTCGCTGGATGGCTCCAGCAAGCTCCAGTGACTGCTTCATCTTCTCCCGTTCCTTGAGCTTGGGCCCTGTTTCGTTGAAGACCTCTCCTAGACGCTCAAGCTCGTCGCCCGTGCCTATGTCCACGCGGGCTTCATAGTCGCCGTGGGCGAGTCGTCTGCCAGCAGACATCAGGGAGTCAATCGGTCGGGTCACAGCTTTGGCAGAGATGGCGGCCAGCGCCGCCGTTGCAGCTACGACAAGCAACAAGACGGTTCCAGTGACCCCCAGCAAGAACCGGCTCTCACCCAGCAGTAGACGCGACGCCGAATCGGCCATGTCGGTCACTCTGTTGCAGGGCACGATTAGCAGGGGGATGACACCGCCCATCGTCGGTTTGCCGTAAGCCCACAGACAGCGACGGCCTTCATATTCCAGTGTCCGAATGCCCGGCACGCCGATCTGCATCTCTGCAGCCATTCCCTTCAGTTCATAGGCGTCCTCAGACCGCAGTTGCTCCAGTTCGATGGGACGCTGCCAATCTCTGTGGGCATCTACGTAACTGCCCTGCAGCAGTACGGTGATCTTCAGCTCGCAAGGGTCGGCTTGCGGATCGGTGACGACGAACATTCGCTTGGCACCTTCGGCCCACCGGAATGGTAGCCTCATGCCGGCGAGGATGTCGGGAACGAGTCGGTCCATTGCTGTTACGCCAGCGAAGGAGCTGTCCGGCCACCGGACTGGGGTCGCAACGGTTACCACCGTCCGCCCAGTGACGGCATCCACCAGAGGTCCGGTTCTGATAGCATCACCCCGTGTCTTCGCGCGGAGATACCAGTCGCGTTGGCGCGGATCGTAACCCGGGGGATGGAGCGATGTTTCCGCGTCCGACCACGGATAGCTCAGGTGTAATCCGTTCTCCAGGCTTGTGTATTGCCACAGGATTCCGCTTGGACCATTGCGCCGGATTTCATAGTATACCCCCGTCATGTCCTCCAGCCGTTCCATATCGCAGTTCACAGCGCCAATGTCGACTCCATCTGGAAGGAATAGTGCCTGCCTACGATAACTGATTCGGGCGGAACTGACACCTCCAAAGGGCCCGTTCTCGGTCCTACTCAGCTCCCGCAAGCTTTCATCGAGACCATAGGTGGTTCCTGCCAATGTCGGTACTGGGGTCTCCGGCTGCTCAGACAGCCGCAGTTCCACCTCGCGAGCCTGGCGCCGGATCAGGGCCTCTACCAGCCGAGATTCTCGTTGGAGAATCTCATCACAGTTGTCGAGGATCTCCTGCAACACCTGTTTGGCATTCGCATCCAGGGTACTGTGAATCCGACTGATCAGTCGCCGACGCCCCATCCGGATAGAGATCTGATGGAATGCCGAGATCACAATCAGCGGCGTCATCGCCATTGCTAGGAGCAGTATAAGTAGCTTAGCGTGTATCCTCATTCGTGCACTCCGGAGCCTGTTGACGTGGGTCTGCCGCGGACGATTCAGTGGTCTTCCTCACCCAACATTCGACGCTGGATTCTCCCTAAGTACTCGTCGAGTTCCGCTTGGTTCTGGAAGACGCCCAGCGTCGGGAGGACCCGGATGATCTCAAAGACCTTCTGCACCTGTGGCTGCAGGTGCAGCATGGCCAGATCCGCCTTCTTTTTTGCGAGGGAGGTTTTCGCCTTCATGATGGTCCCAACACCGGCACTGGTGATGAAATCCACTCCCTGCATGTCGAGCACCAGTGCCTTGAGGGGCTCGCCCAGTGCCCTGGTGATTTCCTGGTCCAGCAGATCGTAGGTCTCGCTATCAAGCGATCCCTGGACGATGATCGCGATGACCCCTGGCTGTGTCTGTGTTGTCTTGACTGTCAATCGCATGTCTTCTCCTTCTTGTCTGGTGCCGGAGAACTCAAGGTCCCATGATCTTGGATCGGTGACGATGATACACTCTTGTTCAAGAATTCACCCCGCGAGTGTGCCTACATACGATCCAGACAACATGCGACATATGCGTCTGGGCTTCGGCGAGTCTATATCTGATCTCATAGGCTTCCATTCGGTCTTCATCAGTCATCTCTGGAAAGGGCCTCACAAACTCCTTGCTGGAACTGGTCCGTCCGGAATGAGAAGGATGAGGGACTCCTATCCCGGAAGAGACTCAACTCATGGAGCAGAAGCGCTTTACGATGGAGTGAGCCGCCTCTGCGCCGGAGTAGGCTGAGCAAGGTGCAGCGATCGGGAGTTCCCTTCAAGCCAGACAGATGGGTGCCACCTCGATGGGCGAATATCAAGACGCTTCGTCCACGTATCTGGAGCCTTCGCGGGATGATCGCATTTCGGCCAGGCCCTTTCGCTACCATCTAGGCCTCCCGGTCATAGTCGACACGATACATCCAGCTGTACCACCATAGTCTCCAGAAGCTCCAGGTATAGGGGTAAGGGTGTAGACGCCTGTCGTTGAAACGGAAGAGCCAATCGGAGCCAGGTCCGCCGTTCAGCGTGTCCCTCTCGCCGTCGTCGTAGACCGTTGTGCCCTTGATCAGG
>JANQFY010000099.1 GCA_028277585.1 Sedimentisphaerales bacterium
GACTCGCCGTGGTGACGGACATGGCCGTCCCGGTGGCCTCCGAGGTGGCGGTGATCTTTCCGTAGATCACCAACGCTCCCAGGAGAGAGGCCTTTCCCAAGCCGCTCTGGGCCAGATTCCTACCCAATGTCCGCTTGGCCTTGGCAAAGAGGGCCCGGGCCTTGAACTTGCGACAACCGAGGGTATCGGCAATCTCCGTAAAGGACATCTGTTCATAGCAGCGCATGTTCAGAATGAGCCGATGTTCCATTGGAAGCCTGTGCATCGCGGAAAGGACGATCTGCCGTATCTCCTTGGACATTACATCGGCCACGGCATCCTGAACACTGTCCGAAGACGGAAGGTCACACTTGGAGAGCAATGCGGTTCTACGGCCGTTGCGCCGGTGGTGGTCACGAATTCTGTTGGTGGCGATCTTCATCAGCCAAGCCCAAAACTGTCCCGAGTCCCTGAGGTTCCCAATATCCTGAACCATTATCCAGAGACTCTCCTGTACGATATCCTCGGCCAGCGACGCGTCCAGCGTCATCCGCACTGTGTACTCGTAAAGACGCACCTTGACCGCGTTGGCGAGACGATTGAGTCCCTCCTTATCACCCCGCTGGGCACATTCGACCAGGTTGATCACGTCTACACGATTCTTCATGGCCTTCACGTTAAAGATGTCCCCAGAATGCAATTATAAGGGTTTTTCTCAGAAACTTCGGAAGATTTGTCGTATATGGAGCAGACGAAGGACCTCCCCCGGTCGCGCAGGTCTCCTTATCCGAGACCCGCGGAGAGTCATCGACCCGATCCTCGGCGCTGAGGACCGGAGGGGAAGCCCTTCTAATCATCACCCGTCATGGTGTCTCACTGCTCGGGGGCTCAGTATAGAGGGCTCAACACTGAACCTCCAACTGTCACGGGGACTTCCTCACCAGATAGTCACATCCCTCGGCTACTGGGAACTCAATGAAACCAGTACGCTCCGAGAAGGGCACTTCTTCGCGGGTTGAGAGATTGAGCACGGTGTCTCTCCCCAGGTCCGTCGTCTCCGTCTCGATCGTGTATTTCTTCCCTTCTTCGAGGGTGTAGAAATCGGAGACCGCCTGCTTCCCTACTCCATACACACGGGCGATAAGATCCTCTGAATTGCCGTTTCTTAGAAGCACCACTCCCTTACCACCGACGAAACAGGGCACTTTGTGCAGCGGGACGTCATAGGCTTCCAGAGTAACCGGCCCGAGGAACCTCCTACCAGTCTCCCAGTCAAACCATGTCCCGTCAGGCAAGTAGACGTCCTTCTTACCGTCTCGGTAGTTCCTTAGAAGTGGCGCCGCCAGGACCGACTCGCCAATCATCCATTGGAAGTGCTCGAAACTGACAGCGTTCGCGTCATGCGGAAATGCGATGCTCATCGGTGTTAGGGTGAAAGGGTAACCCGTTTCGAAAGTGCTCATTCCCGCACTGTACAGGTACGGCACCAACGCGTGATGGAAGTCGACCGCCTTCTTGAAGACGGCCTGTTCTTCTGCCGTCCATTTGGAAGGGAAAGCGCCAACGGCCATCCCAGCAGTCAGCGAGAGCAACCAGGCGTGACGAACATTGGCGTCAATCGCCTTGACGTTGTGCATATTGTGAATTCCTGCCACATCGGAATACACATTGGGGACACCACAGGCGGCATATTGCATGTAGTTGATTGGAATTCGCCCCTGCATCTCCCGTACGCCGGTATCGTTGATTCGCTGCAGCGTGCCGGGAGATGAGAACTCACCGCAACGCGCCATCACCAGGCCTCCTTCGGCTGCGATCTCTGCAATGGGCTTGTTGAAGATCGATGTCTCAGAACCAACATTCAACATGGTGTCTTCCTTGATGCCATCAACACCCCATTTCCGGTACTGCTTCTGATACCATGTAGCGGCTCCAGGCCTATCCCCATCCAGGACATAACAGGGGACCAACGGGAACCAACGTGATACGAATCTCTTCGCCACCCCCTTGGCTCCCGTTAGAAAGAAGTTCCTTTCAAGTGCTTCATCCGAGATGCTGTTTCCGTTCAGGGGAACAACTTTCAAGTTGCGGTCACCCTTCTTGGTGCGCGGGACATGGGGTCCTCCGGACGGAATGAAGTTGGTGCGCAGACCAATCATCCAGAAGATGTCTTTCGTATGCATCCAATCTTTGAATTCCACAGGATTGGGAAAGGTCTTCCCCCATTTCCCGAAACTTGTGGTAGTCTCACCAGTACGCCAGAAGCCGGAACCGGTAACCGCCCAACGAATCGGATAGCCGTTTGCCAAATAGGAACTCAGAGTGTCCTTGACGGTTTGCTGTCGTACGTTCCAGCCCAGGGCATCCCATGATTCCCAACCAAGCTCGAAGAGCCGTGACTTGGGTATGATATCCTCATAACCGTTCTCGTTTCTGACTCTCTTATAATTGGCGTAGATGTCCCTTGGCTCTCCCACAAACAGATAGAAAGTCGACGTTCCCTCAATCTCGGTATTCAGTTGATAGGTCCGTTCCGAGAGCACGACGCTTTTCACGCCGCGATCAAAGAACACTCCGGCGAAGTTGTTTCTCGGGAAGATGGCGAAGGTACTCAACCAACGCTTTCCACCACCATCGTTGACGATATCAAAGATCTTCTCTTCGGCCCCGGCCAGGTCGAATGTCTTGTTCCAACCACCTGCATCGCCTAAGCCGTGGGCGACAGGCATCCCGCCAAAACGAAGTGAAACCTTGTTCTTGCCTCCTCCTCTGGGATTCACCTCGATCCTGGCGACCCCATGCTCAAAGTTGACTGTCACAATCGCTTCTTCCGACTTCTCTGTTTCTACTCTGAGAACAGCTCCGAGATCTGAATCTGAACTGATGTTAGCACTCACAACGGGACTTCCGTTGATGAACAGCGAGGAAACGGGATCGCACGGAACCCACCGGTTTCCCTTGTTGTCAGAGAAGCTGATTCCAAGATTGGCCGTGTTGATCTCAAGCGAGTATTCGCTACTGGTCAGAACGAGCAGCTCGCTGCGTTCTGAGCAAGAGGCATGCGTTGTCAGCACTCGTTTCCCGACCGCGCGCATGTAGCCGTATCCGTACCCGCATTCCACCTCGTGCCCCCGTTCAGCCTGGAGCACACCGTCACCAACTGCAACGGTCGCATGCGACAAAGGTATGGCGCCGACAAAGTGGGTTGCCAAAGGAGTTGCCTCTGTCAGACTGATCTGTTCGCGATCACCGCTCCTGCTCGTCACCATCAGAGTCACGGGCTCGTCTTTCTCGTAATCGAAGTTCAAAGGCGCATGCAAATCAACGACAAGCGTCCCGGCTTGCTCGCTCAGTGTCACTTGAGTGTCATGAAGCGCCTTGCAAGCCAGACTGGCATTGAAGGCGGTATTGAAATTGACCCAGCCCTCGGTCCAGCTGATGTTGCCGACCTCGGGATGATACGGATAGTGTTCCCGCTTGGGAGCGCCGTCCAGGACGAACCGGGCTTGTTCGAGTTGGCCAATGCCGCCCTTGTAGTAGGAGTACCAGCCGGCCTCCACACCCTCGAGTTCCCGCGGTGCATCGTAAGAGAAGTGTCGTCCCGTTGGATTACGGCCAAAGGCATTATCGAAATGCGAGTACACCAATTGCTGGAGACGGTCCCGCAGTTCGCTGTCTTCGATCACTTGCAGAGCCGCCAGGACGCAGGCGGGGAATCCCACCACGTTTCCGGGCTCATTCCACATCGTGGCCTGAGGGCCGGAAGGCGTCCAATCCCCCCTGTCCGTGAGCCGACGGAAGTCCCACATGTTGTCAGCGCGTCGAACCACGACCTGGGCCCAATCATGGATCTTCTCTCGGAGCCCGGTCGGGGCGCGACTCGGATGGTGCGCCAAGAAATGAGCCAGCCCCGTCATGGTCACATGCTCACTCATGCGCTGCCCCTTGGTTGTTTGAGGATCCTCCCAATCGAGGTTCTGGATCATCCACTGGGTTTGCGCATAGGCCGCCTGGAAGTAACGCTCCGCATCGGGCCGGCCGGCCCGCTGGGCGACCTCGTACATGAGCAGGTTGGGCTGGACACTGTGTCCGGGGGGCATCTCTCCTTTGGTCGTGCCCAGTGCGGTCTTGACTCGAAAGAGATCATGTTCGGGGGTCGTGTCATGGGGATAGGTGATGCTCACATCCGCGTCACCCCAGTGTGCGAACGCATAGTCGTACACGATCTGATAGTTCTGTTCCGACAGCCAGGGCTTGAGCCAAGGCCAGGCGTAGAGGAAATACGCCAGTTGCTCCTTGAGCATCTCGTGACGCAATCTCTGACTGACAATCACATCCGCGCCCCAGTGGATCATCTTGATGATGTCCGGCGCATGATTCGGATAGGGTTCCAGCCGCCCCCAGAGTTTGGGATCGGAAGGCGGCTTGTAGCGCACCTGCCTGGGCATGCGTTCATAAGCAAGCGGATTGGAGAGGTACTGCGCGACCAGGGTGTTCAACTCGAAGGCGAAATGACAGTCATCCCGCCAGCCGAATGACTTGGCGCAGGGCCAGGTGTAGGTCCCGTGGTAGTGGCGGCTGTCGATCATGAAATCAACGGCCGCCTGATAGGTGACGCGTTCCAGCCACCAGGGTCCGATGCGAAACGGCACCGAGGTCAGCGTATCAGCCTCCACAAAGTAGTCCTGAGTGCTTTCAGGATTGAAAGGGGTGAAATCACCGATGTGATCTCGAATGACGCCGCGATACAGAGCAACGTCGCTGTCCTGGGCCCGAATGCGAAACTCTGTCCCATCCGGCAAGGTCGGTGCGGTGAAGCGTTTCGATTCGTTCAGATTGAAGCCGCTCTGATTGAGATAGATCAGAGGGATCTCTTCATCACGAACCCTCTTCTTCCACCCCTTGACGCCGGCGCCTAATTGCGGAATGCCCCTGGAACTGTAGGGCCAAACGGTGATCTCCTTGATCCGGGTGATTTGCTGATGGGTCCTGGTCACAAACACGCGTAAGGCGGAGGTCGTGACATCAACTGAATCATCGAAAGCGATACGCAGAGCGGTCTGTCGATTGCCGATAATCCGCGCCGAGGGCACATCAAGCCAGCGGTCCTCTTGACGGTACTGCACAGTGAAATCTTCAACGGCCGCACTTTCCCCGTAGCCGGAATAGATGTGGAGGCCTCCCAGGCGGAACCTGCCGCTCAGTTCAAGGACGATCCAGGACTGCCCTTCTTTCTCACTGAGCCACCGGGATGCGTCGGAGGCAATGCCGTCTGCCGCCCTGCTAACTTCAGAACCCGTCCGAACAGAAGAACCTGTCACCTTGCAGTCGAGCGCCAGATTGATAGCGTCCTCGGCCCTGACGATACCGGCCAGTATTCCAAAAACAAGAATGGCGGAAACGACTCCCTTTGTGAAGCTCTCCATCGAGCGCCTTCCTACTCATAACAGCGAATCTCGAACAGGGCTGCGGGAATGTGCTGGTCCGGTGCGACCAATTCCACGCGCAGCACATCCGTGGTGACAGGTGGATCCAAATGAATCAGATTGCGAGTCTGGTGGTTATGTCTGGTTTCGTAGACCGTCTTGCCCAAGGCGTCCAGAATACGATAGCGGCGCACACAGGTGGGTATGACGGCCTGAGGATGTCCCATGAGCACGGACTCCAGGGGGTGATCCGCATCCGTGTCGAAACTCAATACGATCTTGCGAATCGTCTTGGGACGGTCCCAGGTCAGAGTCAAGCTGGGATCGGGATCTCGTATCTCCGCCACCCAGGCATTGGGTGACGTAACCGGGCGGTTAACGCCGTTTCGTACATTCTCTGGAGAGAACGCGTCGATCGGCGGGTCGATCCGCATCGCGAGGTCGTGCCCCTCAGGCCACCGCTTGGGAATCCAGAACTCGAACGTATCGACTCCGATGTCACGCTCGGGCTTCTGGACGGGCTCATGGGCGACGCGCTCATTGGCCTGGGCGGCCAGGGCCAAGACGCCCGTCAGGCGCGTCTTGCTGCAGCGCACGAATACACTGGGGTTCTTCATCAAACAGACAAAGACATAGCAGGCCTCAGGCAGTGTGACGTCGAAATCCAAGGCCACCGATCGCGTCGGGGTCCTCTGTGATCCCGGATCGTGATCGATATGCATGCTTCCGTTCGGCTCAGTATAGAGTTGATACTGAGGGGTCCCTTGAGTCGCTTCGGCCTCGACGGACGATCTTGCGATCCGTGAGGTCGGTTCCAAGTCAAGGACCTGCTCGCCCGATGTCACGTCCGGCGTGAAGTTGCCATTCTTGGCGCTCGTCCGCAACTCGCAGCGCAACTGGGTCGCCTCCTGGGCGGCCAGTTCGAGCGTGATTGTAGGCATCGGACCCGGGCCGACCGGCAAGAGCATGGCGTAGGAATCCGTCAACTGAAGCATGGGGCCATCGGTGGGCAGTTCAGCCAGGCGCAGCGAACTGGATGTTTCGAGACGTCCCTGGTGTGCGAGATCGTCGGGGTCCTGAAGCGCGATGCCCGGGATGTACTGGCCGTCCTTGAGCAACTCCTGCTGGAGGTCCTGGACGGACTGAGGTTCGCTCAGGGCCCTGGGCAGAACCTGTTTGGCCGAGCACATCACCGCGGCCAGACCCACGGCTTGAGCGTTATGAGCGCACGTGACCATCACGCGCGAAGAGCCGCAAGCCACGTGAGAGACGCTGATCAGCCGGCCGGCCAGGAACAGATTTCGAATGTTCCGGCTATACATGCAACGGTACGGGATCGGGTAGATGCCCTTGGCGTGCCACTGATCGCAGCCGGGCTTGTTGCTGTAGATGCCGTCGGCCGGGTGCAGGTCGATGGCCCACCCCCCGTAGGAGACGGCGTCGTAGTGGCCCCGCTGCTCCACGATGTCCTGCTGGATGAGCATGGTGTCGCCTTCGAATCGGCGGCTCTCCCGCTTGCCCGGAATCATGCCCACCCATTCGAGTGTCATGGTCTCAGCCCCGGGAAACGATCCGGAATTCTTGATATAGTCCCACACGCCGTACACGATGCGCCACAGCTCCCACTTGATCTCTTCGCTGTCATGGACCGTATCCAGCCGCCCACCGTACTCGATCCACCACAGTTGGCAGCCGTGCTCGTCCTTCTTGAAGTTCCGATAGCGAGGGATCTTGGTGATGTCCTTCAGGGCGTAGCTCGGGCGGATGAACTTGACCGGCTTGCCCGTGTCTTTGGAGTAGAAGAAAAGCGAGTGCCCCATCAGCGAACCGTATTCCACCGACGGGGCGAATTTCTCCCCGAACTCCTCCCTCTTCTCGGCACCCATGCGGTGGATTGCTCCGGCCAGATCGCCCACAATGCCGTCACCGGAGGCATCACAGAATAGCGGCGCCGCCACCTCGACCCAGGTCGCATTCTGGGAGCAGAAGCCGCGTACGGAACGGATGCTCTCCGGATCGTGCATTTCGAGGGACGATACGGCCGTGTTGAGCAACAGGGTGATGTTGGGCTCGGCCGTAACCTTGTCCAACAGGACCGTATCGAAAATGACCGGATTGCCCTCGCGATTGCGGTACAGATTCTCGACGAGGATCTCGTCGATCACGCCTCCTTCGCGGGCCCACCGGTTGTTATTGCCCATGTGGGACGTGGCGCCGAGCGCCCAGAGCCGCACCTCGCTCGAGGCGTTGCCCCCGAGCACGGGGCGGTCCTGGATCAGGACAACCTTGAGCCCTCGGCGCGCCGCCGTGATGGCGCCACAGACGCCGGCCAGCCCGCCGCCGACGACACACAAATCCGCAGTATAAGATTTCTCTCTCATGAACGCGCGTTCTCCCCCCGAAGGAGCAATGTGATAGCCCCAGTGACACCGAACAGGGCCATGGAAAAGACCAGCATGATGGTTGAAACCGGTTTCTGCAGGACCGCCAGAGTTAGCATGAGCACCCCGCACAGACCGATGCTCCAAGCCACCATCACGGCCGGGAGACGACTGGCTTGGGTCGTCAGTCGCCCGTCCGGTGCTTGCTCGAGGGCGGCCACTCTGGCGAATCCCTCGCTCGGTCGACGGGTCAGTAGCGTTATGACGGTCAGGACCGCCAGTGGCAAGACCACGCCGATAAGGGCATCGGTCGGTCGGCGGTGCGTTTGAACCCACTCGGCCAGCGGGACCAGTGGAGCCAAACCCGCCAGGAAGCCGCCTTGGGCCAGGCCGAACTTAACCAGTGCCCCGACAGCAAACGTGATCCCGGCCGTGAGCCAGATGCAACTCTGGTTGACGCGCCGGTTCAGCAGGCCCCATACCGAGGGCAGTAAAAGGGCCGGCATCAACAGGAGGGTGACGTCGATCACCACCTTCTGGGCCCCACCCATATGAGGGACGGCCAACGCCAACGCGATAAGGGTCCCGCCCAGACCGATCGTCATCACGCGTCCGGCGCCGACGAGATGCCGTTGGCTGGCGCCGGGGCGGATCAGGCGATGGTAGAAGTCGCTCGTGAGCACGCCGGCAAAGACATTCAGTTGAGAGCTGACCATGCTGGCCGTGGCCGAGAACATCGCGGCCATCATCAGGCCCAGCATGCCCGGCGGCAGTACGGCCTTGCAGGCCAGAATGTAGGCCTCTTCGTGGTTGGCCCCTGGGTCGATGCCGCGATACAGCAGAGGGGGCATCAGCCAAAACCAGGGGGAGACCAAGTAGAGGACGCCGAACAGATATGACGACTTCCGCGCATCAGCCTCGGAGGGCACACAGATGTGACGCTGAACGAAGGCCCACTCGGCGCCCAGCATGAAGAAGTGAACGGCGCACCAGCCAAGCAGGACGAACCAGGTGAATTCGTTGTTTGTCGCGCAGAAGAAACCTTCGGGCGCCGAACTGACAAACTGGGCCCACCCCCCTACCCGCTGCCAACACAGCGGCACGACGAAGAGCACGGCCAGGTTCAGGACGATGAACTGAAGTACGTCCGTCATGAGCACGGCCCAGAGCCCGCCGGCCATGGTGTAAAGGACGACGACCCCACCGAAAAGCAGCACGGCCCACGTCAGGGCCAGGTTGCCTGTAGTCGGGTCGGCCAAACGGTGGCCCGGCCCCAGCGGAATCAGAGCGCACAGCAAAACGCCCAGCGAATAAAGGGATACGCCGACTGTCACCATCCGACAGGCCATCATCGTCCATGTGTAGAAATGGATGGCCCGTTTGCCGAAGCGAAGCTCGATGTACTGGGCGGGCGTGTCGATCCCCATGCGTTTCCAGCGTGAAGCCAGGAAGTAGCCCACCAGCAGCGAGGCGATGCCGTAGCACATGTTGATGGAGACCGCGACGATCCCATATTTGTAGGCAATGCCGCCCCAGACGACGAATGTGCCGGCCGAGAACATGGTCATGAAACCGCTCAGCCCTGAGACCCACCACGGGGACTGTCCACCGGCAGCGAACATATCCTTAGCGTTCTTGACGCGGCGAGCAAAGATCCCACCCACGGCAAAGAGGCCCAGGAGGTAACAGACCAGAACCAGATAATCCAAGTTCGCCAATGTTCGAATCTCGATTAGATAACCGTGCGTGACAGGGCGTCGGCCGCCGGGTCGGTCACAGTAACCAGCTATGGTATACCCACGGTTCACTCGGTGCAAGAAGGGCAAGGCGGCCCCTGAACCGGATTCCAGTGGGACCGCCTTGCCACTAGCAGTGGCTTCGTGCAAACAACATCAATGCCCTGAATAACTACCTCTTCATTCCAGATCAATATGGAGATTGGGACCGATGGAACTGCCGCTGCCTGAGGCCGCCGCCCCTTGTAGCACGAAGAAGTTACGCGTGGCTGACGCTTCCAGCTCAGGCGACTTCAGGACAAAGGCAATCCGGTCGGCACCCGCATCGATGGCCGCCTGTATCGCGTCCGTCAGCGTGGGGGAGCTGAATGTCACTTCATCGTCGGCGTCGATGGTGGTCAGATCCAAGCCGGTCACCGAGGCCAAGGGAGCCTCGAAATCGCCGCCCGGCGTGTTCCAGGCCGTGACCGTGTCCTGATCGGCATTGTTCCAGGAGGCCCGATCGTTGGTATAAGCGTCGTTCGTCACCAGGGTCAAATCCAGACTGACGGACGTCATGGTGCCGTCCTGATGATTCGAGACGCCATTGGCGCCATGGAACAGCGACACAGTCGCCCCCGTGATGACATCGCCAGGCCCGAAAGCGGCCAGACTGAAAGCCAGGATGCCACGCAAATCCGCATCGGAAGGAAGACCGCCGATGAACATGGCGCCGCCCTTGACATCGTCCGGGTTATCCGAGCGAATCCATTGGGAAGCCACAGTACCGCCGTTGTTCAGCAGGGCCCTTTCGCTGCCAATGTCGATTCCGGTGCTCACCGACGGGTGCAGCCCGATTGCGTCCACGTAGATCTGACCACTGGCGCCATTGCCCTCAACGCCGATCGTCAGACTCGTGACATTGCTCAAATCCGTGTTCACGCTGGCCAGATCAACCGTCCAGGCGATCCACTGCGTGGCCTGTAAACCGTTAGACACGGCGTCGAAGTCGACCTTCGTATCGTTGATCTTCAGGTACAGGTTCCCGCCCGTGTTGTCGGTCGCCCCGTGGATATGCAGCACGAGCGACTCAATGCCGTGAAGCGCCCAGTTCTGGGCCGTCTCGAACGTGCGGGTCGCTTCGGAGGTCCCGCCGCCGGTGTTGTCGTAGATCAGGGGCATCGCCTGGGCGCCGCCGCGGACGGTTGTGGTTTCGGCAAACGGCGACTCAAGGTAGCCCACTTGCGAGTTGTTGCCCGCGACGTTGTACCCATCGACCCAGGTCAGGAAGATCGCCTGGCCCGCGTCGATGTCGTCGGTGTAGCTCTCGAAGTCCTCGACCACAATGGACGACTCGGTGGTGAAGGTCCAGACGTCGCCGGCCCAGGTGCTGATCGCCTCGGTATCGTTGACTTCATCGATCCGCCAGTAGTACGTCGTCGCCAGATCCAGCGCGCCGGGGTTGGCCGTGTTGGCGACGACGGTATCGATCAACGCCAGCGCGTTGGGATCGGTGCTCAGGTACACATCGTGCGAGGCGGCCTCACGGCCGGCCCGCCAACCTAGGACAGCGCCCGTCACGGCCACGTCGGCGGCGCCGACGGCCGGATCG
>JANQFY010000173.1 GCA_028277585.1 Sedimentisphaerales bacterium
AGTCCCTTGCCCAAACCACCTAAGCCCTCTAAGTAATAATACGTAGTTTCCACAATTGACAGCCGCCTCACTCTGGGTGTATAAAGATGGTGCTTGGTACGATGCGTAACCGGGCGCGGAGGCATATCAGCCACCGATGTGAGGCGGTGGCACTTCATGGGACCATTAGCTGCAAGGAGGCAGGATGATGGAAAGATCCAGATTCGTAACAGCTCTATTGCTCGCGGCCGTCGCCGCCACTTCCGTTCACGCGTTCACATGGCCCTCTTTCTCTCGCCCGGGGACCATCGAGGAGGCGTTCGTCGAGCCCGCTGTTCCGACCACAGCCGAACCGGTGATCCTGCACATGGCGGCCCAGGGAGATCTAATCTTCGATCGAGTCGAAATGCGCGCCTTCTTCACGACGTTCATCATCAAGGTCTACTGGGACGAGCTGCCGGTCGCCATTCCGGGCCCGGGGCCGACGTTCCACGCCGAATCACTTGGGACGCTCGAGAAGGGTCGTTACCGCATTCTCCTGCAATCCTACTGTGGGGGGCGACTGGCCGGCAGTCGGCAGATCGCGTTCGAGGTCAAAGAGGCTCCCGGCCCCGGGGCAAGCACGCTTGACGAGGTCTCAGTTACGCCTGCTGCTCCGATCAAGGGGGGCGCCGCCATCGTACATGTCAAGGGACATTGGCCAACAGCGGGTTACTCACGGACGATCGCTCTGACTCAGTACAGCAGCCGCAATGTCATGATTAACCTGCACTGGAACAGCCCGAGGGGCCCGGTCGCTCAGGTCGTGACTCCTTACACCTACGACACGCCCATTCGCTTGGGCAGCGCAGGGACCTACACCGTGTACGTCTTCGTCCATCTCGACGGTCGACAAGTCGATTCGGCGCAGATGACCTTTGAAGTCGCTGACAACGGCGGAACGGGCTGGCCCGTGACAATCGGTAACTAGCGTCGCCAGAGCACAATCGCACAGAGTGCCGGAATCTGCAACCGGCCGCATGGGCTTCATTGGCGCCGCCGCGGACCGGCTTTGACCAGCTCTTTGGCGATCCGATCGATCTCCTTGTCAGTGATGTGCGTCCGAGTCTGCATCAGCATCTTGACGAAGTGAGGGATCTCCTTCTTCGGATCGACGGGGAAGCCGATGTTCCCAGCGCCCGGTTTCGTTGACGTGATGAGAATCTCGCCCTTCGAATCGAGAAAGGCAAACCAGGGGATGCCGCCCCCCTCGTTTGGCTGGCGCAGTTTGGCGATGACCCCCTTAGCGCCGGTCATCCGTTGCTGGTCGATCTTGACGACGACGTAGTCCTTCTTGAGGATCTGGGCGATTGCCGGCTGGGCCAGGAACTTGTCCATACGAACGCACCACCCACACCAGGGGGCGCCGATTCGAACGAAGACGTTCTTCTTCTGTTTCTGCGCCGTCTTGAGTGCGTCCGCCAGCACCGTGGCGGCGTCCAGTGGAGGCGCCTGCCACCTCTCCAGAAAGGCCTTGACCTTCTCGGGATCGTGCTTGGGGCCGATCTCCAGCGAGCCCGTCTCCTGTTCTGTCAGCTTCTTGCCCGCCGCGTCCAGGACCGCCAGGTAAGGATAGCCTTCGGGTTTGACTTGCCACTTCTCAATAACCGCCCTGTCTTTCCGGCTCTCGATCATCACCACTTCGTATTCGTCGCGCAGGAGCGTCCGGATCCCCTTGTTCTTGTGGAAGACATCGTGCAGTTTGTAGCACCACCCGCACCAGTTGCCTCCGATCTTCAGCAGAACACGCTTGTTCTCGGCCCGAGCTCGCACCAAAGCCTGTTCCACGCGTTCGCCGCCCTTCCCGTCACTCCGATAAATGGACTGACGCTTGGGCTTCGTAGGCTCGGCTGCACGGGCAATCGATACCAATGCCAAAGAAGTGGCACAGAGTAATACAGTTTTTCGTAAGCGCATTGTCCTGCTCCCATAGCCTGACCAGTTTTCCTGTGAGCAATCCATTGTCAACCATTTCAGCACAGATAATATACGGAACTCTGAACGAAGCACCAGGGTTGATACAGCCGATGATAGAATAGAGCGTACGATCTTGTGGAGCAATACCCTTGACACACCCGGTGTTTATGGGTATCATAAAGGTTTCCGCAGTCGTGGTCTCGTGTGACTTAGATTCTAGGGGAAAGAGCTTCTCACGGACGAGGACTGCCCTAGGGCGATGGTTGAGAGAGTATTTGGAAAGGGAGAAAGAGCGTGGCTCCAGCGAAGACCGAAATCTGGCTCCAGGACTGGGTCGAACGTGATGATCAGGTGACCATCGGTGCCGCCATCGAACGTTCCGGCTTGCCCCAACGACATCTGTGGTATCGCGTGCCAACCGCTCTGCGGTCATCCGTTACCCATAGCGCCGATCCCTTTGTCGCAGGTGTGCTCTTCGATACCATGCTCGTGGGGGGACGTCTTGTCGTACACGGCGACGTGTCCCCGTCCCTACTACGGAACCTCGAGGAACTCCAACTGGCTTGGGAGAAGTGGCGCCCTGAGACCTATCGGCGCGTCGAGATTGTCGCCGACAAGCAAGTCGAAGCGCAGGCCGCCGATACAACGGCGGCCGTCATGCCGTTCTCAGGTGGTGTCGATTCCTGCTTCACTGCCTGGCGACACAGCGCCAACATCGCGGGCCCCCAGCAGTGTGACTTGCGCGCCGGCATGATCGTGCACGGGTTTGACATCCCGGTCGCCCGTGAGTCGGAGTATGACGGAGCCGCCAAGCGAGCCGAGAAGATGCTCAAGAGCATCGACATGGACTGCATTCGCTTGACGACCAATTTCCGAGAACTTAACGGCGACTGGGAGGACACCCACGGAGCGGGGCTGGCCTCTTGTCTAATGCTCTTGCAGAAAGGTTATCGCCTGGGCTTGATCGCCAGTTCGTTCGCCTACTCGTATCTCGTCCTGCCCTACGGCTCCAACCCGCTCACCGACGGGATGTTCACCAGCGCGGCATTTCCAGTCATCCACGACGGCGCGGGCTTTCATCGAATGGAGAAGACGCAAGCCGTCGCCCAGTGGCCGGCCGTCGCCGAACATCTGCGTGTCTGCTGGCAAGGAAGTCAATTGGATCGTAACTGCTGTCGATGCCAGAAGTGCATCAGCAACATGCTCTATTTCCGCCTGGTGGGTCTCCCAAGCATGGAGTGCTTTCCACAGGATATCAGCGACGATGAGATCAGTCGGATGGTCTATTCCCGGGAAGATGAGATCGGCAGCATGGAGCGTATTCTCAAGGTCGCTGACGAACTCGGGGTCACGGATTCATGGGTGCAGGCCGTGAAGACCTCGCTGCGGCAAAGCCGACTGAAAATGAAAGTGCCCTGGCGTGTGAGAGCCCTCTGGCGCGCCGTTCGCGGGACGAAGCGCCGATCCAATTAACACACAGCAGGCATCAGAGGCACTCAGGTGGGCGCACAGATATGACAGCGACACGTTTCGAGAAGGAACAATGGGTTGCCCTTGAGGCCGCTCGACGAGCTGGGGCATTCCTCAAAGCGAGCCAGAGCAGCGCTGTGATCGAGCAGATCAAGAGCGGTCCCAACGACTATGCCACCGCCCAGGACCTCGCCGCGGAAAGACTGGTCCTGGACATGATCGCACAGCACTTCCCTGGGGACGCCGTGCTTTCGGAGGAATCGCACGCCCAGCAGGATAGAGCCGAGCGTCTCTGGATCGTCGATCCGTTGGACGGCACCAGGAACTACGCCAACGGATTAAGGCACTTCTCAGTCTCCATCGCCTTCAGCTACCAGGATGATGTCCAAGTCGGTGTCGTCTATGCTCCCTGTGACGGCGATGAACTGTTTCGGGCTCAGAGAGGATGCGGCGCGTTTCTGAATGATCAGCCTCTTCAGATGGCCATGCCCGAGCAATCGCTGGCCGGAAGCCTTGTCGCTACGGGGTTTGCCTACTACCAAGGCGCCGAACTACACCCCCACGTCGAGACACTCGAGAAGGTGATGAACGCCGCAACGGACGTCGTTCGCTTTGGGTCAGCCGCAACGGACATCTGCTACGTTGCGGCCGGACGCTTCGGCGCCTACTACGAGGCGGGTCTCAAACCATGGGATGTCGCAGCCGCTGGGCTGATCGTGGAGGAAGCAGGCGGGGCGGTCTCGACCACACACGGTCACCCGCTGGACCTGTTGGGCAAAGATGAGAATGGCGCGTTCAGCCTGGAAGTGCTCGCCGCCAAGAACCGCGGTATCCAGCAACAACTCATTCCACTCCTTGCCACATCATGAGCCGGCACCTTATCACACGTTCGACACAGCAACGGCCTCGCGCAGCCCTGCAAGCGGATCGCGCGTCGGCATGAATTCATGTCCGATGTAGCCGGAGAAGCCCGTCTCTGCGATGCCCTGCATGACCGGGCGATAGTTGATCTCCTGCGTATCGTCCAACTCATGTCGCCCCGGATTCCCGGCCGTATGATAGTGGCCGATGTACTCCTGGTACTCGCGTATACGAGAGATGAGGTCACCGTCCATGATCTGGACATGGAAGATGTCAAACAACAGCTTCATTCGCGGCGATCCCACCTTCTTGACAATCTCCATACAGTAATCGGTGTGGTCGCCCTGGTAGTCCGGGACACCCACCATCTCGATCGGGACGCGACTGTTCAGGACCTCCAGACAGATGTTGACCTTCTTTTTCTCGGCGTAGCCAATGATCTCCTTGTAGCCTGCGACACAGTGGCGCGCCCCCTCATCCGGCGCCATACCGTCAGCCAATCCGGTAAACGTGATCACGTTGGGGAAACCGAAATCGGCGCAAGCGTCGATCGCTTTCCGCATCTTAGCAAGACACATGGCGTGGTGTTTCGGATTGTTCATTCCCTTATCGAACCAATGGCTTCCCGCCAACGCGCAGACCAGGCCGTGCTTCTTCAGCACCGGCCAAAACTCGGGCTCAACCAGTTCGATGCTACTGCATCCCGTTTCACGCGCAATCTGACACATCCTCTCGAGGTCCCAGTAGTCGGCAAAACACCAGTACGCGATCGATTGTTTCAGACGCCCCTTCGGCGGGGTTGATTCGGCCGACTCAGCAAGGCTACTTCGAGCAGAGAGAAGCGAACAAGCGGCCGCCCCCGCACCATACATCGCTTCACGCCGACTGAGCGTCCGTCGAGAACCATTCTCATGCGCATCCATCGTCGTCTCCTTTGTCGAGTATCCTTGGGACCGCAGGCCGATCGTTCCGAACCCGGCTTCATTATGCTAACCGCGCACAGGCCACCTAACAAGGTGCCGCTGCACGCCATCGACATCTCTCAGTCGACATTCGTACGGGATGCTGATACGAAGGCAAGTACAGAATGCCCCGGCCCAGTAGCAAAGTGATTTCGGCCCCTCCGGTCCAGATCCTTTCCATTGCAGAACCGCTGTGGATTACGACCCGGGCGATCGACTCGCCTGCGCTGTGCCGCCATAGGCGCCCAGGTTGATGGTGTCCCCGTGGGAGCCTGACTCGTCGCCGGTGGACTGGCCGGGATCTCCGGCGTCGATGCAAGGACTGGTCAGTTCGTCGCTGACCCAACTGGCCGCCTCGACATCCCAGCGGCCCGCCTCGGATTTGAGGTGGTAATCCCGGTTCTCCGGATCGGCGAACTCGGGGACCGCCTCGATATTGCCCTGACCAGACCAACCACCCTGAATGTCATTGAAGCGGATGTCGTATTCCCCGGGAAGACCGTCCGGCCAGAGATGGATCTCGTTGCCCCAAATGATGTTGTTGAGGATCGGAACCCTCTCGAAACCGATCCAGTTCGCCCAGTCCAGATCCAGGGCATTCGGCCGATTGTGAACAATCGTGTTGTTGATGATCGTCGGGATGCCGTAGAAGTTGTAGATCCCCCCGCCGGCGGAGGCGGAATTGTGGGCAATCACGTTGTTAGCGATCCTAGGATAGGCCGCATACACCCAAATACCTCCAGCAACCACGCCGCTGTTGTCCATGATACGATTGTGCGTGATGACCGCTTCCGACCCGTCCATACACATGATCCCGCCGGCATAGTAGGCTCGGTTGTGGACGATCAGACAGTGATCGATGGTGGGGCTGGACGCCATGGGCATGCCGGCCGTGAAATCGGTTACCATTCCGCAGAAAATGCCGCCGCCCATCGCATTCGGGTAATCCGTCATCTCCGTCTTGGGCTTCCGCGCATATTCAACCGTACAATAGCGAAGCACGTCGTCGTCGCTCGTATTGAGAAAGCGAATACCGAACCACCCTTCATCAGTATCAACCGCAGTGAACACGACCGGCTCGGCTTCACTTCCGACGGCGCTCAAAGTCGCGCGGTACCCCACGGTCAATCCATAATGGCCAGCGAATCGCACCTCCACGCCCGGTTCGATCGTCAGACTCCGTCCTCGGGGGACCGCGATGTCTCCGGTGACAACATAGGGGCTCTGCGCCTTCTCCCATACACCGCTGACACTGCCCCCCTCCACGATAGTCCCTGTGATGCCCGTACCACGCAGGGGGATACGCTTGAGAGGCGCGTTGCGGCTGTTTGATTTCACCTGGAGACTTGCCGTACAGATTCCCTCCTCCAGCGGAGTGAAACTGACCTCCACCTCAACCGAATCACCTGGTGGTAATACGTGCCCGAAGGGCGGACTTCCGATTGAGAACACGCCGTTGGGATCGACAAGACTCACACTCTCGATCAGGATTTCCACCTGCCCTGTGTTGGACAATTCCAGTGAGGTCGTGGCTTCCTCGTTGATCCGCGTGCACCCGAGATCGAACGTTCCGGCAGGCGTCACAGTGAGCAGCGGGAGATCCAACTGGCTCTCGTAGGCGCCGAGATCGGCCAGGCCGCTGTAGACTCTAGCGTAACCCGCCAGATCGGTTTGTCCGGGGGCGTCCGGCATCCCGCCATTGATACAAGGTGAATCGCTGCGCAGCGTCCAGTTGGCCGTCGCCCCATCGTACTCAGCGCCGATACCTCGGCTCGGATCGAAGAAGCAGGGATCGGCGTCAACATTCGCTTCGCCGGCGTGTCCGCCCTGGATGTCGCAGTACGTGACCTCGCCCAGCAGGTCGTCGATGTCCATCTGATAGTTGCCGTTTCCCCAGACGATCGTATTCCTCACTTCCGTCCAATAGGAGGACGCACTGAGGATGCCTCCCGGGAAGTTATTGACCACCGTGCAGTTGGTGATCTTGAGATCGCTGTTTCCTACAGCACAGATCCCGCCGACCTGAGGGAACGCCCCGATCGATGCATTGTTGGCGATGACGGTATTCTCAATCGTTACATCGCTGTCCCGGCCGTAGATGGCACCGGCACAGTCCCCCCTGTTGTTGGCGATCCGGCAATGATCGATCGTCGGATGGGACTGGTCGCAGTAGACCGCGCCGCCCCACGCATCGGGGTCGGGTCCAGCCGCGTTGACCTCGCTGCCGCCCTTGCGACAGCCGGTAATCACACAATGCCGCAAGCGATCGTCGTCGTCCGACTCTACGAAGCGTACACCGCGCCAACCCTCCTCGGGGTTTCCCGCCGTCAACTCGATAGGCGCGTCAGCAGTTCCCTTGGCCCGAAGCATTGCGCCCGGCCCGACCGTCAGGCTGTAGCCTCCCGCAAAGAGGACCCGAACGCCCGGCTCGATGGTCAGCGCTCCACCTGTCTGCACGTGGATATCCCCGAGGATATAGTATGGAGATTCAGCAAAAGACCACGTTCCCGAAACGCCTCCCGCCTGGACCTGTGTCCCACCGTCAAGCGCATAGCCGGTCAGCATGACGTTTCGGACCAAACCGTCGCCGTAATTGATGGTCAGCGTCCCCGTATAGGCCCCCGCCGCCGAGGGGCAGAACTTCACGCGAATCGCCAAGTCTTGTCCTGGAACGGGCATCGCGAAGGAAGAGATGTAATCAGCGTATTCTTCACCTCCGAGCGAGGCGACAAAGGCCGCGGGGCAGGAGACCGATTCGATCTGAGAGAACGCCGTGCTGCGACTCTCGAGAAACAACATCTGGGGCGGGGATTCCTCGCCCGGCGCGGCGTCAAAATACAGAGACCTCGGATCAACCTCAATCCCCGGCGCCGCGGGGCAAATGTCTAGCAGGACCTCCTGGATCGTGTTGAACGAGGTGGGCACTCCGACCGGCAGATGGTACCAAGCTTCTGTGATGTCATCGGGGTAAGGGGCGCCCCACCCGAAATTGAGATGGTACTGGCCGTCAGTGTTGAATCCGTCACAGACGATGATATGCCCGCCACCATCGACGGGATAGCCAATGCCGAATATCACCGGCAACTGGTTGGCGAGATTCTCGTGGAGCACGGCCAGGAATTCCCGAGAGAGACCGCCCACCAGGTCGGCGGAATGGAACCCGAACTTCTCGAGCAGCGCCGCCTGGAGATTGACGGTGTAGGCACCCGAACCTTCACTCGAATAGTCCATCAGGGTGGCAAAGCCGCAGGCAGCACTCAATGCCGCCATATCGGTGTCATCCAGGTCGCTGCCCATCAGGTACTTGAACCGTACCTCGGTCAAGGCGTCGTTGAGTTCCGCGAACGACGGGAAATCATATCGATCACCGTCGGCGTCGACATCGATCCCGGCGGGCGTCGTGTACGCATCCACGGCGTTGAAGGACGCACCGGCCCTGCGATGGTAGTGAACGACCTGAGCCATGGCCGTCGCGACACAACCGACGTAAGAGCGAAGGCCGTCCACTGGGTCCAGGGGACAGAAGGCGTTGAACGGTTCATCCTGATGCCAGGTCGTCTCCAACCATCCGCCAGTCGAGGTCGCGCCCGGCGCGGGCCACTGCTGAAACACCTCATCGTCCTGGCCGGAACCACTGGCGTAGCGATTCCATCGGGCAAGATTCTTGGCCGCGGCAGCGCTGTCGCTCCCACGAAGGGCAACGACCCGCTGCAACAGGTCCTCTTTCAAAAGGCGCGAGAGAGGATGCATTCCGTCGGTCTCTACAGGAAACGGGCTGCGCAGTGAGTAAGCGACAATGGGACTGATCTGCGTGTCAGCTGCAGTCACGACATAGCCGCGCGGCTTCAATTCCGTCACATAGGCTAAGAGCGTACCATCGTCGGCGCGGATCGCTCGAGGTGTGTCAGCCGCCAGAATGGAGGCGCTTCGTTTCTCCCCCGAGGCCGAGAGCGTTCCAGGGCCCTGCGGCCGTTGCGCGGCGCGTGTGCGGAGGAAGCCCTGAGTGACCTGACGCACCCGGTCCACTGAGACGGAATCGGCCCAGGCAGGGATCGCAAGAAGCGGGACTGCAACGAACGCCCAGACCAGCGTCCTCTTCACTCGACATGCGGCATACGACATACAGCCTCCGCTCTTCCTCCTGGCTTTCCTCGCGAAAGCCGCCCTTTCGTATCGTCCGGCCGCTCTGAGTCACCGATGTGGACACGCGGGACGGACGTGTGCCGCCGTGAATCCAACCCTCATCTGAACAGGAGGCGATTCCACGGAGCTTCATTGTACCCAATAAGGACACCCGAATCAACCAGAACGCTGGCGCAACGCCCGCGGAGGCATCATTAGAAGTTCTTTAGGAAGTCCGCAGCTCGGCCCCCACGCCGCTGCTCAGTCCTTCGACGATAGCGGCCTGATAGCCATCGACAGTATCGTGAGTCAGTGTTCCGTCCTCGTCCCGGAACCGGAGGGACAGCGTAACGCTCTTCTTGTCGGCGGCGATACCTTTGCCCTTGTAGATATCGACGAACCGGACGTCCTCCAACTCGGCCGGCGCCTTGCCTTCAACCGCCTTGGCGATGGCCGCCCAGGCGGTCTCCTCAGCCACCAGGATGGACAGGTCCCGCTCGATCGCCGGGAAACGCGGGATTGGACGGATCTTGACGGCGCCGCCTTCGAGAGCCATGAGGTCGCCAAAGTTCAATTCAACCCCGCAGGGTGACACCTCTTTGAAGTCGAACGCCGCGCGAATCGCCTCGGAGAACACGCCCGCCTGGCCGATCACAGTCCCGTTGACCGTCACGTCGGCCCCCGCCTCGGCCCACGACAAGTCGGCCGGGGCAAACGCGATCTCGGCCCGGCGATCGATGCTCTTGATCAGCCCCCCGATCGCCCCGCGCAGGTGTCGGAAATCCCCGTCGCAGACTGCCGTCAGTTTCGTCGCTTCATCCGGTAAGGTCTTGTCCTCACCGGATGGAGCGAAGGTGTCGGCGATCTCATAGACTCGACAGGGCAGGTTTTTCGCGTTGACGTTCGTCTTCAGGACACCGAGGAGCGAACCGAAGAGGGTCTGCCGCAGCAGGTTGGCGCTCTTGCGGGAGACGTCCCGGACTCCGAGATGTTTCGTATCCTCGGCGGCAGTGAACAGATCGGCAGTCGCGCGATCCGTGAAGGTGACTGTCGCTGTCTCGTAGAAGCCGCAGCCGTTCAGGAAACGTCCGGCCGCCTGCGCCAGCTTCTGATGGGGATCGGCCGGCACCGCTTCGATCTCAATGCGTTTCTGCGTCGGAACCTTGTCGTAGCCGTAGACCCGCGCCACTTCCTCGATCAGGTCCACCTCGCGGTGGATATCGCTGCGCCAGGTCGGTGACGTGCAACGAATAACATCGTCAGCGCGTTGGGGCTCGAAATGCAGGGACGTGAAGATCTCCATGACCCTCTCGACCGGTACATCGATGCCAAGCAACTTGCTGAGCCGAGACAACCGCATGGTGACCTCCGGACGCTCGGGCTTGCGCGGAAAGGCATCCACCACGCCTCGCGCCACACGCCCACCGGCCACCTGAACAATCAACTGAGCCGTGCGTTGCGAAGCCCAGTCGATCCGTTCGATATCGACAATCCGCTCGAAGCGAAAAGCCGCCTCGGAAGGCAGCGCGAGACGACGTGAGGTTGTTCGAACCGTCACCGGATCGAAGTAGGCGTCCTCCAGGAGAATCGTCGTCGTCGCGTCGCTGACCTCGGTCTCCAGGCCGCCCATGACGCCCGCGACCGCGACAGGCCGCTTGGCGTCCGCGATGATGAGCATCTCCGGGTTCAACTCACACTGGGACCCGTCGATGCTGACAATCCGCTCGCCGGCCTTGGCGCGCCGGACAATGATTTGCCCCTCCCGAATCGTCGCATAGTCAAACGCGTGAGGGGGTTGGCCCGTCTCCAGCATCGCGTAGTTCGTCGCATCGACGACGTTGTTGACGCTGCGCATTCCCAGGGCTTCAAGACGCTTGACCATCCAGTCAGGTGACGGCCCCACCTTGACACCTTCGATGATCCGCGCGGTGTAGCGACCACATAGATCCGGCTCGTCGATCCGAACCTGGGTGAACTCGGAAGCGTCCTTCTCCATCTCCTCGAGTTCGACTACGGGCAGCTTCAGTTCCTTGCCCGTAGCAGCCGCCAGTTCTCGGGCGACCCCGATATAGCTCAGACAATCCCCCCGATTGCTCGTCACTTCAACATCGATGACGGTATCGTCCGCCAGCCGGTCGATCCCCTCGCAGGGAAAGCCCTGATCGCTCAGGATCTCCGCGATCGCGTCGGCGTCAAGCCCCGTCTCAATATAGTCGTTCAGCCAGTTCAACGAAATCTTCATAGATAGAGTCCCTACCAAACCTTGTTGTCGGGCCCTAGGGTACTGTCCGAAGCGACGCATGTCAACCGTCGCCCGGGCTTCCAGGGAAGCGCCGAATCTTGCCAAAGCCCCGCTTTTGCGGTAAATTGTCCCCCATGTGGAGCAAAATCGCAGTGAGCGCCGGAGAAGACGAGGGGTCCTCGGTAGCAGACCACTGAATTCAGGAGAGATGCCATGAAGCGACATACGATTCTCATCGCCCTGCTTGCCTGTCTGGTTGCCCTGTGCTTCATTGTGGGGGCCGCCCAGCCAATACCGGGCAAAGCTGGCTTCGCTCGGTCCACGATCGATATCGGGGTGGTGGTCAGCGACGTCGAGAAGGCCGCCGCATTCTATACGCAGGCGGTCGGATTCACCGAGGTCCCCGGCTTCGATGTGTCGGCCTCCATGGCGGGCGATTCGGGTCTGACCGACCACAAGGCTTTTAAGGTGCGGGTTTTCGTCCTCGTCCAGGAAGCCACGGCCACGCGACTCAAACTCATGGAAGTTCCCGGCGCCGCGTCCAAGAAGGTGGACAATCAGTACATCAGTTCCAGCCTGGGCTTCAGTTATTTGACGATCCTTGTTACCGACACAGCCGCGGCCGTCAAGAAGGCTAAACAGGCTGGTGTCGAACCGGTCAACAAGCCCTATCAACTGGGAGGCAACAACTACCTGACCATCCTGAAAGACCCCGATGGGAACCTCGTTGAACTCGTTGGTCCCATGAAGAACCAGTAGAAACCGGAAACCTGCCGAGACCCTGGAGCAGTAAAAGACAACACATGAATGACTTCGAACGATTCGAGCAACTCATTGAAGCCGGGGGCTACTGCATCTCCATCGTCACGCACGAGGAACGCTATGCCCTGGAGATCATAAAGAAGACCGCCGCCAAGCGGGAATGCGACATGTGGGTGTGGTCCGTCGCCGACGGGGTCCGCGATGGGCTCATCGACGGCAGCCCGGCGATCGCCGAGACGGACAACCCCGCCGCGGGGCTGGCAAACATGTCCCAGGCGCGGCCCGGTTCGCTCTGTGTCACGCTCGATCTGGCTGAACACCTGCGCGGGGGAAAAGCCCTGCGCATCCTCCGGGACATGGTCGACAGCTTTCACCAGACAGGCATCTCCATTGTCATGATCGATTCGGTGGACAAACTGCCCGAGGTCGTCAAGACCTATGCCCGTCCCTTCGAACTCTCCTTCCCCGGCGAGGAGGAATTGCAGCAAATCATCCGAGCCACGCTTCAGAGTATACGCCGCAAGAAACCGATCGAGATCGGCATCACCCAGAGAGGCTTTGACACGATTGTCCGCAACCTGCGCGGGCTGACCCGCCGACAGGCCGCCCGGATCATCAGCGATGCGGTCGCCGCCGACCAGCGCTTTGCCGACGGGGATATCAACATGATCATCGCCAACAAGCGCCGAATGGTTCAACAGGGCGATCTCTTGGAGTATATTCAGACTCCGCTGGACCTGAGTGAGATCGGCGGCATGCAGCATCTCAAGGAATGGCTCAGTCAAAGGAAGGACGCCTTCAGCAATGAAGCCCGGGAATTCGGTCTGACCCCACCCAAGGGCGTTCTAATGCTGGGCGTCCAGGGCGCCGGCAAGAGCCTCTGCGCCAAAGCCATCGCCACGGCGTGGCAGCAACCTCTGCTCAGGCTCGATCCGGGCACCCTTTACGACAGCTTCATCGGCGAGTCTGAGGCCAATCTGCGCCGAGCCCTCCTGCAGACCGAGGCGATGTCGCCGGTCATTCTATGGATCGACGAGATTGAGAAGGCGTTCGCCTCAGCCGCCAGTCGCAGCGCCGACGGGGGACTTTCGCAACGAATGTTCGGCACGCTGTTGACCTGGCTGCAAGAGCACGAGACCCCCGTCTTCGTGGTCGCCACCGCCAATGACCTGGAAGCCCTGCCCCCCGAACTGCTGCGCAAAGGTCGATTCGACGAGATCTTCTTCGTCGATCTACCCAGCCACGAGGTGCGCAAACAGATCTTCAGCATCCACCTGAAGAAGCGGCGCCGCGACCCGGACCAGTTGGACCTGGACAGTCTGGCGGACGCCTCCGAGAACTACAGCGGTTCGGAAATCGAACAGGCCGTGATTTCAGCGTTGCATGCCGCCTACGCGGCCAAAGCCGACCTTGACACAGACCGCGTGGTGGCCTCTCTGCAGGCATCGCCGCCGATATCAGCCACCATGGCCGAGAAGGTCGCTGCGTTGCGACACTGGGCCCGCGGCCGTTGCGTCCCGGCAGACTGACGAACAAGACAGACAACGCACTGATACTGAGAGGAAGACCGGATGGGAGATTGTGCGAAACTCGAACGACTAATCAAGGCGGGCTACTCCTGTATTTCGATTGTCACTCATGAAGAAGGCTATGCATTGGAAACGGTGCGCGTCGCCGCCTTGAATCTGAATCGCGGCCTGTGGACATGGTCCATGGGCACGGGCGTACGCGATGGCCTGCTCAGCAACAGCTTTCCGACCGCCGAGACGGAGATGGCGGCGCCGGGACTGCGCAATCTGATCGAAACCGAGCCGGGATCGATCTGCGTCGTTCTCGACATCGGCGAGCACCTCAAGGGGCTGGCGCTGCGCATGCTCCGCGACCTGATCGAACACGTGCAGAAGGTGGGCAGCGTCCTGGTGCTGATCGACAGCTCGGACCAACTCCCGGACGTCATCAAGACCTATGCCTGTCGGTTCGACCTGTCCTTTCCCAGCGAGGACGAGTTGAAGGACCTCGTCCGGCGAACGTTGCGGCGGTTCCACCAGGAACGCCCCATTGAGATTGCCGTAACGCGCAAGGGTTTGGAGACGATCGTGCGAAATCTGCGCGGGCTGACGCGCCGCCAGGCCGAACGCGTGATCCTCGACACAGTCACCGAGGATCGGCGCTTCGACGACGAGGACATCAACGTTGTGATCGCCAGCAAGCGTCAGATGATTCAGCGAGGCGAACTGCTCCAGTACGTGCAGACGCCGCAGAACCTCAAGGGCATCGGCGGCATGCGGCGGTTGAAACGGTGGCTCCGGACGCGCAGCAACGCCTTTGGCGCCGACGCCGAGGCCTTCGGGCTGCGGACCCCGCGCGGCGTGCTCATGCTGGGCGTCCAGGGCGCGGGCAAGAGCCTCTGCTCCAAGGCAATTGCCACCGCCTGGGGCCAGCCGCTCTTGCGTCTCGACCCCGGTTCCCTGTTCAACAGCTTCATCGGTGAATCGGAGGCCAACCTGCGCCGGGCGCTGCGCCAGACCGAAGCGATGTCGCCGGTCATTCTTTGGATCGACGAGATCGAGAAGGGATTCGCCTCGGCGGCCAGCCAGAGCACGGACGGAGGTCTTTCCAAACGCCTCTTTGGTACACTGCTGACCTGGATGCAGGAACATGAGGCGCCGGTCTTTGTGATCGCCACGGCCAACGATATCGAAGCCTTGCCCCCGGAGCTCCTGCGTAAGGGCCGCTTCGACGAGATCTTCTTCGTGGACCTTCCCAAGCCGAGCGTCCGCAAGCAGATCTTCTCGATTCACTTGAAGAAGCGCAAGCGTGATCCAGAACAATTCGATCTGGCCCAACTGGCGGAGATGTCCGAAGGCTACAGCGGCTCGGAAATCGAGGAGGCCGTCATGGCGGCCCTGCACGAGGCCTACGCCCAAA
>JANQFY010000177.1 GCA_028277585.1 Sedimentisphaerales bacterium
CCAGCATGTCGAGATGCTGACGGGCCGCCTCGGCGACGGTCTTGGTCTCCAGCTTCGTCTGTTTGTACTTGGTTGCCGCGCCGTCGCCGACGAATTCGGCGACCATGATCTTCTCCTGCAACTGCGTTTCAGCCTTCTTCTCGAGGTCCACGGCGCTCTGGCTGACGTTCTTGCGTCGAGTCTGCGCGTCCACCTTGGCCTTGCTGAGCTGCCCCTCGAATTCAGCCCGAATGTCTTGCGTGCGCGCCTCGTGCTGCTGTCGCGATTGTTCGCTTTGCTCCCGGTGTTCCTTTTCGATCCGTTGCTTGTCTTCAGCGAACTGGTTTTCCGCCTTCGTCCGGGCGGCCTCAAATTGCGTTTCGAGCTGCGCTTCCAGGGGATCGACGATGTCCGCTGAGAGCTTGAGCATCTCGTCCAGCGCCCGGCGCTGCAGTGCCGTGTAGCTGTCATCGGACAGGGGAGCGGGTCCTTCCAGGTAGGCTTTGAGGTCGTCGTTCATCGATGGGGCCCCGGGTCATTCTTGCAGTCGTGTTGCGCGCTCTCGAGCGCCGTGCCCATGCGTTCCATTGCCAGGACCGCTGCGCGGACGTTCAACTCCAGAGTGGACATGAACTGTCGTTCGAATTGGCGTGCGTTCTCATCGCGCCAGGCCTCTTGGGCCTGATGCCATTCGCCGTTGAGTTTCTTGGCGGCTAGAATCAATTTGGCGCGGCTGTCGATGACACTCATGCGACTACGCTCCCGGATTCGTTTCGTCTTCTTCCGAGGACGATTCACTGTTCTCGGAACGGCGCCAGAGCACGGTGCCCCCGGCGTCAAAGAGGATTTCGGTATCTATGGCGCGGCTGATCAGGACCACGTGTCCTGCCGGCAAACTCAGAAGGTCCTCCAACGGAGGGCAGATCCCCAGCAGTGCATCGATGCGGATGGCGGCGTACTCCGTTGTCTGGGTGTCATCCGCGACGCCGAGGTACCAGCCCGAATCCTTCTCACTGTCTGTGCTGCGCTCCAGATAGATTGCGTCCGGCGTCTCGGCCGGCAGGGCGACGAGCACTTTCTGCTCAGGCTCGGGCGGCGGCGCGTCGGAGGCGATGTCCTGCGCGGCCTTGCGAAGGGCTTCGCTTGGCTCGATCTTTGCGAACCAATCCACCGGGTCCGAGCCGATTTCTGTTTGGTCGCGCACCTCGAGCGAGGGGGTTCTTTCGCGCAGCAGGGCGATCTGATCTTGAGCCTCGGCGTCGGAGACCGGCGTGCGAAAGACCGTGGTGGGGCCTCCCGGGGTGCCGACCGTGCTTTCCGGTTGCTCGTCTTCAGTGCTTCGCGCCACCTCCGGCGGGGCCAGGGCGGCATACGCTTCGAGCGATTCGACCATCTTCTCTAGTTTGGCTCGTGCGTTGGGGATGTCCAGGTCGATCATGCCGGAGAGCCCCTGAACCGCGGCGCGGTAATCTGAGAGTTCCTTCTCAATCCTCATGATCCAGGATTGGGTCCGCGCCTGGCGCCGTTTGGCTTCGTTCAGGCGGCGCTCCGCGATCGCCAAGGCCTTCTTCTCGTCGACCGCCGTACTGCGATGGCCCGTCAGCGAGATGTCGAATATGCCCTTGCGTTTCAGCGCGAGCTTGGCCTGGACGTATTGCTCGGTGCGGAGACGCACCTGGTTCGCCCAGTAGCGCCGGCGGTCTTCGTGAAGCCATGCCAGGGTGCGCTGGATCTCCGTGCTGACCTCGTCCAGGGCCGTCGAGGCGGCCTGAGTGAACGGGGCCAGCGCGCTCCGGAGTTGCTTGAGCGCGGCGACCGAATTGACCTTCGCATATTGCCCCACGGCCGGTTCCTAGCGCTGCTGGAGGTATTCCTCGATGTGCCGGGCCTTCTTGGCGAGGAAGGCGGCGTGCTGGTGCGACCCGTCGAGAAAACGCGTCAACGTCTTCATGGTCTGCTCGAATTCCTGCGTGAAACGGCGCTGCTCCTGGTCCATCCAGGTTTTCTCCAGGCCGCGCAGACGCGTCTGGAGGCTTGTCATGAGGGCTTCCAGATCTGTGTTGAATCGACTCAGGTCCCGGGCGAAACGCCGCAACTCTGATGGGTCGACATTGGCCTTGGCCATGATCACCTCCGCATTTCGGGCCTACGGACCCGCGGAAATCGTTGGAATGCGGACGCCACACCCCGGGTGATTTCACATCCGCTCTCGTTACGTCACTACCCCATATTATAACCGTTTTCGGCGTTCATCGCTATAGGCGGGCGTTTCCCCCGTCCCGTCACGGAGTCTACCGGGGGAGCCCCCTCGTCCTAGTCCACCCAGTCTCCGAGGATCAGAATGGCGCCGGCGTACCAGGCGGTGTCGTCGAAACGGGCCGGATCGTCCATCGTCTGGTTTCGTCGGCTCAGAATCGCGACTTTATCGGGCTGCTCGGGGTGGATCGTCAGAGTGATCTGATGGGTAGTGTCCGCCAGGTCGTTGGCGACGGAGAGGTGGCTGAGGCGATGGTAGGTGCAATAGGCGTCGAATCGCGGCCTGATAAAGGCGGGGCGGTCGTCGATTTTGACGGTGATCTGTCCACAGTCGGGCCCGACGAGATCGTAGATTCGAACGACCGATCCCCGCACGCGGAAGGTCACCGATTCGCCCGGGCGGCTGGCCTTCCACAGTTCGGACAAGCGGTTGCCGAAGCGTTTCGCCAGGCGGTCGGTGCGCGGATCGAGCCTCTTCCAACCCGCACTGAGCCGGGCCCGACTCAGCGGGATCATCTTGGCCGCCTCCCAGTTGTCGGCTACGAAAGGCGCTGCCAACTGGTGGGGCGCCGGTTCGCCGCACTTCCGGATCAGCGCCATCGATCGGACGACGGATTCCAGATAGAGCTGATGGCCCGTATCGGGATAGGGGTGGACGGCGTCGGGTGAGAACAGGATCTTGTCTCCCAGGGCGGCCCTCTCCTCATCGGTCTTGGGCTTGGCGCCCTTGAAGATCAACCGACCTTGCGCTTCGAGACGGGCGACCTGCAGGCCCATGTGAATCGAGGGAATCCCGTAGTGGTCCGCGATTCTCTCCATCGCACTGGCGGCTCGGGGGAAGTGCCCCTCCTGGAGCGTCTTGAGCATGCCGCCGGTCAGCGTGTAGACGAAGCAGATGTCCGTGTTGGGGTCATGCCTCCAGGTTTGACGGACGATGCCCTCCATACAGCGGTAGATCTGTTCGGGAGCGGCGCCGCCGTCATTGACGGCGAACTCGACGAAGAGAAGATCGGGGTTGTGGCGCAACACATCGTGCTGGAGGCGAAAGACGCCCAGGTCTGAGCCGGTCCCGCCGATGGCGGCGTTGATCTCGCTGACGTTGGCCTTGGGAAACTGATCGCGGAACCACGCCAACGTTTTGGGGCGCCAGCCGGGCTGGGCGGTGATGCTCCCCCCCAGGTAGGCGATACGCACGTCTCCTCCGGCTTCGAGCTTGCTCAGGACGTTCGGCAACGTCTTCCGCGGGTTGCACTCAGCCGCCGGGCTCAGTTGGAACTCGGCTCCCCAAGCCGAAGCCTCGACAAGTATGCTCAGTACGGTGACTACCCAGAGGTTTCGTATCATCAATTCTGCTCCGTTTCGTTCACAATCCGGCGCACCAGTTGGTGAACAGCGTGTGCTGGTCTTTCTGGAATCGGTCGATGTCGTCGGGTGTCAGATGCTGCAATCGGTTGGGGGCCTGCCATGCCTCCCGTGCCCGTTCGATGCACGCGACGATGTCTTCGAAGTCGGCGTTGCGGTTTCTTTGCGGCGAGACAATCAGGCATGGTCGCGGCGCGATCTGGGCGATCACGTCGTCGAAATCGTAGGGGATCTCTTGCTCGCGTCCTTGAAACAGTCCCAGCTTGGGCTGCAGAGCATGCCATTGCCAGAGCCGTCGAATGCCGCCGGTCGTCTTGGCGTCGGTGTCGGTGCGCAGGGGAGTGAAACCCGAGAAGGACGCGACGCCCGCGATTCGTTCGTCCAACGCCGTCGCGTAGAGTCCGACCATGCCGCCCAGCGAATAGCCCAGGACGTAGATCCGCTCGCGATCGATCGGAGGCATCTCGGACTTGGCGTGTCCTTGCCCCTCGGCCAGAAAATCCACCGCCGAGCGGACGTCGTACACCATGCGACCCAGGCGCGACCAGTGAGGATAGTCCTCGTAGAAGTCCCGACCCTCCAAGAGACGCAGTCCAAAGCCGCACTGATCGTAGGCGAGCACGACGTAGCCCTGCCGGGCCAATCGATGGTAGACGGTCGTTCCCTGTACGCCGTACCCCTCGTTGTATCCGCTGTGGTAGGAGTAGGGATGCAGCCAGATCACGGCCGGGGCAGGTGACTTGACGGTCGGGTTGTAGTAAAGGTTGCCCCGCACGCCCGCGCCGAAGTTGACGGGGATGCGGGCGGTGTTCTCCACCTGCCAACGGTCGTGCGTCATCATCTCGGATTCGGCGTCCGTCAAGAAGCGGGGCGCCTCTGACGAGGGCGCGCGCGTAGGCGTCGTTCCCAACGCCCATTCGATGCGGGTTCGGGCGGGGGCGTCTTTGCCCGGCTGTGTGACATCGACCTTCGACTGCCGGGCCCGCCACGCTTGCCAGTCGAACTTGTGGATGAATTCCTCAGGGAACTGGTCCTGTCTGGCTGCCCCGCGTCCGAACGACAGATCGAACCAGTCGAGATAGACCTTACGGTGCGAATCAGTCGTGGGATTATGTGCGCCCTCGCGGTACTGGACGCGCAGGTTCTCGGGTCGGCCCAGCAGGTGGTAGACCTGGCGACCCTCGCGGTAGGCGCGTTCGACCGCAAACGTCGGCTCGCAACCATCGTTATGCGCGGTGTGGATGAGACAGCGCCGCGGCGCGATCAAGGCGTACCATCCGTGCGCGTCGATGGGCAGTTCATGTTCGCGCCCATAGTACCGTTTCAGATCGGGCCGGAACCAGTCGCCCGGGAAGTCGGGCGGCGCTTCGGCGAAGGTGTCGCGCGAGGTGAAGCGATAGGGACAGGAAGCGGGCGAGCCTGGACTGCGCGCGACGACCGAGGTGATGCGCTCATCGAACGCGGTCGCGATCAGCGATTGCTTCCCGTAGCGTGAGTGACCCATGATGCAGATCTGGTCCTTCGCGATGGGGCACTCGTAGCGGGGATCGAGCAGGTAATCCAGCGCGCGACTGGCCATCCATGCGCCGCAGGGCAGATCGGCCCAGGTTGCTTCAGGGTACTCGGCGCGGAAGACGCCGATGGCTTTCTTGTAGCTTTCGTATCCTTTGGCGGGTCGGCAGGTGAAACTCACGCCCGGATACAGGCAGGCGGCGTAGCCCCGCTTGAGCGCTGCCTGGGGCCATTGACATCGCCGGTCCACCTGCCACTCGACCGGCGCCGTCAGTAACACCGGGAAGGGCCCCTTGCCCGGCGGGAGCCACAGACATATCTCTATGGCGGCGCGGTTCCTAGTGTCGAAGGTCAGCTTCACGCGACGCCGCATAGAACCATCATCCGCCTGCGTCTCGCGGACTATCTTGGCATCGAGCAGGCGAGGCGGTTTCGCCGGAAAGGTCCCTGTGAACGTCTCGATCATCAACCGGCGAATCTCCGCCAGGCGAAGCGGCCATTCGGCCGGGTTCTGTACGGCTCTGCCGTCCTCGAATTCGAGCAGGGCGGGAAGGTCTGCGCCGATGTAGCCGGCGGTTCCCGTACAAGGGCTGGCATACGCCCCGATCAGGGCAATCAGAGGAATCAAGACGATGCGGTGACTCATGTTGTTCGGTCTCCCATGAATCCTGGACGGGTCGGTTCGTCGGCAGGCCGCATTGTAGCAGAATACCCCTGCGATGACAGGCCCTATTCTCACCGCCCAGTGCTGTTGACAGGGACGCGGCGACGTGATAGAAGCGGGGCGGTTGAGTTGAGCACGATAACGAGATCTCTGATAAGGGGACGATTGTGAAACGAGCGATTTGTCTGTTCATCTGCGTTCTTGGTTTTGGTCTGGCCCTCATGAGCGTACCGGCGCGTGCCTGCACGAGCTACCTAGTCTCGAAAGGCGCCTCGGCCGATGGCTCCACGATGATCACCTACGCGGCCGATGCGCACACGCTTTACGGGGAACTCTACTTCACCCCGGCCGCCGATCATTTGCCCGGCGAGATGCGTGACATCCACGATTGGGACTCGGGCAAGTACCTCGGTCAGATCGAACAAATCCCGCACACGTACACGGTCGTGGGGAACATGAACGAGCATCAACTCTGCATCAGCGAGACCACCTGGGGCGGGCGAAAGGAGCTGCGCGACCCGAACGCGATCATGGATTACGGCAGTCTGATCTATGTCACGCTGGAGCGGGCTCGCACGGCGCGGCAGGCGATCGAGACCCTGGGTGACCTGATGGACCGGTACGGCTACTACAGTTCGGGCGAGTCCTTCTCCATCGCCGATCCCCAGGAGGTCTGGATCATGGAGATCATCGGCAAAGGGCCTGACAAGAAGGGCGCCGTTTGGGTGGCGCGGCGCGTGCCCGAAGGCTATGTCTGCGCCCATGCGAATCAGGCGCGCATTCGAACGTTTCCGCTGAACGATCCGAAGAATTGTCTCTATGAGAAGGACACCATCATACTGGCCCGGGAGATGGGTTGGTTTGACGGGGAGGACGAGGACTTCAGTTTCGCCGAAGCGTACGCACCCGCGGACTTCGGCGCGCTGCGTTTCTGTGAGGCCCGGGTCTGGAGTGCGTTCAAGCGGATCGCTCCGGCGGTGAAGATGTCGTTCGCGTATGTCCAGGGCGACAAGAACGCGCCGCCTTTGCCGCTCTGGGTCAAGCCCGCGAAGAAGCTGGCCGTGCGCGACGTCATGGAACTGATGCGCGACCACTTCGAGGGCACTGAACTCGACATGACCAAGGACGTCGGCGCCGGACCGTTCCAACTGCCGTACCGCTGGCGCCCGCTGACCTGGGAGGTCGATGGCGTCAAGTACTGCAACGAGCGGGCCGCCTCGACCCAGCAGACCGCCTTTTCCTTCGTCTCCCAAGCGCGTTCCTGGCTGCCCGACCCGATCGGCGGTCTCCTCTGGTTCGGCGTCGATGACACCTACAGCACGGTCTATGTCCCCATGTATTGCGGAATCAAGCGCGTGCCGCACAGCTTCGCGGTCGGCACGGGTGACTTCGATCACTTCACCTGGGACGCGGCGTTCTGGGTCTTCAACTTCGTCTCGAACTACACCTACCAGCGCTACAGCGACATGATCAAGGACGTCCAGAAGGTCCAGCGCGAACTGGAGGGCCGCTTCGTCGCCGACCAGGCGGGCACGGACGAGGTCGCGCTGAAACTCTATCGGGAGTCCCCTCAGTTGGCGATCGACTACCTGACCCAGTACTCGGTTGAGCGAGGTGACGCGACGGTGAAGCGTTGGCGCAAACTGGGCGAGTCACTGATCGTCAAGTATCTCGATGGCAACATGCGAAATGAAGCCGGCAAGGTCACGCATCCGGGCTACCCGAAGTCCTGGTACCGCCGGATAGCCGAGGACACGGGCGATCACCTGAAGGTCAGAACCGACAAAGACGACGGTTCGTGACACAATGCCGCTAGCGGCGTCGGAGGTCGATGCGTACAACCGCCTGCATCAGGATGAGGACGGATCAATGAGAGCGAAAGCCATAGGTCTCCTGTTCGTATCCATCTGTATCCATACTGCTGGCGTCGCTTCATTGGCAGCGAGTGCTCCCGGCGATCTTCTGGCGCATTGGACGTTCGATGAACGCATCGATGGGACATTCGCGGATGTTGCAGAAGTGGGACTCGATGCGCGGGCCGAACGCGGGGCGTCGACGAGAGACGGTGTGTTTGGCATGGCGCTGTGGTTGGAGGGGCGATCGGCTGTACGCGTCAGGGCGAGTGACGTGTTTGCGGATCTGCCCGCGCTGACGATCTCGGCCTGGGTTAAGCCGGGCGATCTGTCCGGTTATCGCGAGATCTTTCGCAAGGAGGACGGATCGCGGCGGTTGCTGTTCTCGTTTCAGCGGGACGGTCGCATCCTCGCGCTGGGGCTACAGACTGAGGGGACAGGGTACCAGGAGTTGGATGCCCCCATAGATCCGGTCATGTTGCGGGACAAGCAATGGCACCATGTCGCGGGCGCCTATGACGGCCAGTGCATGCGCGTCTATCTGGACGGTCTGGCGATTGCCTCGGAGCCCCGGTCGGGACGCATTCTCTCCGGCGGCGCTGCGGACGCTTTCATCGGCTCCTCGGGAGGGACAGGCGAGTTCTTCCAGGGCGGAATCGACGACCTGCGCCTCTACCGTGCAGCGCTGTCGAATTGCGCCGTCGCGCGGCTGTATGAAGAAGGGCTCTCGTCTCTGCTAGGCGAAGTGAGCGAGCACAAGCAGCGGGCTGAGGCCGCGTACGAGGAGAAAGCGACATTCGCCCAGACGATGGGCGCCACCCGCCGGAACCTGATCCGCCAGAAGGCGCCGGAGCTGTGCGTGCGATTCGTGCAGTCGAAATTGGCCGCGCGTTTCCCCGGCGCTTTCACAGAATTCCTGGAGATGACGGGCAGCCAGCCCAGCGCGTATCTCACGGCCAAGGGCAATTTATGGAACTTGCGACAGGCCCGCCGGCTGATGGACCTGGCGACCGAATACAAGCCGCTCACCGAGGGACAATGGGCCCGACTCAGCGACGCCGAGCGCAGTGCCTGGCGCGACGTGGAGAAACTGGAAGCGGGTTTCGCCCGGCTCGAGGCGCTGGGCCCGGCCGGGACGTGCGAACCCGAGTGGATTGAAGCCATTATTGACGCGGGCCGACGGATTGTACGCCGTCCGGTGAAGCACGAGCCGGTGGCGCCCTATGTCAAGCCGTACACGCCCAAGACGCGGGACTACTCGGCGCAGGAGACAGAAGAGATTCTCAAGCGAGACTGGCTGCATCAAGCCGAGGGCGAGGTGACTGCCGAGCGGATTCGCAAGGAGATCGCCTGGGCGCGTGACATCGCGGCCCGGATCGAGCGGGATCATGGGCGACGGGTCGACTTCACCAAGGATTTGGCCGAACTGGACGTCCTGGAAGCCCGCCTGGCCAATTCAGCAGATGATGAACTCTACCTGGCGGTGCGCCGCGTCAAGCGTCGGATCATGTTCGCCCATCCCGCTGTTGATTTTGAGAAGGTGTTGTTCGTCGACATCCCGTTTCCGCAGGGCTCCGAATGGCCCCACGAGACGCGCCACCGACTGGGCTATATGGCGGTTCCCAGTGGGCGCTTGTTGATTCTGGATGGTTTGTCTCCGGCTGGACGCCTGACCAAGCTCATGCCCTTCGAGCCGTTGCACGGCACGTTCTGGCGTCCCGACCTCTCGTTCGATGCGAAACGCGTGCTCGTTTCTTTCCATCCGGCCAACGAGAAGAACTTCCACCTCTACGAGATCAACATCGATGGCTCCGGCCTGCGGCAGATCACCAGCGGTATCTACGACGACGTCGATCCGATCTATCTGCCCGACGGCGAGCACATCGTCTTCGCCAGCACACGCGGGCACAACTACGTGCGCTGCATGCCGCCCACGAATTCGTTCACGCTGACGCGCTGCGATCTGGACGGCAAGAACATGTACCTGATCTCGCGTAACAACGAGCCGGACTACCTGCCCGCGATGCTCGCCGATGGTCGCGTGATTTACACGCGTTGGGAGTACACGGACAAGCCGCTCTGGCGCGCCCAGTCGCTCTGGACCATGCGCCCCGACGGGACCCAGGCGGCGACGTTCTGGGGCAATCAAACCGTCTGGCCCGACCTGCTCAAGGACGCGCGGCAGATCCCGGGCAGCGACCGGGTTATGTTCACCGGGTCGGCCCATCACAACTGGTTCTCGGGCAGCATTGGGATCGTCGATACGCGCCAAGGACTGAACTTCCCGGATGGGCTGACCAAGGTCACCGCCGAACTGGAATGGCCCGAGTCGGGCAATGGGCCCGTCGATCCGATCGAATCGGAGAACTATCACACGAGCGGAACCTACCGCGCTTACCAGAACCCCTATCCCTTGAGCGAAACGGATTTCCTGGTCTCGGCTGATCGGGAGGGGAAGTTCGTCCTGTACCTGATGGATACCGATGGCAATCGGGAACTGATCTACGAAGGCGTTCACAACATCCTGCACGCCATGCCGGTCAAGCCGCGCCGCAAACCGCCCGTGATGCCGAGCACCGTACAATGGCCCACGCTCGCCGAGCGGCACAACCCGGGTGGCGGTGTCATCTACAGCAACAACGTGTATCAGAACGCACCGGCTCAACTGCGCGGCAAGGCGAAGCACCTCCGTATCCTGACGATGGACGCCAAGACCTACAGCTACTGGTACAAACGACCCTATGCATCGACCGGCCCCGTCGTGTCGATGGTGTCGTCCGAGGGTGTCAAACGCATCCTCGGGACGGTGCCCATCGAGCGCGACGGATCGGTTTGCTTCGAAGCGCCTTCGGGAAAGTCCCTCTACTTCCAGTTGCTGGACGAGAAGTACCGCGCCCTCCAGACCATGCGATCGATCTCGGGTGTCATGCCGGGCGAGACGCGCGGCTGCCTGGGATGTCACGAGACACACAGCAAAACCCCGGTCGCGGACAGCTCGGCTCAGGCTGTGCGGCGGACCCCGTCGTCGATCACGCCGCCGCCCTGGGGCGATGAATCCATCAGCTACATGCGCTTCGTCCAGCCGGTCCTGGACAAGTACTGCGGCGAATGCCACCAGGGCGACGGCAAAGCGAGAAAGACGCTGGATCTGACGTTTCGCGGGAACGGCCTGTTCAAGGAGCCCTATGTTCTGCTATTGGGCAATCCCTCCTGGGGCGCGCCGTACAATCCACCTGAGAACCCGCCGCCCGGGTTTGGTATCGCCGACACGATTCTCGTGGAAGCGTTCGACCAGCGTGATCCGGCCGCCTACGTGACGCCCGCGCCGATGACGAAGCTTTCGTACCGCAGCCGCTTAGTCGAGCGGATATCGAGTGGCAAGCACCACGGGGTGAAGGTCGACGAGGTGAGTCGTCGGCGCGTGATCGCATGGGTCGATGCGATGGGTCCCTATCGGGGCGAGGAAGAGGTGCGGCAGATCGACGATCCTCAGTTCCAGGGCGTCGATTGGCTGGCGATGCGGCCCCAGATCAAGAACGCGCCGGTGGTCGTCCGGCCCGGGCCGATTGAGAATGGCCCGTAGCTTGCGACGCGGCTAAGGTCAATCCGCGCCGGGATAGGCGTCCACATACCAGGTGTCAATGACCGCTTCGACGGCGGCGCGGTCGGCCGCCAGCATGAAATCGATCAGGAGCTTCTTGCGTTTCGGATGGCGCCGGGCGTAGTTGACCATGAACTTTCGGAAGTAGCCGATCGCTTTCTTCTCGTGATGACCTTCCAGTACGCGGTGGAAGTGCTCCAGGATGATCGCGCGCTGCTCAGCCAGATCGGGCGGTGCGGGGATGGGGTGGTTCTCCCAGACGGCGCGAAGGTCGCGAAAGATCCACGGGTTGCCGATCGCGCCCCGCGCGACGATGAACCCGTCGAGTCCCGTCCGCTTGAGCAGGTCCACCGTGGCGGCCGGGTCGAAGATATCCCCACTGCCCACAATCGTCGCATCGGGAAAACGCTCCTTGACCGTCGCCAGAATGTCCCAGTCGGCCTGGCCCCGATAGCGCTGGGTGACGGTGCGACCGTGGATGACCAGCGCGTCGACGCCCGCCTCGATCGAGCGGGTCACAATCTCCCAGAAGCAGTCCAGCGATTCGGGCTGGCTGTCGAATCCGATACGAAGCTTCATCAGGATGGGGCAATCCACGACGTCCTGAACAGCCTTGACAATATCCATCAGGGCGCTCGGTTCGGCCAGCAGGGCGCCGCCGCGTCTACGCCGCAGGACCTTCGGCGCCGGGCAGGCGAAGTTCAGATCGATCAGATCGTAGCCGGCGGCGACGAGATCGCGGGCGGCCTTGGCCATCGTCGCAGGGGTCCGGCCCATAATCTGAGCGCCCACGGGGTGCTCGTCATCGCCCGGCTGAAAGCACGGCTTGGCCAGCACCTTGGGATTCGCCATGCTCTTGGCCAGCATCACGTCGGTCAGCGCGAAGGGGCAGCCATGGCGGCGGGCCAGCGCGCGCATGTTGTAATCGCTGTACCCGCTCAGCGCGGCCTGGAAGAACGGCACATCCAGGATGAGACTACCGAATTTGAGACTGACGCGGTCCGACATGGGTCCTTCATTGACTCGTTTGTCTGTATCGAAGTATAGTGTCTGCCATTGGCCTCGGTATTGTGCCGAGTCGACCCTCCGGCGTCAACTGTCTTCCGGAGGCCAGGGCTGATTTGCCACAGATGCGACAGGAGAAGAGGCAGGCCTATGATCAGGAATATGCGCGTATCGCTGTTCGGTGTGTTCTGTGTCATGGCTACTTGCAGTCTGGCGGAGGGCCAGCAGAAGGCCGATCCTCTCTTTGTACCGTTTCTGGCCGAACTGAAGCAGCGGATGAACCGTGAGTTGAAGGCGACTCAACCTGACTACGTTGTGTTTGTTCCCCAGGTGACCGACGCGGGTGTCAGCGATACGGGCAACGAGCATTTCCTCGTGTTCGATGGGCCGGACGGTTCGCTCATGGCGGTCTGGACCCAGAGCACCCATGAGGGCCAGCCCGATCAGCACATTGTGTTCTCCCGGAGTACGGATGAGGGGGTGACATGGTCGAAGCCCGCCATCATCGCGGGACCGGCCCGAGCCGGACAGGGCTTGATGGCCAGTTGGGCGTTCCCGCTGGTCAGTCGGTCGGGACGCATCTACGTGCTCTATAGCCAGAACGTGGGCAAGTTCGACACGTTTCCTCACACGACCGGCCTGATGGACGGAATCTACAGCGACGATCTGGGCAAGACATGGTCGAAGCCCCAGACCGTTCCCATGCCGCGCAGCAACCGGGACAACCCGGACGCCAGTTTCCCCGCCAACTGGATCTGTTGGCAAAAACCCTTGCGGCTGACGAAGGACGGTCGCTACCTGGCCGGTTTCACACGCTGGACGAGCAAGGCGGTGGCGAAGAATCCGACCGGTTCGTGGATCAGTCACGATGCGCGGGTCGAGTTCATGCGATTCGACAATCTCGACGCCGATCCGCCGGTGGCGAAGCTGAAGATTACCTGGTCGGCGGCCAACGAGAAGGCCCTGGCGGTTCCTTTCCCGGGCCATTCCGAGACAAGCGCGTGCCAGGAGCCGGCCATCGTCAAGTTGCCGGATGGTCGGCTGTTCTGCGTCATGCGTACGGCGGCGGGGAGCCCCTTCTGGTCGGTCAGTGCCGACGACGGGGCGACCTGGACGTCACCCAAACGGCTGCTGCGCTCTGATGGGGGCGAGCCGCTCCTGCATCCACTGTCACCGTGCCCGATCTACGATGTCGGGGGCAACACCGCCGGCAGTGGTCGCTACGTTCTCTTCATTCACAATCACGATGGATACTATCAAGGGTACGGGCCGCGGGACACGTCGTTCCATCGCCGGCCCATCCATCTCGTGGCGGGTCGCTACGCACCGGATGGTGAGCAGCCCGTCTGGTTCGATGAGCCGACGTTCTTCATGGACCATGGCGGTGTGAGTCTCGGGGCGCCCAAGCGGCGGGGACGTTTGGATCTGGCGCTCTATTCCAGCCTCACCGTTCGCCATGGGAAGGCGGTGCTGTGGTATCCGGACCGGAAGTTCTTCCTGCTGGGGCGCGTGATCGACGATTCCTGGTTCGCGGCCAGTCGGCCGGCCCGCTGAGGCAGTGGCGCCAAGCGATAGTACTACTCGAAACAGATTTGGAGCATAACGATGAAGCATGAAGGTCTCTCGCGACGTGGTTTCTTGAAGGTTCTCGGTGGCGCTGCAGTGCTGCCCGCCTGCTCGACCCTGGCGGCGCCGGGCGCTGAAGCGTCTCGGCCCAACATTCTCTTCTGCATTGCCGACGATGCGTCCTGGGCGCACATGGGTGCCTACGGCTGTTCCTGGGTGAAGACGCCGGGCTTCGACCGCGTCGCGCGGGAGGGCATTCTGTTCACCAACGCGTACACACCTAACGCCAAGTGCGCTCCCTCTCGGTCCTGCATCCTGACGGGCCGCAACTCATGGCAATTGGAGGCGGCCGCGAATCATTGGTGCTACTTCCCGGCCAAGTTCAAGACCTACGCCGAAGCCTTGCCCGAGCACGGGTACCACACGGGTTTCACGGGCAAGGGCTGGGCCCCGGGGATCGCGGGCAAGACCAACGGTCGTCCCCGACAACTCGCGGGCAAGCGCTATCAGGCCCGCAAGCTCACGCCCCCGACCCGGGCGATCAGTGGGAACGACTACGCGGGCAACTTCGCCGACTTCCTCGACGCCAAACCCCAGGGACAGCCTTTCTGTTTCTGGTACGGGGGGCACGAGCCGCACCGAGGGTACGAGTACGATTCCGGCCGCACCAAAGGGGGCAAGAGCCTCGACCAGATCGATCGCGTGCCGCGCCACTGGCCGGACAATGAGACCGTCCGCGCCGACATGCTCGACTACGCCTTCGAGATCGAGCATTTCGACAAACACCTGGAGCGCATGCTCGATGCGCTCGAAGAACGCGACCTGTTGGACAACACGCTGGTCGTCGTCACCGCCGACAACGGCATGCCGTTCCCTCACGTCAAGGGTCAGAAGTACGAGTACTCCAACCATTTGCCCCTGGCGGTGATGTGGAAGAAGGGGATTCGCAACCCGGGGCGCAAGGTCGACGACTACGTCTGTTTCATCGATTTCGCGCCGACGTTCCTGGACGTGGCGGGCCTGACCGCCGAGCAGGTCGGGATGCAACCGATCACGGGGCGGAGTCTGACCGAGATCTTCAAGCTGGGCAAGTCCGGGCAATGCGTTCGACAGCGCGATCACATCCTGCTCGGCAAGGAACGTCACGATGTGGGTCGACCCAACGATGCGGGCTATCCGGTTCGCGGGATCGTCAAGGAGGGGTACCTCTACCTGCACAACTTCGAGCCGGACCGCTGGCCCGGGGGCAATCCAGAGACGGGATACCTGAATTGTGACGGCAGTCCGACCAAGACCGAGTGTCTCCAGGCCCGCCGGTCAGCCGAGACCAAACGCTTCTGGACCTGGTCCTTTGGCAAGCGGTCGGCCGAGGAACTGTACGAGATTCGCAAGGACCCCGAGTGCATCAACAACCTCGCCGATCGAGACGACCTGAAGACGGTCAAGATCCGCTTGAAGAACCAGTTGTTCGAAGAACTGCGCGAGCAGGGCGATCCTCGCATGTTGGGCAAAGGTCACGTCTTTGACGCGTACCCCTACGGCGACCGCAAGACCAAGGACTTCTACGAACGCTACATGAGCGGCGAACTCAAAGAAAAAGCCGCCGGCTGGGTCAACCCCTCCGACTTCGACAAGCTCGTACCCTGAGAGAGGGTACGGCTAGCGGCCCACGATTTAGGATGGGTCTTTCTGGTCGGCTTTGGGGCTGCGGCCGTCTTTGCTGTCGATCGACGGTTTGCCGGTCAGGGCCCGGAGGATTTCGCTGGCGACGGGAGGGCAGCCCGGGACGACGGAGCAGTTGTCCTTGTGGCGTCGCGTGCAATTGCCGATGCAGAGTGTCCCTTCGGGCAGGTCCACCTCGCCTTTGCCGATCGCGAGATTCAACTGCTCCATGTCGGGGAAGTAATCGAACAAATGATCCCGATAGCGCTTGAGGAACAGCAGGACGGTCGACTGGCATGCGCTGCACGAGTTGTTGTCGAAGACCGTGACATCGGGGAACTGGATGCTGATGTTGCCCGGCGCCCCGGCGAAGGGATCGACCCAATCGCGCCAGTTGTCGGGGGCGACGTCGATCGCGGTCATGTCGATCACGCCGTAGCCGCGCTCGGCGCCGATCGACAGGTGGGGAACCGCCTCGGCAGACGTTCCCATGAGTTGGCACGCCACCGCGTCGGCGGCAAAGCCGTCGGCGCCCACAACCACGGCGTCCAGCGGCTTGGGATCCCCGGCGCTCGGGC